>CAYYRN010000004.1:0-72649 GCA_964474295.1 uncultured Eubacteriales bacterium
TACTCTCGATGACGGAACAACAAAAGAATACAGAATCGTATTTGAGCTTGGATAATAAAATAAAAAGGAGTGACCGATATGAAAATCAAAAAAATTATAGCTGTTTTAATGATTATGACTGTTTTGCTAAGCTTGTTTTGTGTGACCGGCAATGCCGAAACTAAAGAAGAATTTTTTAAATACAATGTAGTTGACGGCGAGGTTCACATATACGGTTACACCGGTAAAGCAAGCGGAACATTTGTTATTCCCGAAAAAATAAACGGTTATCCCGTAACAACGATATCAGCGAAAACCTTTGGAGATGAAGATACCGAAATCAAGAGTATTGTTTTGCCGAAAACACTTGAAGAATTTGGCGATTCCGATTTTCAGGAAGCATTTTATTCAAGTATGAAACAGCTTGAAAGCTACAAGGTAGATAAAGATAACCCATGCTTTTCAAACGATGAAAACGGTGTGTTGTACAATAAAGATAAAACCGTATTGATTGATGTGCCGAAAAATTGTCCTTTGAAAACTTATGTTTATCCAGAAAACACCGAAAAAACAAATCAGAAAGCGTTTTCAGGATGCGTAAATCTTGAAAAAGTTGTCATTTCTTCTTCAGTTAAGGAACTCGACGGAGGCGATTTTGCTCCTTTTGACGGCTGTTCTTCAATAAAAGCATTTGAAGTGAGCAAAGAAAATAATCTTTTCGGCAGTGATGAAAACGGTGTGCTTTATAACAAAGAAAAAAGCATCTTGATTAGATTTCCGCAAAATTCACCCATAAAGGAATTTACATTGCCCGCAAGCGTTAAAAGCGTTGATGTTTGTGCTTTTAAGGGTTGTAATAATCTTGTTGTCATCAACTTGAATTCGGTAAAAGAAGTTTATAATGATGTTTTTGTGTCATGTGCAAATCTCAAAAAAATTACCATACCGAAAACGCTGAAAAGCTTTGGCCCGAATGTTTTATATGATTGCCCGAAGCTTACCGAGCTTAAATATGAGGGAACGATTTCCGAGTGGAAAAATATTGATTTGCACGGTGCCGATTTTGACGGCTTGGTGGTTTGTGCCAAAAGCGAAAAAGCAACAAAGCCGTTACCTGCCACTGAAAAAAAGACCGAACCTGTCAGCGAATCGGAAACTGCTTCGTTAAAGGATAACTCGGATAAGACGACGGAAGAAACTACCGAAAAAGCCGTTGCGGCAGCAAAAAACGAGGCGAAAAAAAGCGGCGGTGCGAGAATAATCATACCGATTACGGTGGCGGTTGTTTTGATTGCGGCTTTCGCTGTTGTTATAATTTTAAGAAAAAGAAAAAGCGGTAAAGCAGAGTAAAAGTTATGGAAATCAGAATCAGAAAAGCGGAAGAAAGGGATGCACCTAAAATTGCCGATATGCTGGTGGGTATAGGAGAGCTGCATCACAAAGGAAGACCCGACATTTACAGGGATAATTTGCAAAAGTATGACGAAAAAGATATAATCGAAATTTTAAAAGATGCCGAATCCCCGATATATGTTGCGGCTGATGAAGATGACAACGTTGTGGGGTATGCGTTTTGCCAAATAAAAACCGTCACTTCAAGCAGCACTTTTGTCGATAGGAAATTTGTCTATATAGACGATTTCTGTGTGGATGAAAAATGCCGTAAACAGCACATAGGAAAGAAACTGTTGAATGTGGTCACGGAGGAAGCGAAAAAGTCGGGTGCTTGCGCGGTTGAACTTAATGTTTGGGAGTTTAACGAAAACGCTGTGAGCTTCTATGAAAAATGCGGCTTCAAAACACAGCGCAGAGAAATGGAAATTGTGTTTTGACGGTAATCTTCGTTTTGCCCGTCATATCGAACACAGCACAATTTAACATAACAAAAAGGATTCCTTTTGGTTTTAAACACCGAAAGGAATCCTAATTTTATGCTTTTTAATTTGAAAATTTTAACAATCTGACCGATAAGCTCACGGCAGATTTCTTAGGGGATTATACCCACCACATTTCTCCTGTTGACTGAGTGATAAGAACATCTTTGAGCATTTCGACTGCTTTTGTGAGGCCTTCGTCCTGGCTCATAAGACTGTCTTCATGCTCAATGCTGATAGCGTAATCGTAGCCGACAAGTCTGAGGTTGCTGATTATGTCTTTCCAATAGGAAGCATCGTTTCCGTAGCCGACACTGCGGAAAATCCACGAACGGTTTATTTCGTCCGAATAAGGCTTTGTGTCAAGAACACCGTTCACGGCAGTGTTGTACTTGTCAAGCTTTGTGTCTTTTGCATGGAAATGGAAAATGGCATCTCCGAGCTTTCTGATTGCCGCAACAGGCTCAATGCCCTGCCAAATAAGATGGCTGGGGTCAAAGTTTGCACCGATTTCAGGGCCGACAGCTTCACGAAGCTTCAAAAGCGATTCGGTGTTGTAAACACAGAATCCGGGGTGAAGCTCAAGTGCGATTTTGTCAACGCCGTGTTCTTTTGCGAACGCAACAGTCTTTTTCCAATAGGGGATAAGCACATCGTTCCACTGGTAATCGAGAATTTCTCCGAAATCGTTTGGCCACGGGCAAGTTACCCAGTTCGGATATTTTGCACCCTCCCAATCACCGGGACATCCCGAAAAAGTATTAATTTGATGAATACCGAGCTTCTCGGCAAGGAGGATTGTGTCGTGGATAACTTTGTCAAATTCGGCGGCAATTTCTTTGTTTGGGTGTACGGGGTTGCCGTGACAGCTCAAAGCACTGATTTCAAGACCGTACTTTTCGATTGTTGCCTTAAATTCATCAAAAGCTTTTTCGTCATTTAAAAGGATTTCGGGGTTTGCGTGAGCGTTTCCCGGAAAACCTCCGCAGCCGATTTCAACCATTTCTATTCCTTTTGATTTAAAATATGCCAAAGCTTCGTCAAGCGATTTGTCGCTGAGAAGCGTTGTGAAAACACCGAGTTTCATTTGTTTTACCTCTTTTGTTATAAATTTGCTTTAAAATAAGCCATGCTTCTTGTGATGTCCTCGATTCCTGTCGGTACGGGTTCATCGTTTTCAAGAACAAGCCATTCAATGCCGATTTCTTCCGCAGCCTTGAAAACGGGAATCAAGTCATTGTTTCCATCACCGAGAGAACACGGCTTTCTGTCAATACCGTCCTTGATGTGAAGGAGGATTATTCTATCTTTATTTTTTGTGATGTAATCGTAATTATCCGCACCTCCGCAATAGCTCCAATAGGTATCGACCTCAAGGTAAGCTTTGTCGGAAATCGCATCCATACAAAGTACGTCACCGAATTTGATTTCAAATTCTTCGGTATGGTTATGGTAATAGAATTTAAGTCCGTCGTCTGCGTATTTTTCGTTTGCGTGTCCGAAAACATCACAGAGAATTTTGACATCTTCTTTTGTGCTGTGTGCGGCACCGCCTATGCCGATATACTTCATTCCGAGAACTTTTGCGGCCTTCACCGTTTCTTCAAGCTTCGGCTCTTTCAGGTCATCAAGTCCCATATGGCAGCCTACTGCCGTAAGACCGAGCTTGTCAAGTGCTTCCTTTATGACTTCCGGCTCAAGCCCGGCAAATCCCGCAAATTCCACACCGTCAAAGCCGATTTCCTTAACCTTGCCGAGAAGCTCCAAAAACTCATCGCCGTTTTTATAATCGTTCCTCAGCGTGTAAAGCTGTACTGCAAGTTTCATATTGCTTTATCCTCCTCGGTAAAGTTGTTATGAAAGGTAAACGGGCTTGCCTGTTTTTGAAGATTCGTAAATAGCTTCGAGAATCTGGGTGACGACAATTGCCTGCTCCGGCTTTGTGTTTACCTCGGTATCGTTGATAATGGCATCAAGCCAAAGCTTTGCTTCGATTTCCGCACTGCTTACTTTTTCGCCGTCAAAGAAAGCAACACCGCCTGCGTCAAAGTTAGGTTCTTCAACAACCTGACGGTTGTTTTTTACATAGTTGATGTGAAGTCCGTCGAGCATATCGGCACCGCCTTTTGTACCGCAAAGTGTTGTAGCGGCTTCAAGAGGCTTTCTGATGTTGAGTGCCCAGCTTGATTCAAGAACGATTGTTGCACCGTTTTCCATAACGATAAAGCCGAAAGCGGAATCCTCGACCGTGAATTTTTCGGGATCCCAATCGCCCCAAGCGTTAGCGGAGTTTTTCTGGTCACCGAGCTTTTTGTATGTCGTGCCGACAACCATTTTGGGTTTGTAGTTGTTCATCATCCAAAGAGTAAGGTCAAGTGCGTGAGTGCCGATATCGATAAGCGAACCGCCGCCTTGCTCATATTCGTTGAGGAAAACACCCCAGGTGGGAACTGCACGGCGTCTTAAAGCGTGAGCTTTTGCAAAATAGATTTCACCGAGTTCCTCGTTTTTGCAACATTCTTTAAGGTAAAGAGCTTCGGGAGTGTTGCGGCACTGATATCCGATTGTAAGCTTTTTGCCAGTTCTGTGTGCGGCTTCGAGCATTTTTTGAGCCTCGGCATATGTTTTTGCCATAGGCTTTTCGCACATTACGTGTTTTCCTGCTTCAAGGGAATCAACCGTGATAAAGCTGTGCGAACGGTTAGGTGTGCAGACGTGAACCAAATCGATTGTTTCGTCTTTCAAAAGTTCTTTGTAATCTGTGTAAACTTTTGCATCTTCCGTTCCGAATTTTTCAGCCGCGGCAACTGCTTTTTCTTCGATAATATCGCAGAAAGCAACCATTTCGGCTTTGTCGCTCAATTTCTTCAGCGCCGGCATATGCTTGCCGTTTGCAATGCCGCCGCATCCGATAATACCGATTCTTAATTTTTTTTCCATAAGTAATGCCTCCATAAATTTAATTTGCATTATTTTGTATTAATCATACCATAATGAGATAATTTTGCAATAGATTTTTACAAATTTCCACTAAAAATTCTGTGATTTCTTGTGACGTTTTCGAGTGTGTGTTATAATTAATCCGTAGGTGAAGAATATGCGCAGAATCGATTATAAAATTGAAGAAAAATTTGACGGAGATAAGGTACTGTGGTATTTGCGAGGCGAAGCAAAGCTTTCGGCAAGGCTTGTCGCTCACTTGAAAACAGTGCCGAACGGTATATTGCTAAACGGAGAACATATCAGAACAATCGACCGAATACATACGGGTGACGTGTTAAGTGTGAACATACCGCAGGGACAAAGCAATCTTGAACGTGTTGACGGAGAGCTTGACGTTGTTTTTGAGGATGAGGATATACTGATAATAAATAAAAGCCCGTTTATTGCGGTTCATCCCACTCACAATCATCAAGGCGATACGCTTGCCAATGTGGTTGCGGGATATCTTGCTTCAAAAAACAAATCGTCCGTTTTCAGAGCAGTCGGCAGGCTCGATAAAGGTACATCGGGCTTGATTCTTCTTGCCCTTAACGGTTATGCCGCTTCACGTCTTTCGCAGGAAAAAGTAAAAAAAGAATATATCGCCGTGGCTGACGGCGAATTATACGGCTGTGGCACAATCGACAAGCCGATATACCGCCCCGACCCGATGAAAAGCGTGCGTGCCGCAGGCGATGAGGGAGACAGAGCTGTCACTCACTACACCGCTTTGGCGACAAACGGCGAAAGAACGCTGCTCAAAATACATCTTGAAACGGGAAGAACACATCAGATAAGGGTTCATTTTGCGTTTCTCGGTGTACCTCTTACTGGTGACACGATGTACGGCAAAGCCTCCGATGAAATAAAAAGACACGCACTGCATTGTGCGAAAATGACCTTTACACATCCCGTTACGGGCAAGAGTATTTGCGTGGAAGCGCCTTTGTGGGAGGATATGGAAAAACTGTCGCAAAAAATTTTAAAAAATAAAAAAACAAACAGTTTATAATTCGCCGCAAAAAACACAAAATATTGATAAAATACAATACGGTTACAAAAACAGGTAAAAATTTACAATTAGATTACAATTATTAAGATTGGCAAAATATTTTCTTAAAAACTCTTTATTTTTACGAGATATGGTGTTATAATATCTTAGCGTGACTATGGGTGCTTATCGGCATTTCAAAATAGTTTAACAAATGTAAACATTTTCTTATTTTCAGATACAACATATAGTGAGCCACGATTTTCAAAATTCTCTGCGTGGCAAAAACATATCAAAATGTGTTACGCAGACATGAAGGAGAGTGTGCAGGATTGGAAAAAATCGTAATTAACGGCGGCAATAAGCTCCATGGGGAGATTGATATAAGCGGTGCGAAAAATGCGGCATTGGCAATTTTGCCCGCAACTATTTTGGCGGAAGATATTTGCAGAATCGAAAATTTGCCCGATATCAGTGATGTTAAGCTGATGGTGGAAATTCTTTCCATGCTCGGTGCGGGCGTTAAATATATTAACAGAAGTACAATCGAAGTTGACACAAGGTTTGTGTCTTCAAGCGAAGTGCCTTACGAATATGCAAAGCAGATGAGAGCTTCGTATTATTTTATAGGTGCCTTGCTCGGCAGATTTTCAAAGGCAAGGGTTGCAATGCCGGGAGGATGTTTTTTCGGTGTGCGTCCCATTGACCAGCATATAAAAGGTTTTGAAGCCTTGGGATGCACCGTAAATATAGAAAATGCTATTGTCGATGCGTGTGCGCAAGAAAATATGTACGGCAGCTCCATTTATATGGATGTGGTGTCTGTCGGAGCTACAATGAATATAATGCTCGCTTCCGTCAAAGCAAGAGGACTTACCATAATCGAAAATGCGGCGAAAGAACCGCACATAGTCGATTTGGCAAATTTCCTTAACACTATGGGTGCCGATGTCAGAGGCGCGGGAACGGACGTTATAAAAATCAGAGGAGTGGAAACTCTGCACGGCTGCACATATTCCGTGGTTCCCGACCAAATTGAAGCGGGAACTTATATGGTTGCGGCGGCTGCGGCAGGCGGTGATGTGCTTATTAACCACGTCATTCCGAAACATCTTGAATCGATAACCTCCAAGCTTGAAGAATGTGGTGTGATTGTGGAGGAATATGACGAGGCTGTAAGAATCGTAAGCACGAAAAGACCGAGAAAATGTAACGTCAAGACAATGCCGCATCCTGGATTTCCGACCGATATGCAGCCGCAGATGGCGGTTTTGCTGTCAATGGCTGACGGGACAAGCATAATTTCGGAAAGCGTTTGGGACAGCCGATTCCGTTATATAGAACAGCTCCTTCGTTTCGGTGCTAAAGTTCAAGTCAACGGCAGTGTTGCTGTGATAGAGGGCGTCGAAAGGCTCAAAGGCGCACCTGTAAAGGCTGTTGATCTCAGAGCAGGTGCGGCGATGATAATTGCCGGATTGTGTGCTGACGGACAAACGGAAATAGAGGATATAAAGTATATTGACAGAGGATACGAAGATGTTGTATTAAAGCTTCGCAACGTGGGTGCGGATATCAAGCGTGTTGAAGTAAGACAGCCGCAGACAACGGTTAATGCAGGTTAATTAAATAAATTATTGAATCCCACTTTCATTTTTGTTGAGAGTGGGTTTTTTCGGAGGTAAAGGCTTTGGCAAGATTTTGTTCGCTGTATTCATCAAGCAGCGGTAACAGTACATATGTCGGAATGGCACAAAGCGGTGTGCTTGTGGATATAGGTGTTTCACTGAAAAAGCTGAGGGAAGCTTGCGACTTTCAAGGCATAGACCTTGAAACGGTCAAGGGTGTTTTTATAACACACGAACATTCCGACCACATCAAAGGTTTGAAGGTGTTTTTGTCAAAATATAAGGTACCTGTTTTTTCTTCTGCGGAAACTCTTGAGGCACTTTGTAAAAACGGCTGTATTCCGTCGGGTGTTGAATGTAAAGAGATGTCCTCGGAGACGGAAATCGCCGGTATAGGCGTTAAAGCTTTTTTGACATCCCACGACACTCCGAAAAGCCAAGGCTACAGCTTCTTTTTGCCTGACGAGAGAAAGGTTTCCGTTTGTACCGATTTGGGGTATGTAAGCGATGAAGTTATGGCGGGTATCGGTAAGAGCGATTTGGTTTTGCTCGAATCGAATCACGATGTAGATATGCTCAAGCACGGCAGTTATCCTTTTGAACTGAAAAAGAGGATTTTGTCAGAATACGGACACCTTTCAAACGAGGCTTGCGCTCAAACAGCCGCAGCACTGCTTTCGGGCGGCACAACAAGGTTTGTTCTCGGACATTTAAGCCACGAAAACAACACTCCCGACAAAGCATATTCGGAAACCTTTTCCAAGCTTGATATGTGCGGAGCAAGGATAGGTGTTGATTATACTTTGACGGTGGCGGGCGACAAAAACAAGATGATTCGTCTTTAAAAGGAAGTGCTTTTATGCTCGGAATTACGGTTATAGCCGAGGGACGGCTTAAAGAAAAATATTTAAAAGATGCCTGCGACGAATATAAAAAACGGCTTTCGACTCTTTGCAGGCTTAAAATTACAGAACTTGAACCCGTAAAGCTCGGTGATAATCCGTCATCGGCGGAAATAGAAAAAGCTCTCAAAAAAGAAGCAAAGGATATCCTTTCAAAAGTTCCGCAGGGTTCAAAGCTTGTGGCTATGTGTATTGAGGGCAAACAAATGCCGTCGGAAAAATTAAGCCGTTTTTTTGAAAGCACGGCTGTTTCGGGGTGCGGCGAAATAACATTTGTCATCGGCAGCTCTTACGGACTTGACGAAAGCATAAAGAAAAAAGCCGAACTGAAGCTCTCAATGTCCGAGATGACATTTCCTCATCAGCTTGCAAGGGTAATGCTTTTGGAGCAGGTTTACAGAGGTTTTATGATTTCAAATTCAAGCAAGTATCATAAATGAAAAGAGCGTTTTCGCTTGCTTGACTTTAAAACAAATAAATTGTATAATAAACGTATATATGTATCGGAAGGTAGGTGAGGCACATCCTCATGGGGAGGTATGCCGAATTTATGAAAAAGCTTAAATTATTTGTATCGGTTTTGCTTGTAATTTCAATGTTCTTTTCCTGCACACTGTTTGCAAATGCCGCTTCGGCATCGATTTCGGCGTCAACAGGCAAAACGAATGTCAGCTACGGCGATACCGTCACGGTTTCCGTCAACCTTACCGCTAACCCCGGTATGGCAGGTGTCAATTTTTCTTTGACTTATAATTCATCACAGCTTCAATATCAAAGCAGCTCGGTCGGTTCTGCCGGTTCAAAATTTTCTTTGGCAAGTGTAAACCCGAACGGTGCTTCGATTAAAGGTGCGTTTATCAATGCCGACGGTTCAATCGTTTCTTCAATGGGTACACTCGCAACAGTTACATTTAAGGTTATTACAAGCTCAACCGCTTCATCTTATCTTACTGTCGGTGCCAGCGGTACGGACGGCGATGCCAATACCGTTTACGTTTCCGTCAGCGGTGTTACGCTTAATCTTAATTCCTCAACCACAACTACGGCAAAGCCCACAACAACCAAGCCTACAACAACAAAACCCGTCACAACAACAAAACCCACTACAACAACAAAGCCCACCACAACGGAGCTTCCAAACGGCGAAACCACAACAAAAATTATCGCCACTGAAACCATCGGTGTTAAAAAAGGCAATGCATACCAGCTTGCAAAACCCTCCTCTATGTCGGGCAGTGTAACATATTCTTCAAGCCGTACATCGGTTGCGACCGTTTCTTCGTCGGGTGTCGTAAAAACACTTTCAAAGGGTATGACGACAATTACAGCAATCAGCGAAAACGGAGTGACCAAAACGTGGCTCCTTATTGTAGGTGACGGCTCTACCGTTGAAACGGACGAAACTACAACCACTTCCGATGAGGAAGAAACAACAACCGAAATTGCCGTTATAGGCAGCGTTACGGAGGAAGAAACAACCGAGGAAGAAACAACCTCCGAAAGTACTGCGGCGGCAAAAAAAGATTCGGATAAAACCTTCAGACTTATTTTCGGAACAGGTGTTGCGGTTGCAGTGCTTGTTGTGATAATCGTTATCGCATCGATGATAAGAAAAAAGAGAAGCTTTATAGGATAAGTGCCGAACAGAGCGTGCAGTTTGTACGCTCTATTTGCTTTTAAAGAATATTACCGAATTTATGTAAAAAAATAAATAATTTGTGAACAAACAATTATATTTTTTTAATAAAAAGCCCCGTATCTTGACAAGGCGTGTCAAAAATTAGTATAATACTTATCGTTTCATAGTAATTTTCTCAGGAGTGATTATGTGAGTAAAAAATACGGAAAGCACGTTAGGGACGGAGCACCCGCAACCGAAAAGTTTGATATGGTAAAGCCGCCTTATAAGCAGGCTATGTATTTTATGCCCCTTGTATGGGCATTTTCCGACTTGCAAAAGCACATTCACAGAGCAAAACTTCACAAGGTAAATATGGAGGGAATCAAACCGCCGTATATCCTTATTTGCAACCATAATGCTTTTTTCGATTTTTATATTATGAGCAGAATGTTGGCACCGGACAGAGGTTATTTCCCCGCTGCGGTTGATGATTATATCGGCAGGGAATGGGCGCTCAGACATCTCGGTGCTATCCCCAAAAGAAAGTTTACAACAGACCTCAGTGTTATTCGCAGTTGCAAAAAAGCGATTGCGGACGGTCAGGTTTACGGTATTTATGCCGAAGCGAGATATTCTCACTGCGGTAAAACCGAGGTTATGCCGGATTCACTCGGTCAAATGTGCAAATATCAGGGTGTTCCCATTGTAACGCTTAAAATGTCGGGACATCACCTTTACCAGCCTTTTTGGAATTCAAAAAGAAGATATATTAAACCCGTTGAAGCTACAATGACTTGTATTTATAAGCCGGAGGAGCTTAAAGAGGCATCGGCTGATGAAATCAATGCAAAAATCAGAGAACATCTTCAAAATGACGATTTCAAATGGCAGTATGAAAACAAAATAAGAATACCTTATAAAAACCGTGCAAAAGGTCTTCATAAGGTTCTTTACCAATGCCCGCACTGTATGACAGAGTATAAGATGAAATCCGAGGGTGCAAAGGTTTACTGCACACATTGCGGAAAATCGTGGACGCTCGGTGAATACGGCGATATGAAAGCAGACGAGGGCGAAACAGAGTTCAAGTTCCCGACCGATTGGTACGATTGGGAGCGTGAACAGGTCAAAAAGGAAGTTCTTGAGGGCAGATACCGTCTTGAATGTGACTGTGACGTTAACGATTTGCCCAATTCAAAGGGCTTTGTGCATATAGGTCACGGCAAGCTTATACACGATAAGAACGGCTTTAAGGTTGAGGTTACGAGGGAATATGATAACGAACCTATGAAGATGGAAATTCCCGCCGCAATGCAGTATGCCTGCCATATAGAGTATGATTACCGCTTCGGCAACAGACGTGACTGTATTGACCTTAACACAATGGAAGACACTTGGTATGTTTTCCCGGAAAACTGCGATTTTTCGGTTACCAAGGTGGCTCTTGCAACAGAAGAAATTTTCAATGAAATCGACCGTAAACGAAAAGAAGAAAAGGCTGCACGAAAAAGGGGATAATGCCCGGCGGTGAGGTTTGAACGTGCAAAGAAAAGGTTATTGATAATGAGAAATAAGAATTATTGTAAGCACGTCGGCATAAAAAAGCATTATCCGCTTTATGAGTCGATTGATGCGAAAATAATAAGTGATATTATAAATTTTTCCGCAGAAAAACACGGAAAAAACGATGCCTTCATTATCCCCGTAAGGGGTGGCGAAGACGTCGTGAAGACGTATATTCAATTTAAGAATGAAGTTGAGTATGTAGGAACTTATCTTATTTCAAAAGGACTTAAAAAGGGCGATAAAATAGCAATCCTCGGTGAAAACAGCTATGAGTGGCTGCTTGCTTATTTCGGTATTACAACATCCGGGATGGTTGCCGTTCCTCTTGATAAAGATTTGCCTCTTGACGATTTGATTTTTAACGTCAAAAACAGCGAATGTGTCGGTGTTATATATTCAAAGGTTTATGCTGATATTGCCGAAAAATTTATGGAAAATGATTTGGGATTGAGCTTTTACCTTTGCAAAAGCGAAATGCATGCATTTATAGATGAAGGCAAAAAGCTTGTTTTGTCGGGTGACAAAAGCTACAAAAACCGTGATGTCAAACCCGATGACCTTGCCGCAATAGTTTACACTTCGGGAACAACGGGCAAAAGCAAGGGCGTTATGCTCACGCAGCTCAGCATTGCCTCCGATGCGGCTTCGGCTTGCCGTAATTCTCAGGGTGAGGGATGCGGTGTTCTTGCACTTCCGCTCCACCACACTTTCGGGTTGGTTGCTAACATACTTGTTCCGATGATTTTCGGTGCAGCGATTTATATGACCACAAGCTTGAGAAATATTCAGGCGGATATGGTCAAAGTCGGTGCCACCGCAGCTTTTTGCGTGCCGATGATGGCAGAGCTTATATATAAGAAAATTTGGGCAACCGCAAAGGCAAACGGTCAGGAAGAAAAACTGAAAACGGGAATTAAAGTTAGCAATATTCTTATGAAATTCGGAATAGATGTAAGAAGAAAGCTCTTTAAAGAGGTTCTCGATAACCTCGGCGGCAGGCTTGAGCTTATGGTTTGCGGCGGTGCCCCGTTGAGCGAAAAGATAGCTTTTGAGTTAAGCTCAATGGGAATTAACATACTCAACGGTTACGGAATAACGGAGTGCGCTCCGATTGTTGCCGTTAACAGAAATATGGCTAACCGATACGGCAGTGTAGGACGTGTCCTTGACTGTAACGAAGTGAAAATCAAAAATCCCGATGAAAACGGTATAGGCGAAATTTACATCAAGGGTACAAACGTTATGGTAGGGTACTATAATGATGAAGAAGCAACAAAAGAAGCGTTCGACGGCGGCTGGTTCAAAACAGGAGATTTAGGTTATGTTGATGATGACGGCTTCCTTTTTGTAACGGGCAGACTTAAAAACCTTATAATTCTTTCAAACGGTAAAAATGTTTCGGCAGAGGAGCTTGAAGAAAAGCTTCTTGACGAGGTTTCGTATATCAGTGAGGTTATTGTTTATGACGAAAACGATAAAATCACAGCGGAGGTTTACCTTGACGAAGAAGCCGACAGCAATGCAAAAGCAAAAATCAAAAACGATATTAAAGAAATAAACACAAAGCTTCCGTCTTACAAAAAAATCGCAAAGACAAAAATTCGTGACGAAGCTTTCCCGAAAACCACGACACTTAAAATAAAAAGAAATTATAAAAAGAATAACGGAGGAAAGTAAAATGCAGGAAAAAATGATTGAAGAACTTAAAGAAATTATCGAGGAATATACGGACGAACCTCTTCCCGAAATTTCAATGGAAACGGCACTTACGGCAGATTTCGGCTTAAACTCGTTTGAGCTTTTTGAAATTATCTGCAAAATCGAAGAAAAATACAGTGTCACAATTCCCGACAGAGTGCTTATGTCTTTCTCGACAGTCGGTGATGTTGTGTCTTACCTTATGGAAGCCACAAAATAATTCACGAAAATTTACATCGGCTAAGAAGTATGCCGACGTCATAATTTAAAAAGGAGTTTTTCGGTATGAAATCGAAAAACTCCTTTTTATGTTTAATGTTAATTTCCCCAAAATTTTCTGTCCAGACTTCTGTATTGCACGGCTTCCGCAATATGCTCCTCTTCAATAATATCGCTGTTTTCAAGGTCTGCGATTGTTCTTGCAACCCTCAAAATTCTGTCATATGCCCTTGCGGAAAGAGCAAGGCGGTCAAAGACAATTTTAAGCATATCCTTTGCTTCGTCCGTCAAACGGCAAAACTCTCTTGTTTGCGAAGCTGTCATATGTGCGTTGCAGGTTATACCCGTTCCCTGCAAGCGCTTTAGCTGAATGTTTCGTGCCGCATCAACTCTTTTCTTTATTTCTGCGGATTTTTCGCCCTTTTCCGAATCGGAAAGGTTTTCAAAATCAACGGGAGGAACCTCAATGTGAATATCAACTCTGTCAAGAAGCGGCCCCGAAACCTTGTTCAAATATTTTTGTGCGCTGCCTTTGGGACAGGTACATTCCCGTGTGGGATGTCCGTAGTATCCGCACGGACACGGGTTCATAGCGCATACGAGCATAACGGAACAGGGATACGTAACCGTTGCCTGTGCCCTCGAAATCGAAATTTGTCCGTCTTCAATGGGCTGACGCATAATTTCCATAGCAGTGCGTGAAAATTCGGGAAGCTCATCAAGGAACAAAACTCCGTTGTGAGCCAAAGAAATTTCACCCGGCTTAGGTATTGCACCGCCTCCCGAAAGACCAACCGGCGAAACCGTATGGTGGGGCGAGCGAAAAGGTCTTGTTGTGATAAGCGGAGTGTTTTTCGGGAGCTTGCCCGAAACGGAATATATTTTAGTGGTTTCCAGTGATTCTTCAAAGGTCATATCGGGCAAAATCGTGGGGAGCCTTTTGGCAAGCATACTTTTTCCCGAACCGGGAGGGCCTATAAGTAAAATATTGTGTCCGCCCGCCGCCGCTATTTCCATTGCACGTTTTGCTTCAAACTGTCCCTTGACGTCCGAAAAATCAAGCAGTGAATCATTTTCCGTCAGAGGTGTCGGCTCATAAAGTGCCGGTTCTATTTGTGTTTCGCCCTCTAAAAACGATATTATTTCACGAACGTTTTTTACGGGAAAAACGTTTATTCCCGACACGACCGAACATTCATAAGCGTTTTCCGAAGGCACAAAAACATCCGTAATACCGTTTTTCAGTGCCTCGATAACCATTGGCAAAGCGCCGTTTATTTTGCGTACCTCTCCACCGAGGGAAAGCTCTCCTATAAAAGCCGATGTTCGACTTATCGGGCTTATCTGACGTGTTGCCGCAAGAACCGCTATCAGCATAGGCAGGTCATAAACAGTGCCTTCTTTTTTCGTGTCTGCGGGAGCGAGGTTTACGGTTATTCTGCTTACAGGAAAGTTAAAACCGCTGTTCTTTATTGCCGAACGCACACGCTCTCTTGCTTCGCTTACCGAAGTGTTCGGAAGTCCCACGATGTCAAAGTGCGGCAGACCGCCTCCGACATCGATTTCGACATTCACCATATAGCTGTGCATACCGAAAAGTCCCATACTTTTGATGCTTGTAAACATAAATTATCTCCCGTGATTACTGAGCAATGTAAGTGAAAGTACCCTCACACGAATCGTTTATGACGGTTTTGTCGCCGTTTGTGAAAAATCCTTTTGAAACAACATATTTATAATCGACACCTGAATGTAAATCTTCTTCTTTAACTTCACTCTTTATCATAACCGATCCCGAATCCACATTGCAGATAACATTTTTGTCTGTGTTGACAAACCTTATTGTTGTAGACTTATCCGTTTTGAACGAAAATCCCGCAAATGTTTTAAAGTTTGCAAATGAAATTTCATCATACTCCGTCACACCGTCGATGCTTGCGGTGAAAATGAAATAATGTTTTCCGTTTTCCTCGACAATTTCCGCTTTTTCGTCAAACGGCACAACAATCTTTGCATTGAGGTAAGGCTCGTCTGTTGATTCAAGCTTTCCGTTATCATCCGTACCTACGGTAAAGTCGGAGTTTATTTCACCGTTGACGTAATTCTTTTTCTTTAATTCAACAGAACCTTCTTTAAGTACGGCGTGATATGTTTTGCCGGATTCCAATTTATCTTCAAGCTTTACCGTCAAAGTCAGAGTTCCGTTACTTATCGAGTCGTTTTTGTTTGATTTGTATTCCGATGATGTGATTTTTCCGCCGATTTCGTTTTCTTTTCCGTTTTCACTGCAAGTGATTGCAAAACCGCTGTCATCTTTTATGTTAAAAACGGTTTTTGAATTCATATACGGGCAGTTGTATGAAAATTCGATTGTTGTGTCATCGATAATATTCACAATCGCTGTGTCAGCGAAAACCGATTCCGTCGGTTCATCTTTTAATGCAAAGTAAATGCCGAATGAAACACCGGCAACAACAACCAGCGAAATTACCGCAGCCAAAATTATTTTAACTTTTTTGCTCATATTAATGCTCCTTTAATTAAACTTCTTTTTTATAACAGCTTTCGCAAAGACCGTAAAAAACGCACTTTGCGCCGTTAAGATGAAAATTATGATGTTCAAGAATATGTTCGGATAAGCGGTCTACCGTTTCACACTCCATATGTATAAGCTTTCCGCATTTTTCGCATTTCAGGTGATAATGGTTGGAACATGCTTTTCCCGAATGAAGATACTGATAGCAGACACTTCGTTCGCCGTCAACCGTGTATTTTTTCACAACACCTTCTCCGGCGAGCTTTTCAAGATATCTGTAAACCGTGGATTTGCCGACAGATGTAGAATTTTTTGCCAGAAGCTCCGTGACATCTTCGACAGTCAGATGTCGGTTTCCGAATTTTTCGAGTATATTCAAAATCAGGTCTCTTTGACGTGTTTTGTAACCTGACGATTTGTTTTCCATAGATTTCACCGCCAATCATTTTCATTTTACTCTGTTTGCACTTAAAAGTCAAGAAAAGCAAGTTTTAAAGATATAATTTGTTTCAATAATATTATTTTAAGTCAAATTTAGCATTATTCTACAAAAATATACAAATATTGTTAAAATTTTTAAACTTATTTATTAAAAAATTATTGACAAACACTTTGAAATGTATTAATATAAACTTTGTAAATGGTAAGAGGTGGATAAATGGAAGATAAAAATTACCATAATATGTCTGATGAAGAATTGGCATCGTTTTGCAGAAATTATGACAGCACCGCACTTGAAATACTTATTAAAAGGATGGAAAGTGTTACGGCAAGCTGTGTCAGGGGTTTTTCAGATAACCGCTTTGAACATGATGACCTTATGCAGGAGGCTCTTTTTGCCTGCTGCCGTGCCGTTATAAGCTATGATTCTTCAAAAGGCGCCTCGCTCAAAACATTTGTATCGGTGTGTATAAACAACGCATTGAAAAATTTTGTAAAGAAAAAAAACAACGTTTTCCTGTCGGCAGATGCGGATTTTGTTCCGCTTAATGACGAAACGGTCGGCAGCGTGACGACTGAAGATGAATATATTTCTTCGGAAAATTATTTGAATTTAAGAAAAAGCCTGAGGGAAATTCTTTCGGAAACGGAATACAAGGTCTTTTGCTTCTTTGTCGAAGGCTTGAGTTATTCCGAAATTGCCGAAAAAACAGGTCAAAGCACAAAGGCTGTTGACAATGCCTTGCAGCGGATAAGAAAAAAGCTGAAATCAATTTTGTAATAAACGGATACCCGTTTATAAATAAGTCCCTAACTCGGACTAAATACTTAATCAAGAGAGGTTATTAAAATGTACGAAGACAAAACACTCATCTGTAAGGAATGTGGAAATGAGTTCATATTCTCGGCAGGTGAGCAGGAATTCTATGCCGAGAAAGGTTTTGAAAACGAACCTTTCCGCTGCAAGGAATGTCGTGCCGCACGCAAACGTGCAAGAAATCCCGAGCGTGAGCTTTTTGATGCAACATGTGCTTCATGCGGAGGTGCTGCTAAGGTTCCTTTCCAGCCTAAAGACGGACGCCCTGTTTATTGCAGTGAGTGTTTCGCAAAGATGAAGGAAGAAGAAGCATAAGTTTTAATTTCCTGAAAATCTGACAACTGCCTTGTGAAATTCGCCGGGCAGTTGTTTTTTTTCTTGACCTGAAAAGTGTGAAGTGATATTATAAACGTCGGAGGAATGGTTTTATGATTAAAAATATTATTTTCGATATGGGCGGAGTATTGATTGACTACAATCCCGAAAAAACACTTTATTCTTATTTCGACAAAGAAACTGCCGACATCCTTTTGAAAGAAATTTTCAGAAACGAAATATGGTCAAAAAGGGATAGAGGGGTAATTACTTCGGAAGAAATTATTTCACTAAAAAAAGACGTAATTCCGCAAAAGGCTTATGAAAAAGCGACGGAAATGATAAAAAACTTTTTTCCGTATATGCCTGCGTTTGAAAAAATGTATGATGTTGTAAAAAGCTTGAAAGAAAACGGCTATGGCATATATTTGCTTTCCAATGCGGGGTATGAGTTTTATTCCGAAAAGGATAATATTCCCGCACTTTCGCTTTTTGACGGATTTATGATTTCGGCAGATTATCATATAATTAAGCCGGAAGCGGGTATTTATTCGGCATTGTTTGAAAAATTTTCCCTGAAGCCTGAGGAATGTTTTTTCATAGATGACGTTCGTGCAAACATAGACGGAGCCGAAAAAATGGGAATGTGCGGTCATTGTTACAGCCACGGCGATGTCGAAATTTTGAAAAAATCACTCCGTGAAAACGGCATAAAAATTTGACAAAATTTTCTTGACGTAATTAAAATCAAGTGTTAAAATAACTGTGGTTTAAACCGCAATACCCCTGTCAAAAAGGTATTGCGGATTTCGTTGTTGGAGGTAAAAAATGTCCTGTTTTTCAAAAATAATGCTTGAAAACGAAGAATACGCAAGGCTCAGACTTGCTCTTGAGAAAAATAGGGTGCCGATGGGTGCTTTGGGCTTGTCGCACGTCAATAAAGCACACGTTATTCACACGCTTTGCGAGGAGGGCAAAAAGTGTATTGCCGTAACGCCGGATGAAGCCTCCGCAAGACGTTTGACTGATGATCTGCTGTCACTCGGCAGCGCTGCACTTTTTTATCCGGCAAGAGATTTTGCTTTCGGTTCTTCCGAAAGCCAGTCGAGAGAATACGAACATATAAGAATAGGAACTCTTTCAAAAATGCTGCGTGGTGAGTATGATGTTGCCGTTTGCTGTGCCGAGGCTTTTTTACAGTATACAATGCCGCCGGAAGAAATGTCGGAGAGAACATTTAAGCTTGTAAGCGGTGAGGACTTTTCGCAGGAAAGTGTCATCTCGATTCTTGTCAAGGCAGGGTATGTCAGAAGTCCGCAGGTGGACGGTTCGGGACAGTTTGCCGTAAGGGGAGGAATACTCGATATTTTCCCACCCGACAGGCAAAATCCCGTAAGAATAGAGTTTTGGGGCGATACGGTCGATTCGATTTCAATGTTTGATGCGGAAAGCCAGCGCAGAACCGACACTCTTGACGAAATCGAAATAACACCGGCAACGGAAATAATTTTTGACAGCTTTCAAACGTTAAAAAGTAAGATAGAAGAATTTATACCCTCCGTCAAAGGCAAAGGCTCTCAAAAAGCGAAAGCGTCGCTTTATTCCGATGTCGAAAAGCTCTCAAACGAGGTCAGAGTTTCGTCTCTCGACAGGTACTTGCCGCTTGCGTATTCTTACACAGCTTCAATCAGCGATTACTGCGATAAAAACACAGTTTTGTGTGTCTGCGAAAGTGCGGGGGTAAAGCAGCGTGCGGAAGCTGCATTGAAGCTTTTGAACGAGGAAATTTCCGCTTCTTTTGAAGAAGGTATACTTTGCAGAGGTCTTGACAAATTTTCGCTTTCGTGGTCGGAAACGTTGGGGATTTTTGGAAAAAGCAAAACGGTTTATCTTGACAATATGCCGAGGGGAAGCTTCGACACACCCGTAAAAGAGCTTATCAATTTTACGGCTTTGCAGCTTAATTTGTGGAACGGTTCTCAAAGTGTGCTTATTGATGATATCGGCTCTTTCAAAAACAAAAAAGACAGAATTTGCGTTGTTATGGCGGGTACGGATAAAGCGGCAAAAGCACTGTGCGAGGATTTGGAAAAAGAGGGCTTCAATTCGCTTTATTTTGACAAAATGCCAACGGAATTTCCAAAGGGATATGTAAGCGTTATCGAAGGTTCGCTTAGCGGCGGTATGGAATATCCGCATCAAAAGTTTCTTCTTATGTCTTACGGAAGAAGAACAGCCGCAAAACGACAGACAAAGCACAAAAGCTATAAGGCATCGAACACGTTCCACAGCCTTGAGGAAATGCGTAAGGGCGATTATATCGTACATTCGATGCACGGTATCGGTATTTTTGAGGGCATTACACAGCTTGAATCGAGCGGTGCGACAAAGGACTATATCAAAATCAGATATGATAAGGGCGACATTCTTTACATTCCCGTCACACAGCTTGACCAGGTGGCAAAATATATCGGGCCGAGAAGCGAAACCAACTCCGTAAAGCTCAACAAACTCGGCAGCGATAAATGGATTAAGACAAAAAACAGGGTTAAATCTGCCGTAAAGGATATGGCGGATGACCTTATAAAGCTTTATTCCAAGCGTCTTAACGTTAAAGGCTTTGCTTTTTCTCCCGATATCGATATGCAAAGCGATTTTGAAAGACGTTTTGAGTTTGACGAAACGGATGACCAGCTAAGATGTATTGACGAAATAAAAAACGATATGGAAAAGCCGTATCCTATGGACAGACTTCTTTGCGGTGACGTTGGCTTCGGCAAAACCGAGGTTGCCCTGCGAGGTGTTTTCAAATGCGTTGCGGACGGCAAGCAGTGCGCTATACTTGTGCCGACAACCATTTTGGCACTTCAGCATTACCAAACAATACAAAAGCGTTTTGAGGGATTTCCCGTTGAGTGTGCAATGCTCTCACGCTTTTGCACCGCAAAACAGCAGGCGGACATTGTAAAGAATTTAAAAAGGGGAACAGTCGATATCGTTGTCGGAACCCATAAATTGCTTTCAAAGAAGCTTGAATTTAAGGATTTGGGACTTGTTATTGTCGATGAGGAACAGCGTTTCGGTGTTGCACAGAAAGAAAAGCTCAAAGAACGTTTTCCGAATGTTGATGTGCTGACGCTTTCGGCAACACCAATACCGAGAACGCTCAATATGGCAATGACGGGAATCAGGGATATGAGTATTATCGAGGAAGCTCCGCAGGACAGACATCCCGTGCAAACCTATGTCATCGAGCATAACACCGAGATTTTGGTTCAAGCTATGGAAAAAGAGCTGAGAAGGGGCGGTCAGGTTTACTACCTTTATAATAAGGTGGAAACAATTGACAAAAAAGCAGCCGAAATAAAGGCACTCCTGCCCGATGCACGCATTGCGGTAGGTCACGGAAAAATGACGGAGGAGGAGCTTTCCGATGTTTGGAAATCGCTCATTGAGGGCGAAACCGACATTTTGGTTTGCACGACAATAATCGAAACGGGCGTTGATGTGCCTAATGCAAATACGCTTATAATAGAAGATGCCGACAAAATGGGTTTGGCACAGCTTCACCAAATAAGAGGCAGGGTGGGCAGAAGTGCCAGACGTGCAAGCGCATATTTTACGTTCACAAGAGGAAAACAGCTTTCGGAAATAGCGGACAGAAGACTTTCCGCAATAAGGGAATATACCGAATTCGGTTCCGGCTTTAAAATAGCAATGCGTGACCTTGAACTGCGAGGTGCGGGAAATGTCCTCGGCGCACAGCAGCACGGACATATGGAGGCTGTGGGATACGATATGTATTTGAAGCTTCTTGCCGAAGCGGTGGGCGAAGAAAAGGGCGAGGAAGTTAAAGACACTTCAAAAGATTGTCTTATTGATTTGCATATTGATGCGAACATTCCGAAAAAATATATAGAGAATGTTCCGCACCGCCTTGCAATGTACAGAAGAATTGCCGACATACGCTCTCAGGAGGATGCGGATGATGTAATAGATGAGCTTATCGACCGATTCGGTGAACCGCCGCAGAGCGTTATGGGACTTATCGATATTGCATTGCTCAGAGCTGCGGCTGTGAAAAATTCCATTACCGAAATTTCACAGACGAAGGATAGGATATTGCTTTACAGCGATGTGCTTGATATGAAAAAAATTGCGGCACTTTCAAATGCCATGAAAGGCAGAATATCGGTGGCAACCTCTCCGAGACCTCATTTCAAGGTTAAAATTACGGAGGGACAGTCGCAGACGGAAGCGTTGAAGCAAACGATGGCACTTATGCTGTTGGCAGACAAAAAAGAATAAAAAACACTTTACAAATGATAATGATTGTGTTATAATACATTAGCTTTAGTCCTTTTCTCGGAAAGAGGAGTAAACCCTTAGGGTATTTCACCTGCCTCTTGCTGGGATTTGTGACGGCAAAAAAATACTTAAATGAGGTGAAAAGTAATGACAAATGAAGAAAAAAAGGCAATAATTGCCGAGTATGCAACTCACGAAGGTGACACAGGCTCTCCCGAGGTTCAGATTGCTATTCTCACAAAGAGAATCAATGACCTTAACGAGCATTTCAAAGTGCATCACAAGGACCATCATTCAAGAAGAGGTCTTCTCAAGCTTGTAGGTCACAGAAGAAACCTTCTCGCATATCTTCAGAAGAACGATATTGAACGCTACCGTTCAATCATCGCAAGACTCGGAATCCGTAAATAAGTATTCCCAAGGGGCAGGCAAAGGTTTTGTATTTTGCCTGCCTTTAGTCAGATTATGACGGGCAGGCTTTTGCTTTTTTTAGCGGTAAATCGATGTTTTAAAAATTTTAAAATATGGATTTATTGCTAAAAAGGACGCCTGCTTTCATATAAATTCAAAATTTGAAAGGATGTAAAAATTATGTTTGAAGATTTCAAAAAATTTGAAACGGAAATCGCAGGCAGACCCTTCGTTGCGGAAGTCGGCAAAATGGCTCAGCTCGCAGGCGGTTCTGTTCTTGTACGCTACGGCGAAACCAACGTTCTTTGCACAGCCACCATGGCTGCAAAGCCCAGAGAGGGTGTGGATTTCTTCCCGCTTTCCGTTGACTTTGAAGAAAAGCTCTATTCAGTCGGCAAAATCCCCGGCTCTTTCCAGAGAAGAGAGGGCAAAGCAAGCGAAAAGGCTACTTTGGCTTCCCGTGTTATCGACAGACCTATCCGTCCTCTTTTCCCGAAGGATATGAGAAATGATGTCGGCGTTGTCGCAACCGTAATGTCCGTTGACCCCGATTGCTCGCCCGAAATCACAGCTATGCTCGGTGTTTCAATCGCACTTTCCATCTCCGAAATTCCGTGGGACGGCCCCATTGCAGGCTGTGTTGTCGGTCTTGTTGACGGAAAATTCGTAATCAACCCCACAGCGGAGGAAAAAGAAAAATCCGAAATGTATGTAACCGTTGCTTCAACGGCTGACCTTGTTGCTATGATCGAAGCCGCAGGTAACGAAATTCCCAACGACACAATGTTCGACGGAATTATGTTTGCACATCAGGAAAATCAGAAGGTTGTTGAGTTTATCAACAAAATCAAAGCCGAGGTCGGCAAAGAAAAGGTTGATTTCCCCTCAAATGACCCCTCTGAGGAAATGTACAATGCAATCAAAGATTTTGCAATTGAAGACGTAAAAGCAGCACTTGATACGGATGACAAGCGTGTTCGTGACGAAAGACTTAAACCCATTTACGATGCCGTTCACGAAAAGTTCGACGAAGTTTATCCCGAAGAAGCAGCTAAAATCGAAGATTGCCTTTACAAGCTTCAAAAATATATCGTAAGACGTTGGCTTCTTGACGAAGGCAAGCGTGTTGACGGCAGAGGAATTAACGAAATCAGACCTCTTGCAGCGGAAATCGACCTCATTGACAGAGTTCACGGTTCCGGTATGTTCACAAGAGGACAGACACAGGTTCTTACAATAACAACGCTCGGCCCCGTAAGCGATGCCCAGCTTCTTGACGGCATTGACGGCGAGGACAGCAAGAGATATATGCACCACTACAATTTCCCCTCATATTCAGTCGGTGAAACAAAGCCCTCAAGAGGCCCCGGCAGACGTGAAATCGGACACGGCGCGCTTGCCGAAAAAGCACTCGTTCCCGTTATCCCCTCGGTTGAAGAATTCCCCTATGCTATACGTCTTGTGTCGGAAGTTCTTTCTTCAAACGGTTCAACCTCGCAGGGTTCTATTTGCGGCTCAACACTTTCTCTTATGGCAGCAGGTGTTCCCATTAAAGCTCCCGTTGCGGGCATTTCCTGCGGCTTGGTCACAGAAGGTGACCGCTTTATGACAATGGTTGACATTCAGGGCCTTGAAGATTTCTTCGGTGATATGGACTTTAAGGTTGCAGGTACTCACAAGGGTATCACCGCAATTCAGATGGATCTCAAGGTACACGGACTTACTCCCGAAATCATCAAGGAAGCACTTGAAAAAACTTACAAAGCACGTCTTTATATCCTTGACGAAATTATGCTCAAGGCAATTGCAGAGCCGAGAAAAGAGCTTTCAAAATATGCTCCGAAGATGCTTTCGACAAAAATTTCCGTTGACAAAATCGCAGAGGTTATCGGTAAGCAGGGCAAGGTTATCCAGAAAATCTGTGCAGAGTGTAACTGTAAGGTTGACGTTGAAGAAGACGGAACGGTATTCATCTGTGCTGTTGATATTGATGATGCAAAAAGAGCCCTTTCAATTGTCGAAACAATTGCAAACGATCCCGAAATCGGTGCTATTTACAAGGGTGTCGTAACAAGAATTATGGATTTCGGTGCATTTGTCGAAATCGCTCCCGGTAAAGAAGGTCTTGTTCACATAAGCCACCTTGATGTTAAGAGAACCGAAAAGGTTGAAGATGTGGTAAATGTCGGTGACGAGGTTATCGTAAAGGTTCGTGAAATCGACGAGCAGGGCAGACTTAACCTTTCTCGCCGTGAAGCACTTATCGAGGTTGAAGGCTTAGTTCCCGAAAACGAAATTTCCGATGCTCCCCGCCGTCCTAAAAAGGATTTCCGCAGGGATAACAAAAGAAGAAACTGATTGATGATACAATCAACCTAAAATAAATTTAAGGCTTCCGAAAAACATTTTTGCTTTTCGGGAGCCTTAATTGTTTACAAAACCGACAATAGATGATAAAATAAAAAGAATAACACAAAAAGTAAGGAAAGATTTTATGGCAACACTTCTTTTAATAGCAATTTATATTTCGTATATAGGTCTCGGTATACCCGATTCTCTTTTGGGTGCGGCGTGGCCGGCAATTTATACGGAGTTCGGTTTGCCTGTTTCGGGTGCGGGGTATGTGACAATGCTCATTTCCGTTTGCACGGCAATTTCAAGTCTTGTAAGCGCAAGGCTTGTCAACCGCTTTTCAACAAGGTCGATAACGGCGGCAAGTACCGCCCTGACCGCTGTTGCACTTTTGGGGATTTCATTTTCTCCCAACATCTATTGGCTTTGCCTTTTCGCAATTCCGATGGGCTTCGGTGCAGGTGCGATAGATTCCACGCTTAACAACTATGTCGCACTCAATTACAGTGCAACGCAAATGAATTTTCTGCACTGTTTTTACGGAATCGGTGTTTCGGTAAGCCCTTACCTTATGTCGCTTGCTTTACGTCAAAGCAATATGTGGCGAATGGGTTATCGTGTGGCATTTTACATACAGTTTGCGATTATGGTAATTACCTTTGTCACACTTCCCTTGTGGAATAAAGTTAAAGAAAACCGACCGGAGGAAGAAAATTTTACCCCCGTCACGCTTTCATACAAAGAAATGGTAAGGATGCCGTCGGTGGTTATGGTTTGGCTGTGCTTTATGACCTCTTGTGCAATAGAAAGTCTTTGCACAACTTGGGGAAGCACGTTTCTCGTAAATTCAAAGGGAATGTCTGCCGATGTTGCGGCAGAGGTCGTGACCTTATACTATGTCGGACTTACGCTCGGCAGATTTTGCTCCGGCTTGTTTGCGAAAAAGATAAAGCCGTGGGGACTTATCAAAATAGGTGAGGGAATAGTTCTTGTTTCGATAATTATGCTGATGCTCCCTCTTCCGCCGAGTGTTGCAGGGGTATCGCTTTTCGTAACAGGCTTCGGAATAGGCCCCGTTTTCCCGAATTTTACGCACCTTACACCGGTCAATTTCGGCAAAGAAATTTCACAGTCGATTATCGGCTCGCAAATGGCGCTTACATATGTCAGCATTATGCTGACACCCGTTATTTTCGGTGAAATAGCGCGAAAATTCGGTACTGATGTTTTCCCGTATTTTGCACTTGTGATTTTTGTCTTGCTGGTAATTTCAACTTTGGGACTTATCGGTATACTGAAAAAAGAAAACAGGTATTGTGCCGATTGACTTTTAAAGAACTATGTTTTAAAATATTGTATTAAGAGCATAAGGAGGCGAAGAAATGGTTTGGGATGTCGCAATTGTCGGTGCGGGTATGTCGGGACTTGTTTGTGCCGTTGAAATAAAAAAGAATTATCCCCAAAAAAGTGTTGTGCTTTTTGAAAGGCTCGACCGTGTAGGCAAAAAAATACTGGCAACAGGCAACGGCAGATGCAACCTCGACAATCTTACCGCAAAAAAGGAAGATTACAATTCGCCCGAATTTGTTTCTTACGCACTCGAATGTTTTTCGGCAAAATCCAACCTTGAATTTTGGGAAAGTCTGGGACTTCTCACAACGTCGGACGGCGAGGGCAGAGTTTATCCGAGAAGTAACACTGCTTCAAGCGTTCTTGACGTTCTCAGGTTTGAAGCGGAAAGACTTAAAATAAAAATTGTTTTTGAAAAGGTAGAAAAAATAGAAAAAAACAAATATTTTTCGGTAAATTCTTTTAAAGCCGAAAACGTTGTTCTTGCCTGCGGCGGTTGTTCTTCTCCGGCACAGGGCAGTGACGGTTCGGGCTTTGAAATAGCAAAAAAAGCGGGGCATAAAATCACAAGACTTTCCCCGTCACTTGTGCAGATAACAACCGAAACACTTTTCACGAAGCCTTTAAAAGGAGTGCGTGTCAAAGGAAGCTTGACACTTGAATCGGGCGGTAAAAATGTCGGTTTTTCAAAGGGCGAAATTTTGTTTGCGGATTACGGCTTGTCAGGCATTGCGAGTATGGATTTGTCAAGATTTTTATCTCGCCTTTCCGAAAAAGAAAACCCGAAGATTTATTTGGATGCCGCAGACGATATGACGGAAAACGAAATAATTTCGTATCTGATTTTAAGACGTGAGAGTAATCCTCATTTAAAAAGCGAAAATTTGACAATCGGTATCATCCCGAAACAGTTAGGCAAAGCGGTTATCAAAAAATGCGGCATTGATGCAAACAAAGAAATCGGTTTGTTAACTAAAAAAGATTTTCAAAATATCGCAAATGTTATAAAGCATTTCGAGTTTAAGGTGACGGGAACAAAGGGCTTTGATTTTTCGCAGGTAACGTCGGGCGGTGTCAGGCTCGATGAAGTGGAAAGCAAAACACTTATGTCAAAAAAAGTAAGCGGTCTTTATTTCTGCGGCGAAATTCTTGATGTCGATTCACGCTGCGGAGGCTTTAATTTGCATTGGGCGGTAAGCTCGGCAAGGCTTGTATCACTCTTGAAAGGAAATCAAAATGATAAGAATTAATTCAATAAAAATGCCTCTTGAGAGTGAGGAGAAAGATTTAAGAAATCTCGTTTCAAAAGCTCTCAGGATAAAGAATGAGGATGTCGAATCCGTCCGTGTTTTTAAACGTTCGGTTGACAGCAGAGATAAAGAAAACATTTTTTTCGTTTATTCCGTTGATGTGAGTGTGTATGATGAAAAAAAGGTTTTAAAAAAGAACGAACATAACAAAAATGTTATTGAAATATGCGAATATGAATATGTAATGCCTGAAAACAGAAGAAAAAGCACTCTTCGTCCCGTGATTGCGGGGTTCGGCCCTGCCGGAATGTTTGCGGCGCTTACTTTGGCAAGGGCGGGACTTAAACCTCTCGTTCTCGAAAGAGGCAACGATGTTGACACAAGAACAAAGGATGTAAGTGTTTTTTGGAACGAAAGACAGCTCAACACCGAATCCAACGTTCAGTTCGGTGAGGGCGGAGCAGGTACTTTTTCCGACGGTAAGCTTACAACGGGCATAAAAGACCCACTGTGCCGCCACTGTCTGAAGGAGCTTGTGCTTCACGGCGCACCGGAAGAAATTTTGTATAACGCAAAGCCGCACATCGGCACGGACAAACTCAAGGACGTTGTGAAAAACATCCGCAAAGAGGTGTCGTCTTTAGGCGGCGAAATCCTTTTCGGTGCAAAGCTTACGGATATAATTGTTTTCAACGGTGTCATACAGGGCGTAACTTACGTTCAAAACGGAAAAGAAATCGATTTTGAAACCGATACCTTGCTTCTTGCCGTAGGTCACTCCGCGAGGGATACAATAACAATGCTTTACAACAAAGGCATTAAAATGATGCAAAAGGCTTTCTCTGTCGGTGCGAGAATAGAGCATCCGAGGGAGTTTATCGATAAGGCACAGTATGGCTCTTATGCGGGACATCCGAAGCTCGGTGCGGCAGATTACAAAATGGCGTGCCACCCACCGCACGGAAGAGGAGCATATACATTTTGTATGTGTCCGGGAGGTACGGTTGTTGCCTCATCCTCCGATGAGGGAGGGGTTGTGGTAAACGGTATGAGCGAATACAGCCGTGACGGCGAAAACTCAAATTCCGCTTTGCTTGTGGGCATCGAACCCGAAGATTTTCCGAGTGATAATCCGCTTTCGGGTTTTGTTTTGCAGCGTGACATCGAAGAAAAAGCTTTTTATCACGGCGGGGGCAATTATGCTTCTCCTGCACAGCTTGTCGGAGATTTCTTGTCAGACAGAAAGTCCGTAAAGCTGGGAAGCGTTAAGCCGACTTGTCCCACGGGTGTGGAATGTGCCGATTTAAGACAGGTTTTGCCGAAAAAAGTTACCGATACTTTAAGCTCGGCTTTAATTAAAATGGATACTATGCTCAAGGGCTTCGCTATGCCCGATGCCGTTTTGACAGGTGCGGAAACAAGAAGCTCCTCTCCTGTGAGAATTTTGAGGGATGAATTTTTTCAAACGAATGTCAGCGGACTTTTCCCGTCGGGCGAGGGTGCGGGATATGCCGGAGGAATCGTTTCCGCTGCTGTTGACGGAATAAAATGTGCCCATGCGGTGCTTAATGATGAATCGTAAGGTGATGTAAATGGAAACAAAAAGAATAGTGGTTAAGGTAGGTACTTCAACTCTTACACACAAAACGGGCAGGCTCAACATAAGACGTGTCGAACAGCTTGTCAAAACACTTGCTGATTTGCAAAATGCGGGAAACCAGATTATGCTTGTTTCAAGCGGTGCAATAGGGCTCGGAATGAGCAAGCTCGGAATGAGCAAAAGACCGACCGACACACCCACAAAGCAGGCGTGTGCGGCGGTAGGTCAGTGTGAGCTTATGTATCTTTACGATAAGCTTTTTTCGGAATATTCGCTCAACGTTTCGCAAATTCTGCTTACAAAGTACGTTTTGCTGGAGGATAGGGCGAAAAACGTTGAAAATGCAGTTGAAAGATTGCTCGAACTCGGCACAATCCCTGTTGTTAACGAAAACGACGTTGTGGCGATAGATGAGCTTGAGCTTGAAATGGGCGAGAACGATTCCCTTGCCGCAATAATGGCAAAGGTTGCAAAGGCGGATATGCTTGTGATACTTTCCGATATAGACGGACTTTACGATAAAAACCCGAAAGAGAATAAGGACGCACACCTTATAAAAAGCGTGGATTCGATAACGGAAGAAATGAAAATAAATGCCGGAGGTGCAGGTTCTTCACTCGGCACGGGCGGTATGATAACAAAGCTCAAGGCTGCGGAAATCGCAAACGAAGCCGGCATAGATATGGTAATAATGAACGGCAATAAGCCCGAAAAATTATATGATCTTTTGGACGGCAAGCCGATCGGTACATTTTTTAAGGGAGTGAAAATATGAGTTACATACTTACCCTCGGAGAAAACGCAAAAAAAGTCAAATCCGAGCTTATGACTGCTTCAACGGTCAAAAAGAACGATGCTCTTATAAAAATTTCGGAAGAGCTTAAAAACAATATCGGTTTAATTATCGAAAAAAACAGGCAAGACCTTGAAAATGCCGAAAAAAACGGTATGTCGAAGTCTATGCTTGACAGGCTTATGCTTGATGAAAAAAGAATTATGTCCATGGCAAATGCGTGCGTAAATCTTTCAAAGCTTGATGACCCGATAGGCGAAGTTGTCGGCGGCGGTACACGTCCGAACGGTATGAAAATAGAAAAAGTAAGGGTTCCCATGGGTGTTATAGGAATTATTTACGAAGCACGTCCGAACGTTACGGTTGATGCCGCATCGCTTTGTCTTAAAAGCGGAAATACCGTTATTCTCAGAGGCGGCAAGGAAGCCTTTGAAAGCAACAGGGTTTTGATGAAGCTTATGCGTAGTGCTGTTGAAAAAGCGGGATTTTCCGCCGATATTATGCAGCTTGTCGAAGACACTTCAAGGTCAACGGCAACGGAAATGATGAAGCTCAACGGATATATCGATGTGCTTATTCCGAGAGGCGGTGCGGGACTTATTTCTTCCGTGGTGAAAAACGCAACCGTTCCCGTCATAGAAACAGGCACGGGAAACTGTCATCTGTATGTTGACGAAAGTGCCGATTTGGAAATGGCTGCCGATATTTTAATTAACGGCAAAACGCAAAGACCGTCTGTATGCAATGCACTTGAAAGTCTTTTGGTAAACAAAAATATCGCAGAAAATTTCCTGCCCCTTGCAAAAGAAAGGCTTGACAAATTCGGCGTTGAAATAAGAGGCTGTGAAAAAACAAAAGAAATTCTCGGAAGCTCTGTTGTCGATGCCGACGAGGAAGATTACGCTACGGAATTTCTCGATTTGATTATTTCCGTTAAGGTTGTTGAAGATGTAAACGAAGCGATTGCTCACATTTCAAAGTACACAACGGGACATTCCGAATGTATTGTTACAAAAAGCCTTGAAAATGCGGAAAAATTCCAAAGCGAAATCGATGCTGCCGCAGTTTATGTCAATTGCTCGACAAGGTTTACGGACGGTGAGGAGTTCGGTCTCGGTGCGGAAATAGGCATTTCAACGCAAAAGCTTCACGCAAGAGGCCCTATGGGACTTAAAGAACTTACTACCACCAAATACTTAATCAGCGGCAAAGGTCAAATAAGGTGAATAAAATGGAAAACTTTAAACCTGTAATAAGATTTTTGGCAGTCAGTGACGTTCATTATGATGATGAATATACGGTAGAGCATGAGCGTATGAAAAAAGCACTCGAAACGGCTTACAAAATAGCCGAGGAGAACGAATGTTACAAAAACCTCGATGCTGTGGTTGTGGTCGGTGACTTTGCAAGCAGCGGTTCTCAGTGCCAAATGGATGCTTTTAAGGAAACTCTCGATAACGGTATGAAAGAGGAAACAAAAAGGATTATGCTCATTTCAAGCCACGAATTTCACGGTGAGGGCGGAATGGAAGGCGGCTGTGAGCGTTTTCAAAAAACGTTCGGTCAAAAGCTTGACCAGCATAACGTGATAAACGGTTTTCATTTTATTTCCGTGTCCTCCAACAACGGTGCGGGATTTAAAGAGGATAAGGTTGAATTTTTGTCAAATGAGCTGAAAAAGGCATCGGCGGATGACCCCAAAAAACCGATTTTCGTTTTTCAGCACCCGCATATACAGTCAACGGTTTACGGAAGTGTGCTTTGGGGCGAAAACGATTTTATACCGGTGATGATGAATTATCCGCAGATTATAGATTTTTCGGGACACTCCCATGCACCGATTAACGACCCCCGTTCAATTCATCAACAGCATTTCACCTGCATCGGCACAGGTACGCTTTCTTATTTCGAGCTTGACGAATTTGATAAAATTTACGGAACCGTTCCTCCGAATGACGATAATGCGGCACAAATGACAATCGTTGAAGCGGATGAAAACGGCAGGGTACGTGTTTATCCGTATGACCTCATTACGGGCAATTTCTTCCCGAACGTTTGGAAAATCGATAAGCCGTATGACGTTGATTCTTTCCTTTACACGGATGAAAAACGTTACAAAAATCCTCCCAAGGTTTATTTTGACGGTAACGAAAATATCGAAATCGAAGCGGGCTCCGACTTTTGCAATGTCACCTTTGAACAGGCAAAATGCGAGAGTGAGTATGTAAACGGATACGATATTACAGTAAAACGCAAATCGGATTTGTGTACGCAGTGTAAGGTTTCCGTGTGGTCGGAGTATTATTTTTACAATATGCCGAAAACTCTTACGCAAAAAATTCAAAACCTTTCTCCCGATACAGAATATATTCTCGAAATTCGTGCTTACGGATTTTGGAAAAATTATTCAAACAAGCTTTCAAAGCAATTCAAAACAAAATAAAGCACGGCGGATAACCTCTTTTGCTTCGGTTATCCGCCGTTTTTATATGTATTTATTTAATTTCGGCTTTCCAGGAATATTCAAATACTTTTCCGGGTTCGAGTGTTTGAATACCTCTTTTTTCGGAAACGTCATTTTTTATTTCGTAAGAGTCGTTAACACCCCACCACGGCTCTATGCAAACATAAGGTGCGCCGGGCTTTGCCCAAATACCGAGGAACGGGGCGTCACCCAAATCAAAGTGAAGAATTTCACTTCCGTTTTTGCTTTTGAGCGTAAGTCCCTTTGACTTGAAGCCGTGAAGAATCAGTGCATCCTCAACGAAAATATCCTTTGTTATTTCGATTTCTTTCGCATTGTCAAGCAAAGGCTCATCAAATACGGCAATTATAGAATCTTTGTCGATTCTTTCCGTGACGAGGGTTTCGTTTTCATCAAAGATGATTTTGTCACCGATTTCAATGTTGAATCCGGGATGAGCGCCGAGAGAAAAATACATTTTCTTTTCATCGAGGTTTTTGACAGTGTGCTTTACGCACAAGCCGTCATCTTCAAGATTAAATTCGACAAGCAGTTCAAATTTAAACGGATACATTTTAAGCGTGTCATCATCATAGGTTTGCGAAAAAACAGCTTGCGTGTCGGTTTTTGAAATAAGATTAAACGGACGTTTTCTTGCAAAGCCGTGCTTTTGCATTGTGTATTCCGTACCGTCATAGCGGTATTTATCATCAAGCAGCTTGCCGATGAACGGGAAAAGAACAGGCGATTGACCGTACCAAATTTCTTCTTTGCCGTACCAGATGTATTCCTTTTGAGTGTCTTTCTTTACAAGGCTGTGAAGCTCCGCACCGTCGTGCTTGATTTCTGCCGAGAAATTACCGTTTTCTATTTTTGTAATCATATGTAAAACCCCTTTGCTTTTTTAATTATAATAACACATCGCTAAATGTTTTACAAGTCACCGTGATGCGGAAATTATTTTAATCTCAACGGTTGCAGATAATATAAAAATGTGGTAAGATATATTATTATCTATAAGTTTGCTTTTTGATTTTTATTTTAATTTACGGAGAAAAAATATGAGCCGCAGAAAATGGATTTTTTCAAAATTTGATAAGGAATATGCTGCCGACATTGCGGAAAGGTACGAACTCAGTCCTTTTGCGGCGGTTCTTTTGGCGTCCAAAAATTTTGAAGATGACGAGCTTGAAGCGTTTTTGAGCGAAGAAAACGTTTTTCCCGTAGACCCGTACGAGCTTCCCGATATGGATAAGGCAGTCAGCAGAATAACGAGGGCAATTGATAATTTTGAGCGTATTATGATTTACGGCGACTATGATGCGGACGGTGTAAGCTCAACCGCGCTGTTGTATTTGTACCTGCAATCGAGGGGAGCAGATGTTCAATATTATATTCCCGACAGATTGACGGAGGGTTACGGCATAAATCTTGATGCCGTCAGAAAAATCAAGGAACGTGACGTTGACCTTATTATAACGGTCGATAACGGAATAAGTGCCGTTGCCGAGGCGGAAAAAATCAAGCTGCTTGGTATGGATTTGGTAATTACCGACCACCACAGACCGGGCTGCATTTTACCTGAAGCGGAGGCTGTTGTTGACCCTTATAGGGAAGAATATGACGGCATTTTCGGTGAATGGGCGGGTGTCGGCGTTGCGTTTAAGCTGGTTGAGGCTCTGTCCGACGGCGATGAGGAAGCTTTGGAGGAATATGCCGATTTGGTTTCAATCGGAACAATAGGCGATGTTGTTCCCTTGAAAAGCGAAAACAGAAGTTTTGTAAAATGCGGAATAGAGAAGTTAAACGCTTCCGAACGTCCCGGAATTGCCGCACTCAAAGAAATTACTGGTATGAACAATCACGATTTGAGTGCTTCAAACATAGCTTTTACAATCGTTCCGAGAATAAATGCCGCAGGAAGAATGGGAAGTGCCGACAGAGCGATAAAGCTTCTTTTGTGTGAGGATGAAGAAGAAGCGGGTTTGCTTGCACAGGAAATCAATCAGGCAAATATATTAAGACAGCAGACGGAAATGAAAATTTTCGCAGAAGCGGAAGAAAAAATAGAAAAAAGCGGCAATATGGTTTTTGACCGTGTTATAGTAATTGACGGAGAAAATTGGCACAGCGGTGTTATCGGCATTGTTGCGGCAAAGCTTACGGAAAAATACGCCCGTCCCTGCCTTGTAATAGGTTGCAGCGGAACAGTCGGCAAGGGTTCGGGAAGAAGCATTGAGGGATTTTCTCTTTTCGAGGCTCTTTCCGCCGTGTCGGATTGCCTTGAACATTTCGGCGGCCATACTCTTGCGGCAGGCTTTGAAATCGAAAAAGACAGAATAGACGAGTTCCGCCGTAAAATCAACGAGTATGCGGTAGGCTTGGAAATGCCCCGTCCGCAGATAAAAATAGATTGCCGCATAAGTCCGAAATATGTTAATGTGGATTTAATTGATGAGCTTCATATGCTTGAACCGTTCGGTGCAGGTAACAGTCAGCCGGTTTTTGCCCTTATGGGTATGAAAATCGAGAGGATAGAGGGCGTTTCGCAGAACAAACACACAAAGCTTCTTCTTTCAAAGGGCGAAAGCAAAATTTCGGCAATGCGTTTCGGAATTTCTCCCGATGCCTTTGATTTTTCAATCGGGGACAATGTTGATGTTGCCGCAACATTTGAGCGAAACGAATATATGGGTTCTGTCAGTGTTTCGGTAATTGTCAGGGATATTCGCTTTTCGGAGCTTGACGAGGATGACGTTATATGCTCCGAAGCGTTATATGAAAAATTCAGAAGAAACGAAGCTTTGGACGAAAACGAAAAAAGTATAATTTGTCCCGACCGTGAGTTTATCGGCAAGGTGTTCAGAATATTGAGAAACGGTGTCTGGAAAAAGAGCGATGAGGCGCTTTGTTTCAGAATCGGTGACAGCGGAAGACGTCTTTGTGCAGTTAAGGTCAGCGTTGATGTTCTTGAAGAAATGGGACTTATAGTTCACGATAAAGAGAATAAAAGTATTCATCTTACATCAAACCAAAATAAAGTCGATTTGACAAAATCGAAAATATTGAACAGTATATCGGGCAGGTGATAAAAGTGACTTACGAAAACGGATACGAACAGTTAAGAGAAAAGCTTCAAAAGAATTTCACTTGTGAAGAAATCGAGATAATAGACAAGGCATATGCCTTTGCCGAAAAAGCTCATGACGGTCAGCTTAGATTTTCCGGTCAGCCGTATATCATACATCCGGTTGCGGTGGCAACAATACTTGCGGATTTATGTATGGATTATCAATCGATTGTTGCCGCACTTTTGCACGATACGGTCGAGGATACGGATGTTTCCGTGGAAAAAATCAAGGATGAATACGGCGAAGATGTGGCAAAGCTTGTTGACGGAGTTACAAAGCTCGGTAAAGTTCCGCTTTCCACCCGTGAGGAGGAGCAGGCGGAAAACATAAGAAAAATGCTGCTTGCGATGAGTGAAGATATACGTGTTATTATCATCAAGCTTGCCGACAGACTGCACAATATGCGTACTCTTGAATTTATGCGTCCGCAGAAAAGACGTGATAAGGCACTTGAAACCATAGAAATTTACGCACCTCTCGCACACAGGCTCGGTATCAGAACAATAAAAGAAGAACTTGAGGATTTGGCAATAAGCTTCCTTGACCCTGTCGGCTACGAAGAAATCGAAACAAGGCTCGGCAATCAAATGGAGGAAAGGCAGAAATTTCTCGAAGATATCAAGGTCAGAATAAAGGAAAGAATTTCAACCGTTATCCCCGACCCCAAAATTGCGGGCAGAATAAAGAGCGTTCACGGAATTTACCGAAAGATGTATATGCAGAACAAGGATTTCGGTGAAATTTACGATATATATGCGGTAAGAATTATTGTGGATTCCGTAATCGATTGTTACAACTGCCTCGGAATTATCCACGATATGTTTACCCCAATTCCCGGAAGATTCAAGGATTACATCTCAACTCCCAAACCGAATATGTATCAATCCCTGCACACAACCGTTATCGGCAAAGAGGGCATTGCGTTTGAAGTTCAAATAAGAACGTGGGAGATGCACTACACCGCAGAATACGGTATTGCCGCACATTGGAAATACAAGCTGGGCGAAGGCTCAAAGGCTAAAATAGACGAAAGGCTTGCGTGGGTAAGGCAGCTTCTTGAAAGCCAGCGTGAATCAGACACGGTGGAAGATATTGTATCGACAATAAAGAGCGATTTTGTTCCCGAAGAGGTTTTTGTTTTCACCCCCAAGGGCGATGTTATTTCGCTTCCCGCAGGTGCGACGGTTATTGATTTTGCTTATGCCATCCACTCTGCGGTCGGCAACAAAATGGTCGGAGCAAAGGTGGACGGCAGAATTGTCCCGATTGATTTTGAAGTCAAAACAGGTCAGATTATCGAGGTTCTCACATCCTCACAGCAAGGCAAGGGGCCGAGCAGGGATTGGCTGAAAATAGTTAAAACGAGCGAAGCCAGAACAAAAATCCGTGCGTGGTTCAAAAAAGAAAGAAGAAAAGAAAATATCGAAGAGGGCAAAGCCGAAATCGAAAGAGAATTCAGAAGAAATAAAATTATTCTTGACAACAGTTCTTTTGACAGTTTTGTCAAAAGCCTTGCCGAACGTCAGCATATGCCGAATGTCGAAGATTTTTATGCCGCAATCGGCTATGGCGGAATCAGTGTTATAAAAATGCTTCCGCAAATTAAGGAAAGCTACACAAAGCTTGTGAAAACAGCGGCTCCCGCAGTCGATGAAATTGCCGTTACGGCACCGAAGAAAAAATCAAAAAGCAGCGAAGGTGTTACGGTCGAAAATATCGACAATTGCCTTATCAAATTTGCCCGCTGCTGCAACCCGCTGCCGGGCGACCCGATTATCGGCTTTATAACAAGAGGCTACGGCGTTTCCATACATAACAGAAATTGTCCCAACGTGCCTCAAAATATAGAAGAAGCAAGCGAACCCGAAAGATGGGTAAAAGCAACGTGGGATTCCAATCTCAAAGAAGATTACAATGCAACGCTTTCCGTTGTCTGTATTGATAAAGTCGGTCTTCTTGCCGAAATTTCGGGAAAATTTGCCGAAATGAGAGTTATGATTCATTCTGTTAATATGCGTTCGATTAAGGATGGCAGAGCCATAATGAATGTGACTATAACTATAAGCGGTGCGGAGCATTTGAAAAACGTTATGGCTAAAATTCAAAAAATCGACGGCGTATTGCTTGTGGAAAGAGCAGGTATTTAATTATGAAAGCTGTAATACAACGTGTTACCTTTTCGGAGGTTAAGGTTGACGGTGAAACCGTCGGCAAAATTGAAAACGGATTTATGATTTTGCTGGGTGTTGTCGAAGGCGACACAAAAAGCGAAGCGGATTTGCTTGCAAAGAAGACTGCGAATATGCGTATTTTCGAGGATGAAAACGGCAAGATGAACCTGTCGCTTCTCGACACAGACGGGGAGTGCCTTGTAATTTCGCAATTTACTCTTTGTGCCGATTGCAAAAAAGGTAACAGACCGTCGTTTGTTTCCTCCGCAAAGCCGACTGAAGCAAATGAGCTTTATGAATATTTCATCGAAAAACTGAAAGAAAACGGTATTAAAAAAGTTGAACACGGTCAGTTCGGTGCCGATATGAAGGTATCGCTTCTCAATGACGGCCCCGTAACAATTGTTCTCGATTCAGACATAATTAAGCCGAGAGGATGATGTGCTGTGAAAATCAAAACTTTGATTCTCGGAGAAATGAGAACCAATTGCTATGTTCTTACAGAGGAAAAGTCCGGTGTTTCTGCGGTTGTTGACCCCGGCGAGTTTTCAACGGAGCTTGAAAAAGCCGTTGAGAATTTGTGCGTTGAATATATACTCGTCACCCACGGACATTTTGACCACATTATGGGTGTTAAAAAGCTGAAAGAAAAGACGGGTGCAAAAATTGTCATAGGCATCGGTGACAGTGAATGTTTGAACGGAGATATGCACAATCTTTGCACTCAGGCAGGTTACAGCCTTGACAAATGCAGTGCCGATATCACCGTCAGCGACGGCGACACTTTTAAAATCGGTGAAGAAAACGTAAAAGTTCTCCATACCCCCGGTCATTCTGTCGGTTCGGTGTGTTATCTTTTGGAGGATTCACGCATTATGATGTCGGGCGACACTTTGTTTTGCCTGACCTGCGGCAGGACGGATATGTACGGCGGAAACTCGGAGGATATGCTAAGTTCCCTTATACGGCTTAAAAATCTTGAGGGGGATTATGAGGTTTATCCCGGTCACAACAGAAAAACAACTCTTTCGGAAGAAAGAATCAGGAACAGATATATGAAAAGAGATTTGAATAAATGGTATTGGTAAACTTAAATCACAAATTTAATTACGAAACGGAAAATCTCTGCCGTGTTTTCTTTCCTTTGGAAAAAATCGAGGTTGTAAACGAGGATAAGGAATGTTGCAGAAAAATAATCACCGAAAAATCGGGTGCTGAAATTTCCGTAAAGGTTCTTTTTGAAGAACGTGAAATATCTCTTGAAAAGGTATGCGATGACAAAGCCGATTTTGAGCTTGAAATCGCAACGCTTCTTTTTAAAGCACTCACCGAGCTTACCTCATACACACCGTCGTGGGGACTTCTCACGGGTGTCAGGCCCTCAAAGCTTATGCTGAAGCTTTGTGAGGAAAAAGGCGAAGAAGAAGCGGTAAATTATTTCAAAAACAGTCTGCTTGTAAGCGGCGAAAAAACACAGCTTGCGCTTAATGTCGCAAAATGCGAGGAAAAAATAATATCGCTCTCAAAACCCGAATCATTCAGCCTTTACATATCGATACCTTTTTGCCCGACAAGGTGCAGTTATTGTTCTTTTGTTTCACATTCGATAGAAAAAACGAAAAAATTAATGCAGCCGTACGTTGAAAATTTGTGCCGTGAAATTGAACTTACGGGTAAAATCGCAAAAGAATTGAATCTTTGCTTGGAAACCGTGTATTTCGGCGGCGGCACACCGACAACGCTTTCCCCCGAACAGCTTGAAACGCTGCTTAAAGCAGTAAGAGACAGTTTTGACCTTTCAACCTGCTTTGAATATACGGTGGAAGCCGGCAGACCGGACACCGTCACCCGTGAAAAACTCGAAGTGCTGAAAAGAAACGGTGTCGGCAGAATAAGTATAAATCCGCAGACTTTTAACGATAAGGTTCTTGAAAATATCGGAAGACGTCACACATCCGAACAAACCCTGCGTGCATACGAAACGGCAAGAAGTGTCGGATTCGATAACATAAATATGGATTTGATAGCCGGTTTGTCGGGTGATACGCTTGAAAGCTTTTCGGAAACTCTCGATAAAATAAACGAGCTTTCTCCCGAAAACGTAACCGTACACACTTTGGCACTTAAACGTTCCTCAACTCTTGCGGGGGATACAACGTCTTTGTCAAGCGGAACGCTTGCAAACAGTATGATAAATCTTTCTCACGAAAAGCTGCGTGCGTATGAGCCTTATTATATGTACAGACAAAGCAAATCCCTCGGAAATTTGGAAAATGTCGGTTGGTGCAAGAAAGGCTTTGAGTGTGCATATAATATCTTTATGATGGAAGAATGTCATACAATTCTCGCTTGCGGGGCAGGTGCGGTAACAAAGCTTAAAGACCCGAACTCGAATTTAATCGAACGTATTTTTAATTTTAAATATCCGTATGAATATAATGACAGACTTTCACAACTGCTTGAAAGAAAAAAACGTATTTACGGTTTTTATTCGGAGAGGTGACGGTTAATTGGCAAAAATTGAGAATGAGCTTGGCTTTATCGTCGAAAATGCCCTGAATAATAAAAAAGAATTGATTGAAAAATCGGAATTGAATTATGAAAAAATTATCGATTCGGTTTCCGAAAAAATAAACGGTGACAGCAACAAAAAAATTGTTATGCTTGCGGGGCCGAGCGGTTCGGGAAAAACAACAACCGCAGGCAAGATAAAAGAAAAGCTGGAACTTTTCGGTCATAAGGCATATACCGTAAGCCTCGATGACTTTTATAAAAACATAGGCGAAGGGCCGAAAAACGAGGACGGCTCAAATGATTTTGAATCGGTTGATTCTCTCGATACCGAACTTATAAGAAAATGTCTCGGTGAATTGATTGAAGGCTCTAAAAGCGAACTGCCGCTGTTTGATTTTATGACGGGCAGAAGAAGAAGCGAAAAGAATGTTATAGAACTGAAAGAAGATGATGTAATAATTGTCGAGGGTTTGCATGCTTTAAACCCTGCCGTTGTTTCGGCTTTGCCGCAGGAAAACCTTTTTAAAATTTACATCAGCGTGTCTTCGAGAATTTATGATAAAAACGAGGTTCTTTTGACAAAGAGAGATTTACGTTTCGTAAGACGTATGATAAGGGATTTTCAATTCAGAAACAGTCCCGTAGAACATACTTATTCTCTTTGGCCGGCGGTGCTGAACGGCGAAGAAAAATTTCTTTTTCCGTTCAGGAAAAATGCTGACGAAACGATAAATTCGATTCACATTTACGAACCGTGTGTTTTTAAAGACGAAGCGATAAGCCTCCTTTCCACGGTGAAAAAAGAAAGTGTAAATTACGAAGATGCGAGGGAGCTTATCTCCAAGCTTAACAAATTTCCGTCAATCGAAAAAAATCTTGTTCCCGAAAAATCACTGTTGCGAGAATTTTTGGGAAGATAATATGAGGTGAAACATTTGGAAAAAGTTGAAAAAAAGCAGACAATGCTAAACGGTGCTTTGATTTTAATGATAGCCACGGCAATCGGCTCGATTATAGGGGCGCTTTATAAACTTCCGCTTACCGCACTTATAGGTGAGGTGGGCAGAGGATATTTTGCCTCCGCATATCAAATATATGTGCCGATTTACGCCATTTCAATGGCAGGATTACCCGTTGCGGTTTCAAAACTTGTCAGTGAATATTTTGCATCGAACAGATACCGTGATGCAATGAACGTAAAAAAAATCGCCGGAAGACTTTTCCTTATAACCGGAATCGCCGGTACGGTTTTGCTTATGATACTTGCATATCCTTATTCCGCATGGATTTGTGATACGCCCCAGACCGTATGGAGTATTCTTGCAATAGCTCCGTCGATTTTCTTCTGCTGTCTTATGTCGACTTACAGAGGATATTATGAAGGCTCACGCAATATGGTGCCGACTGCCGTTACGGAAATTGTGGAAAATGTCGGCAGACTTGTTTTCGGACTTGCATTTTCTTACATAGTGATGAAAATGGGTACGTCCGAATTTGAAGCGTCCGGTACTGTTTTCGGCAATGCCGTCGAAAACGAAAGCGAAGCCTTGAGCATTATGTACCCTTTCGCTGCCGCAGCGGCTATTTTGGGTGTTACGGTGGGTACGGTTTTTGCTTTCCTTTATGTTCACATAAGGTATAAAGTCAAGGGTTCGGGTATTACAAGAATTCAGCTTGTAAATTCGCTTCCCGCACAGCCGAAAGCTCAAACGGCAAAAAGACTTATTTCGCTTGCAATTCCTATGGTTATAAGCTCGCTTGTTTTGAACATTTCAAACCTTATCGATGCTTCGCTTATTCAAAAATGTCTCAGTGTCGCTCTTGAAAAGGATTATGATTTAATTTATAATATGTACAAAGCGTCTCTCGATGCTTCGGAAACTCTAAGGGAAGATACAAAAACTTACCTTTACGGTTGCTATTTTGCTTCTCAGGATTTGAGGAACATAATTCCGTCTATTACAATGGCACTCGGTGTAAGTGCAATTCCTGCACTTTCCGCAGCATACACGGTCAAAGACAGAAAAGCTCAAAAAAGCACAATTGAGTCGGTCTTGAGAATTACTTCTCTCATTGCTTTGCCTGCGGGTATAGGTATGGGCGTGCTGTCGGAGCCTATTTTGACACTTTTTTACGGCGGAACAAATTCACAAAACCTTATACCCATCGCCGCACCGATTATGGCTGTTACCTGCTATGCTACTTTTTTCTTTGCGATTTCATCGCCTATTACGAATATGCTTCAAGCCATCGGCAGAGCAGATGTGCCGGTAAAAAGTCTGCTTGTCGGCTCGGTTGTGAAAATAGTTGCCGATATTGTTCTTGTAAGCAATCCGAAGTATAACATAAAGGGTGCGGTTGTCGGCACAATTCTTTGCTATGTTATAATTGTTGTGATAAATTTCATTTCGCTTATTAAATTTTCAAAAGTGAAAATCAATCTGGTTTCCGCTTTCTTTAAGCCGTTTGTTTGCGCCGCTTTCAGTTCTCTTGTGGGATATATGGCATATGTCGGAATCGAACACCTTTTCCCCGCTTCGGATTATTCGACAAGATTTAACGGTTCTACCGTTTCGTGCATAATTTCGGTGGTAATTATTATGGTAGTTTATCTGATTTCGATGCTTTTAATACGCGGTTTATCGGAAGAAGACATAAAAATGTTGCCCAAAGGAGAAAAAATTGCAAAAATGCTTGAAAAATATAAACTTTTAGGTTAAAATAGATTTTGCTATCTGTTTGGAGGACGTAAAATGGTTGATTCGTTTGAATTTAAAGACAGGTATAACTTTTATGACCTTGTAAATATTATGAAAGCCTTGCGTGGAAAAGGCGGTTGTCCGTGGGATGCCGAGCAAACGCATGAGAGCATAAAAAAGAATTTTATCGAAGAAACCTATGAGGTAATCGAAGCGATAAACAAGAAAAATCCGGAACTTCTCTGTGAGGAACTCGGTGATGTTCTTTTGCAGGTTGTTTTCCATTCGGAAATGGAAAGCGAAAAAGGTGTTTTTGCCGTTGATGACGTAACGGACGGAATTTGCAAAAAGCTTATCGAACGGCATCCTCACGTTTTCGGTGAAGTAAAGGTAAACGGTGTGGGCGATGTCCTTGACAATTGGGATGTGATTAAAAGAAGCACCAAGGGTCAAAAAACTCAGTCACAGGCAATGCAGTGCGTACCCCGTGAGCTTCCCGCTTTGATGAGAAGCACGAAAATTCAGGAAAAAGCAAAAAAAGCAGGCTTTGACTGGGAAAATATCGATGACGTTTTCGCAAAGCTTGACGAAGAAATCCTCGAACTGAAAAATGCTTACAAATCGGGTGTTAAAAAGGATATTGAGGAAGAATTGGGCGATGTGCTGTTCAGCACGGTTAATTTGTCAAGGTTTTTGTCGTGTGATGCTGAGGAAGCTTTGACATCTTCCTGCGATAAATTTATTTCACGTTATACAAAGGTCGAAAATCTCGCAAAAGAAAGAGGTATCGATATGAAAGATGCTTCTCTTGAAGAGCTGGACGGGCTTTGGAACGAAATTAAGTCTTGAAAACACTTTTTTCAGGTGTTTCAAAATAAAAAAATAATATGGAGGAAAAAGCAAATGAATAAGACAGAATTGGTTGCAGCAGTTGCAGAAAAAGGTTTTTCAAAGAAAGATGCTGAAAAAGCAGTAGCAGCAGTTTTCGGTTCAATTGAGGAAGCACTCAAAGCAGGCGATAAAGTACAGCTTATCGGCTTCGGTACATTTGAAGTTCGTGAGCGTGCGGCAAAACAGGGACGTAACCCCAGAACAGGCGAAGCTATGACATTTGAAGCATCAAAAGTTCCCGCATTTAAAGCAGGCGCTTCGCTTAAAGCAGCAGTTAAATAATTTGTTTATTGCTATCAACGGGGGCAGCCAAACGGCTGTCCCTTGATTTTTACCGTGTTTTTTTCGGGAGGTTTGTTATGAGACTCGATAAATATCTCAAGGTTTCACGTCTTATAAAAAGACGTACGGTTGCAAACGAGGTTTGCGATGCAAAGCACGTTTCGGTCAACGGCAAGGTTGCAAGAGCTTCTTACGATGTTAAAGTCGGGGATGTAATCGAAATTCAGATGGGTTCCAACTTGACAAAAGCAGAGGTTCTTAACGTAAGCGAACACGCAACAAAAAATGACGCACCGTTGATGTACAAAATTATCAATAATTGAATAAAAAATCTTCTTGCCGAATATATTTTACAATGATGTTCCGATATTTTGTGCAAGGAGTTTTTTATTTATGGATGAAAAAAGGATAAAAATGCCGCATAATCTTGTAATGGAGGACAGACGCAGCCTTTCGATAACCGGTGTTTGCGATGTTGACAGTTTTGACGAAAGCACGATAATAGTTTTTACCGATTTGGGAGAGCTTACCGTAAGGGGAGAAGACCTGCACATCAAAAACCTTAATATAGAAGCGGGCGAGGTTTCTCTCGAAGGCAAAATTTCTTCGCTTGCGTATGCCGAAAATGCGGCAAAGCAAACGGGTTTCTTCGGCAGAGTTTTCAGGTGATGTGAATGTATCTTGACACTATCGGTGAGCAAGGCCGCCTTTTCCTTTATTCCTGCGGTTTCGGATTTTTTCTTTCGGCTTTGTTTGACGTTTTTGAATTTGCGGGAGAATTTTTGCCGAGAAGAAAAACGGTGTATATTGTTCGCGATGTTTTGTATATGGTTTTATGCACGTTTCTTCTTTTCTTTTTCAATTTGGCGGCAGATGACGGCAGATTCAAATTCTATATTTACGCGTCCTCCGCAATAGGCTGGCTTGTGTATTATTTTTCACTCGGCTTTTTTACAAGAAGCATAAGAAAAACAATTTCAACGCTTGTCAGACGTTGTTTTGTTAAAATTAAAAAGCTGATTTCATCAATTATATTGAAATTGAAAGAAAAAAGAGTAAAAAAATCAAAAAAAAATAAAATTTCCTCAAATTTACTATTGCAAGATAATGAAAAGTTGTTGTATAATAAGAAAGAAAATTCGGACGAAAGGAAAGGTTGAGGAAATTTATGAAATCGTTTTTTCAAAAAAGAAGTTTCATTCTTATCGTTGCCTCAATTGCTTTCGTTTGCTTTTCTGTTGTGCTGATTGTCAATCTTACAAACACTGCGGTTGAAAAGAAAAAAGAGTATGAAAGCGTTTCGAGAAAGTTAGAAGAAGAAAGCTCGGAAAACGAAGAACTCGAAAAAGAACTGAAAAACGGAATCAGCGAAGAAGAAAAGGAATATATCGCCCGTGATGAATTGGGTTATATTTTACCCGGAGAGCACGTCTATGCCGATGCTTCTTAAAGGGTGTTAAGTATAAAAACATTTTTCGGAGGAAGACAGTTAATTTATGCAGTTAGAAATCGGAACAATCTGTGAAGGCAAAGTAAGCGGAATCACAAATTTCGGGGCATTTATTTCTTTGCCCGGCGGAAAAACGGGAATGGTACATATCTCTGAGGTATCCAACAAGTTTATCAAGGATATCAGAGAGGTTCTTACGGAAAACCAAGATGTTAAGGTGAAGATTATTTCCATCGGTGAAGACGGTAAAATCAGCCTTTCCATCAAGCAGACCGAAAAGCAGGAGGAAAGGCCGAGAAAGCCGAGAACTCCCCGAAATGCCGATGTTTGGCAGGGCGGAAAAAACGAACCCAAAGAGAATATGTCATTTGAAGATATGATGGCAAAGTTCAAGCAGGTTAGTGATGAAAAAATGACTGACCTGAAACGTTCCAAGGAATCAAAGCACGGCGGCTTTTCAAGAGGCGCTCGAAAAGGTCAGAACGGCTGATATTTTCGGATTTTTTGTACACAATAATGTTTGTTAAGAAAGGAAGTTTTAAAATGCAAAACGTAAATAAAGAAATGCTCATCGGGGATATTCTCGATAATGCACCCGATACGGCACAGTTTTTCCTTGCAATGGGAATGCACTGTCTCGGCTGTCCCTCGGCAAGAGGGGAAAGCATTGAACAGGCTTGTATGGTTCACGGAACCGATGCGGATGAGCTTGTGAAAAACATCAACGATTTTCTTGCAAAAAAATAATTCGATTTTATGCGAAGCCGTAAAAAACGCAAGTTTTTTACGGCTCTTTTCATACTTGAAGAAGAATATCTTTTATGGTATAATTAAAGCATCACATTTACGGGTGGAGTTTATGGAAGTTTCATCAACAAAAACCGAATATTTGGGCAACGGCATCACAGCCGTGGTGTCCGAGGAGCATACATTCGGCACGGATGCCGTTTTGCTCTGCAATTTTTCCGAGGCAAAACGTAAAGACGTTTGTTGCGATTTGGGTACGGGATGCGGGATAATTCCGCTTTTGTGGCTGAGAGACGAAATGATAAATCCTGTTACCGCCGTTGAAATTCAAAAAAACGCCTGTCTGCTTGTTGAAAAGGCGATTTCACTAAACGGACTTCAAGAACGTCTTGAAATTGTCAATTGCGATTTGCGTGAACATTGTGAGCATCTTCCGAGCGGCAAATTTTCTCTGGTCACGTTTAATCCCCCGTATTTTTCGGAAAGCTCCGGTATGGCAAGTCCGAATGAAAGCGTAAGAATTGCAAGGCATGAGATTATGTCGGATATTTTCGAGGGTGCGAAATGTGCCGCTTACATTTTAAAATACGGCGGAAGATTTTGCGTTTGCCACCGTCCCGAAAGACTTGCGGATGTTTTTGAAGCGATGAGAAAAAACGGCATTGAACCTAAACGTATGGCATTTTGCCGAAGAAAAAGCGGTATGAAACCGTTTTTGGTTCTTGTTGAGGGCAAAAAAGGCGGGAAGTGCGGTTTAAAGGTAGAAGAAGAAATTATCTTGACTGATGAAAACGGAAATTACAAGGATGCTTTTTACGGCGTCTATGAGGAGAAGTGAAATGGGAAAGCTTTATGTTGTGGGAACTCCGATAGGAAATTTGGGGGATTTTTCACCGAGAGCCGTAAAAACGTTGGAAGATTGCGATTTTATTGCGGCAGAAGACACAAGGGTAACGCTTAAAATTTTAAATCATTTCGGAATAAAAAAGCCGATGGTGAGCTATTTTGAACATAACAGAACCGAACAGGGCGAAAAAATAATTGCAAGGCTTTTGTCGGGTGAGGTTTGTTCACTTGTTACGGATGCGGGTATGCCCGCAATTTCCGATCCCGGTGAGGATTTGGTCAGAGCGTGTCACGAAAACGGTATTGAGGTTGAATCCGTTCCGGGGCCGTGTGCTTTTTCAACGGCTCTTGCCATATCGGGAATGTCAAGCGGACGTTTTACCTTTGAAGGTTTTTTGAGTGTGACTAAAAACAGCCGCCGTGAGCATCTTTTGTCACTCAAAGATGAAAAAAGGACAATGATTTTTTACGAAGCTCCGCATAAGCTTGCCGCAACTTTAAAGGATATGTATGAAAATTTCGGAGAAAGAAAAATCGCTATTGTAAGGGAGCTTACAAAGGTTCATGAGGAGGTTATCAGAACAACGTTTTCGCAGGCTGTCAAAGATTACGGCGACGGCAGTCTAAAAGGCGAAATCGTTTTGATAATAGAGGGAAAAAAGGAAGAAAAAAAGCTTTTTACACTTGAAGAAGCGGTAAAAATCGCACTTGATAAAATTTCGGAAGGCTTTTCAAAAAACGAGAGTGCTAAATTTGCCGCAAAGGTAACGGGAATTAAAAAGAGTGATATATACAATGTTTTGACGGAGGAATAAAATATGCAGGCTTTTGTTGATTATGTTAAAGAATATTGGGTTTTGTTCGTGATTCTCGCCGTAGCTTTAATTGCGTTGTTTTTTGTAACGTCAAAGGCATCGGCGGCGGTTGCGAAATCTAAAAAAGAAAAAGAAATATTGATAAAAAAGCTTGACCGTATGAAAATGCTCAGAGAAAATTATTCCGAGCTTACCGAAGAAAAAATACTCTCCGACAGCGGTGAAAATCTTCTTGACGGCGTAAGAGAAAACATACAGTACCGAATTGAAAAAGATGAGGATATGAATGACTCGTTTGAAAAGCTCAGGGAGGAGGAAAAGCTCGTTTATGCTTTTTCCTACTTTCTTGAAGAAGCGGAAAAATCACCGTCGGAGTTTTTCAGAAATTTTACAAAGCCGCTTACACCCTATACCGTAAAAGCCTGTGACCTTTTGCTCGGCGGTGAAGCAGCACGGGCTGTCAAAAAAGAATATAACGGCTTTGACGAAGAAAACGAAACGGCTTCGCTAATAGAAACGGAAATCGAAAAACTTGACGAAAAAATTAAATCCGAATTGGACATTGCCTCGGCAAAATCGGCGGGTGCGGATTTCATAAAGAAAAATGTCTCGCAATTTGTATGATTTGTTCACAAATTTTTTATATCAAATTGAAGTGAATGTCGATTTTAATGTTGATTAAGGTTTATAAATGATGTATAATATTAGGTAATATAATCAGTTGCTTTAGCGATAAGATTGGAGGAATATTTTTGGACGATAACAAAGAAAAAGACCTGCAAGGTGAAGAAGTGTCGGCAACACCCGAAAACGGCTTGACCGAAGAAAATGTCGAAACACTTTCCGAACAGGAAAAGGAAACAGTCGGTGAAATTCTTGAAAATCTGAAGAATAACGACGAAACCGCCGCCGTGACCGATTGGGACGGACTTGCCGAAGTCGGCGGAAGTGACAATTCGATAATAGAAACGGAGAATGAGGAAAATTCCGTTTCTCGGCAGGAAGATGAGACGTCAGACGGCGAAGCGGAACTTGAGGAGGATCACCGCTGTCTTAATTGCGGCAAAAGAGAAAGATTCACCGAAATCAGTGAGGATTACCCGTTTTGCAAAGTCTGCCGTGAAAGTATGAAAAAAACACATATGAATTTCTGGGGTGTTATTTCTTTCATCTTTATGGTTTTTATGGGTGTTATAGCAGTCGTTTGGGGCATATATGCCGTGGCAACCGCAATTCCCGTTGTCAAGGGTGACGTTTATATGTCGCAGGGCAAGTATTCGTCGGCAATAAGCTGCTATGAAGAAGCGATTTCTTCAATCGAAAGCCTTAATTCGGAAACGGGAAGCGAGGAAGAGCTTTTCGATGTCGGTGATAAGACTTATGCGAAAATAATTCGTGCTTACTGTAATCAGGGTACACCGACATACGCTCAAAATTACTATGCACAGCTTGCCGAAACGGGTGCTTTTGACAAAGCCAAGTATAAGGATGTAAGCACTTATTACGATGTTTACGAAAAAATGATTGACACTTACGCCTCTTTGCAAGAGGATTATGCCGAGGAGCTTAATACTTTGTATGCGGCGGAGAAAAAAGCGGATATAAGCGAAATTAAAGATGTTTTGGCTTCTCTTGAAAAGTTAAAGTCAGACGAAAACCTTGATAAATATATGGTGGCGTACTTCCAATATATTTACTGCTCGGTTGTCGATAATTCGCTTGATGAGGGAATAAAATATCTTCTCGAAATTAAGGAAGGCGGCAGAGCATACGAGTTTATTTATGCGGTTGAGCTTTGCACGTCTTATCTTGAAAAAGGCGAATACGAAAAAGCAGAGGCGGAGTGTTACGAGTCTCTCAAAGCAGCTCCCGAAAATATCGGAGTTTATCAATATCTTATGATGTCGAAGATAAGACAAGGCGATTACGATGCCGCACTCAAATTGGCGGATGAAGCGGAAAAACTTGCCGAAACAATTTATGCGGGTGAGTCGGAAAACGCTATGTCGTATTCAATTCCTATGGAAGAAGCGATAGCTTACGCTCTCAAAGGCGAAGAAGAAAAAGCACTTTCCGCAATCGAAGAATCCTATGCACTCGGTAACGATAACTCAAACTTAAACATTCGCATACTTCTTCATTACCTTTACCACGTAAAGGGAAATAAAACAACGAAGGATGAAGACGGAAACACCGTTTACGATGCAAAAGACCAGGCTTATGATGAGTCAATGAGCGTTATTTCGTATTACGGCTCATATTACGGCTTGAGTGTTTCGGATAATATTCAGGCAATTATGGACGGAAAGAAAACTCTTGAAGACGTGTTTGTAAAAGGGGAGGTTAATTGGCAATGAGATATATTAACGCAATAGTAAAAATTCTGACCTTTCCCGCAGGATTTTTAAGAGGATTTTGGGAACAGATTTTCTGTAAAATTTTCGGTGTTCCCGTGGAAAACAGAAAGTATTTTCAATTCAACGAAATGGCAGGCCACGTTGAACATGAGCCGTTGCCTACCGGTGCAAAAAGCTTTTGGTTCTGTTTTGTTCCGGGAATGATGATTTTCCTTGCAGGGCTTGTTTTTGCGGTGCCGTCGGTTATTAATTTGTTTTACCTTGATACGGCAAACATTTCGCTCAAGGTTATAAGCTATGCTTGTCTTTATCTTGCTTTTTGTATGTTTACAAACCTTTTCCCGTCACTTGAAGATGCTTTGATGATGTGGGAAAAATATAAAAAAATGGGAAAGGGTGCAAAAATTGTTTTTGCTCCCGGTGCGGCACTTATGTATGTCGGAGCTTATGCGGAAGGTATGGGTATAACATTCCTTACGAATCTTGCTCTGACGGCAGTGGTACTGTTTGTTTAAAAGATAAAAAATGAGGTGGAAAAATGACAGGAGATTTTAAATCAGACGGCATTATGTTTTTGATAGCTCTCGGAGTTATCGTGTTTGTAATTGCCGAATCTGTGTTCTTTATCGTAAAGTCCTGGAAAAGAGCCAAAGAATTGGGAATTTCGGTTGAGACGCTTAAAAACACGGTTACATCAAGTGCCGTGTTCACTGTAGCTCCCGCAATTTCAATACTTGTAACGGTTTTTGCTCTTGCAAATTCGTTGGGTATTGTTCTTCCGTGGATAAGACTTTCGGTTATCGGTAACTTGGCATATGAAACAACGGCGGCACAAACTACTCTTGATTTTTGGGGAATATCTTTGAGTAAAGCTGTTGAAGACCCTCAGCAGTTTGCTACAATTGCCATTGCAATGACTGTCGGCAGCATTGCACCGCTTCTTTTGGTTCCTTTTGTATGCAAAAAGCTTCAAAAAAAGGTCGGCTCGGCTCTTCAGAAAACCTCTAAAGGCAGCAACCTCGGCGATATCATATCGGCTTCGGCTTTTATCGGTATTATTTCGGCTTTTGTTGCAAGGGAAATCAACGGTATGACTGTTGCAACTTCCGTTAAAGAAGTTGCGGGTGAGGTTGTTAAAGACGCACAGGGTAACATAGAAAAAATCAAAACCATCACAGGCTCGGCAGGTGCGGTTTCAATACTTGTTCTTATCTGCTCGATGCTGTTTATGACAATTTTGAGCCTTGTCTGCAAAAAGTTTAAGCTTACAAAGCTGGAACCTTTTGCAATGCCGATTGCTATGTTTGCGGCTATGGCTATGGCGATTCTGTTTATGCATGTTTTGCCCGAATCAATCACGGGAATGACATGGTATGAAATCGGAGCGGAGGTGTAACAAATGGCTAAAGATAAGTTTATTAGTCCCGCCGAAAAGGATTATATTGACAGAGTTCATAAATGGGGCATTTTGTGGACAGTCGGTGCTGTTTTGATGCTTTTGAGCATTCCCGTTTTGATTTGTGTTAAGCTCGATGTACTTCCGCAGTTTGATGCACTTAAAGTCGTTCTGCCTAAGCTTATGGGACTTTATTGGCTGACCGCAATTGTCGAGGTTTTTGCTTACGTTCCCATGCTCGGTGCAGGCGGCACATACCTTTCTTTTGTTACGGGCAACATCACAAACCTCAAGCTGCCCGTCGGTCTTAACGCAATGAACAGTGCAAAGGTAAAATCAAACACCGAGGAGGGCGAGGTTATTTCGACTATCGCTATCGGTGTTTCCGCAATCGTAACAACGGTTATTATAGCAGCCGGTGTTATTGTGTTCTCGATTTTCGTAAAGCCGGAGGTTCTTCAGTCACCTGCAATAAAGCCTGCATTTGACTTTGTTCTTCCCGCATTGTTCGGCGCACTTGCGGCAAGCTATTTTGAAAAGTACTGGAAGCTGATTATTGTTCCCGTAATTGCGGGTGTGCTTGTTCTTCAGTTTATCGACCCCTCTATGGGTGCCGGCACTCTTATGTTTATTACAATCGTGGTTTCTCTTATTTCCGGTTTTGCAATGTTTAAGCTTAAATGGGTTAAGTAAGGATTTTTAACAATGATTAAAATTTCACCTTCTATGCTTTCCTGCGATTTTTCAAAAATGGGCGAGGAAGCGAAAAAAATCGAAGCTTCGGGAGCCGATATGCTCCACCTTGACGTGATGGACGGACATTTTGTACCGAACATCACGTTCGGCGCACCGGTGATAAAAGCTTTAAGAAAAAATGCGGATATTCCTTTTGACGTTCACTTGATGATTTCGGAACCGCTGAAATATGTCGAAGATTTTGCCTCGGCAGGGGCTGACATCATCACATTTCATATCGAAAGCGACAGCGACACGGAAGAAACAATAAAAAAAATCAAGTCGCTTTCGTGCAAGGTCGGTATAAGCGTAAAGCCCGCAACACCGATAGAATATGTATTTGAGTTTCTCGATAAGGTTGATATGGTGCTTGTTATGACGGTGGAACCCGGCTTTGGCGGTCAAAGCTTTATGGATGATATGATGAGCAAAATAACCGTGCTGAAAAATAAGCTTGCCGAAATTAAAAAGGATATTGACATTCAAGTTGACGGCGGCATTAATGAGCAAACCGTTTGCGTTGCGGCAAAGGCAGGTGCAAATGTTTTTGTTGCCGGAAGTGCCGTTTTCGGCAGTGACGATTATAAAAACGCCGTTTCAACGCTTCGCGGAAATGCCGAAATCGGCTACCTTTAAATTCCAATGCTCTCTCGTTACCTCTGCCGCAAGTTTTCCGTTACGGCAGAGATGCGAGTATTCGTTGAATTTAATTTTAATCGGGAACGGCTCATCGCACGGTGTAATCAGGCGGAATTTTCCGTTTCCGTCCGAATACAAATCACCAAGCGGTGTGTTCTCCCCGATTGATGAAAAAAAGTCGATTACGTTGTCTATATTTTCAAATTCGTAAACGTGAACCTTTTGGGGAATAATAGCTTTGACATCAGAGTTAATGTCATTTACCGTAAAGAAAATAACACAGCCGCCGTCATTGAGCGGAATTGTTTCGATTGTGAGCTGTCCCGATGGGTCGATATCTCTTCCGAGTTCCTTGCGAACTCTGTCGAGAACAGTCCATATTACACGTCTTGTTTCGATATTTGAATAATCCATATTTTCGTATGTAATATCCAAGTCGAACATATCGTCGGGGCTGAGTTCTACAATGATTTTAGCGTGGTTAGGCGAGTTTATTTTCATTTCGGCACCTCATTCATTAGTTGCTTCTTAATATTATAATATACTCAACTTGCTTGTTCTGCAATAATCAAAAGTTGGAAAATTTAATGCACAGTTTATTTTTATTCGGGAGGGATTACTTGTGGCGAAGAAAAAAGATTCAATGCCTGTTTTGAGCAAAAAACGAAAAAGCTTTTACGATTTTCGCAAGGATTATCCCGGAACCGCATATACTCAAATGAGAAAAAAAGATTCGGATGAAATTTACGATACAAAGGGAAAAATAAAGCTCGCACTTACAATTTTGGGGCTGATAATTTTGTTCCTGACGGCATATTTTGTAACATCAATGCTTCTCGGAATTTCACATCAAGCGATAGGGTGAATAATTTTGTATATACCTTATAATTCAAGAAAAGACTATCACAAAAGTAAATTCGGTGCTGTCGAGGAAGGAACACCTGTTGTGTTCAGAATCGTTATGCCCAGAAATTTTTCCGTAAGTGCCGCTTACCTTGTAATTCGTGAAGAATTCAGCCGTGAAAAGCAGCAGCTTTCCATGCAATGGGATTGTATGCAAGGCGATTCGGAAGAATGGTGGAAAATCGAATTTACACCCGAAAGCGAAGGCTTATATTTTTATCATTTTGAATATGACACTCCTTTCGGAAGGAGTGTCATTCTTCTTGAAAAGAACGGCTTCGGAACGCTCAATTCATCAGGAAAAGATTGGCAAATGACGGTTTACGAAAAAGGCTTTACCGCGCCGGATAAATTCAAGGGTGGCATAATTTATCAAATTTTCCCCGACAGATTTGCTTTTTCGGGAAAAGTCAAGAAGAATGTGCCGAGCAACAGGGTGCTGAGATGCGACCGTGAAAATGAGCCTTACTGGAAACCGAACGAGAAAGGGATTACTCTCAACAATGATTTTTTCGGCGGAGATCTCGAAGGCATAAGAAAGAAGCTTCCGTACCTCAAATCGCTCAATGTTACTTGCATTTACCTGAATCCGATTTTCAGGGCAAATTCAAACCACCGTTACGACACCGGTGATTATCTTTCCGTAGACCCCTTGCTCGGTGACGAAAAGGATTTTAAAAACCTTTGCCGTGATGCAAAAAAAGAGGGAATCTCAATAATACTTGACGGTGTTTTCAGTCATACGGGTGATGACAGCGTTTATTTTAACAAATATTCAAATTATTCTTCGCTCGGTGCATATCAATCAAAAAATTCGCCATATTATAATTGGTACAAATTCCGTTCATTCCCCGATGATTACGAGTGTTGGTGGGGAATTAAAATTTTGCCCGAAGTGACGGAGGAAAATGAAGATTTTCTTCGCTTCATAACGGGTGAAAACGGCGTTTTGAGAAAATGGATGAGGCTCGGTGCGGACGGCTGGAGGCTTGATGTTGCCGATGAGCTGCCCGATGTTTTTCTTGACAGGCTGAGATGTGCCGTCAAGGAGGAAAAAGAAGATGCGCTGATTCTCGGTGAAGTGTGGGAAGATGCTTCAAACAAGGTAAGCTATTCGGTAAGAAGAAGATATCTTTTAGGGAAACAGCTCGACAGTGTTATGAACTATCCTTTTGCCGAAGCAATTATAAGGTTTGTAAGAACGGGCGACACATCATCGTTCGGTGAAAGTATAATGACCGTGTTGGAAAATTATCCGAAAACGGTTGTTGATGTTTTGATGAATCACATAGGTTCTCACGATACTATGAGGATAATAAACGCCCTTGCGGGCGAGAGTCTTGCAAACAAATCCCGTGACTGGCAGTCGGGAAGAAAATTGAGCAAAGAAGACTATGCAAAGGGTATTCGTCTTGTAAAGCTGGCATCGGTAATTCAGTTTACTTTACCAGGAATACCGTCAATTTATTACGGCGACGAAATCGGTATGCAGGGGTATGCAGACCCGTTTAACAGAGCTTGCTTTATCGAAGAAAATGCAGAAGAATCTTTGCTTGAGCATTACAGAAAGCTCGGCAAAATAAGAACGGAAAACTCTTGCTTTAAAGAGGGTAGTTTTAAAATATTAAGCTGCGAAAGAGCCTGCATAGCTTATGTAAGGCAGGATGAAAGCAGTGCCGTTCTTGTAATTGTAAACAGAAACGAAACGGAAATAGACTATTATTTGAATGAGGAATGGCATTTCGGTGAAGTGATTTTCGGTGCGGAAGAATGTTCACGTTTTGTAAAAATTCCCGCATTGAGCAGTGTTATGATAAAAATAAGGAAATGATTGTAATTGACAGAATCCGTCATTTAGTGTATAATAAATACCCCTTAATTCAGGGCAGTGAAAGGATTTGATGCTATGAATATTGCGGTGATTCTTGCAGGCGGTACGGGAAGCCGAATGGGTATGGTTGACAGACCTAAGCAGTTCATTGACATTTACGGAAAACCGGTTGTCATTCACACAATCGAAGCCTTTGAAATCAATGAAAGTATAGATGCGATTTGCGTTATATGCACAAAAGAGTGGCAGGAGGATTTGTCACTTTGGCTTAAAGAGTACGATATCCGCAAGGTGCGTTGGATTGGTGATGCGGGAAAAACACGTCAGGAATCTTCCTTAAACGCACTCAACGCAATAAAAAATGATGTCGGCGGGGATGATATTATTATTATTCACGATTCGGCACGTCCGCTTATTTCACAGCGAATTATCAATGAAAACATCGAAAAAGTAAAAGAATACGGTGCTTGCGATACTGTAATTCCGGCGCAGGATACAATTATCCGTTCTCTTAACGGCGAATATCTGGAATCAATACCGGCAAGACGTGAGCTTTATCTCGGTCAAACGCCGCAGTCTTTTAAGTATTCTATTGTCAGAAAGGCTTATGACGATTATTTTTCTCTGCCCGAAAACGAACGTCCCGTGATGACGGATGACTGCGGACTTGTTCTTGCAAGCGGAGTAAAAATCGGTATGGCAATGGGCGATAAGCTCAATATGAAGATGACAACGATGGAGGATTTGCTCTTAATAAAATCGATTGTCAGAACTTCGAGGTGACGGCAGTTGTTTGTAAAAAGCTACAAAATAACGGAACCGAAACGCTTTGAAATTTTCGTTGAGGATATCAGCGAAGATAAAGTTTTGGTTCGACCGGAATATCTTGCAATTTGCAAAGCCGACATAAGGTATTACCTCGGCAACAGGGAAAGAACTGTGCTTAAAAGAAAATTTCCGATGAGCTTGGTGCATGAGGGCATAGGCACTGTTGCCCGTGACAGAAGCGGAAAATTCAAAGCAGGGCAGAAAGTTGTTATGATACCCTGCGAAAAAGCCGAATGTGACGGGGGAAAATGTGCATCCTGCGTCAGAAATTTCGATTATCTCAAAGACAATTATTGCCCGAAATCAAAATTTCGCTCAAGCAATGCAGACGGCTTCAGCAAGGAAATGATTAATATCGATTCGGAGTATATTCTGCCGATACCTGACTCAATAGGTGTTGAAGCGGTGTTCTCGGAGTTGATTTCCGTTGCGTGCTGTGCTATGCGCAGGGCAGATTTGTGGAATAAAGATGTGAAAGAAATTTCTGTCTGGGGCGACGGAATAATGGGGTATATCATCGCTCTTGTCGCACATTACGGACTTGGTGCCGATGTGAATGTTATAGGTGTCAGCCGTGAAAAGCTTAAAATGTTTAATTTTGCGAAAACCTTTTTGGCAAGCGATATCTCAAATCTTCCCCAAACGCAGGCGTGTATTGAAGCTGTAGGCGGGAATAATTCTTCCACTGCAATAAATCAGGCTATTGATGTTTGTTCGCCGGGAGGTTCGATTGTCCTCTGCGGTGTGGCGGGCGAGAATGTGCCTATTAATACCCGTATGGTGCTTGAAAAGGGACTTTCTCTGCTCGGAGCTACCCGTTCGGCTGTTTGCGATTTTGAAAAAGCGATAGAACTTCTGGAAAAAGATGAATTTAAAGAAAAAATCCTCAAGCTTGTTGAGGGTATAGATGTTGTGGATAATATAAGAAAGTATTATGAGGCCTTTGAAAACGCATCTCACTCGGATTCACTCGGTAAAAGAATCATAAAACTTATTTTTTAAAGAGAGTGATAAACACGAAGACTTTTGCAAAACGGTTAAAAAATTTTATAAAGACACATATTAAAAAGTTTCTTTTCAAAAAATTTACGCCGCTTGTTTTCAAATTCTATTCACATAAGCCGATAAACGAAAAACTTGTGGTCTTTGCAGATTCTTCCGCCGTTATTCTTCCCGACAATATGACCGATATTTATGAAAGGCTCAATGCCTTGGGCTACGAAACAAGAGTGTTTCTAAAACGCAAAACATCAAAAAAATGGTATAAGGATAAGCTGTACGAAATTGCAAATTCGTTCAGGTTTACAAAATATTATGCGGTATGCAGGTGCCTTATACTGACCGACTATTATTATTACGCTTATGCAAACAAACCGAGAAAGAATCAGCAGGTAATTCAGCTTTGGCACGGTTGCGGAGCGTTTAAAAAATGGGGCTACTCCACAGTGAATTTGGAGTGGGGAGCCGACAGAAAATCGCTTGAGGATTACCCGATTCATAACACGTACACTTACGTCACCGTGTCCTCAAGTAATGTTAAGAAGTATTATTCCGAAGCTTTCAATTGCGATGAGAGTATAATTTGTGCGGACGGAGTACCTCGGACGGATAAATATTTTGATAAAAGCTTTGTTGCTGCCGCCCGCAAAAAGGTTTTGGAAAAATATCCCGAAATCGGCAATAAAAAAATAATTCTTTATGCTCCGACTTTCAGGGGCGTTTCTAAGGGTAAGGCAAGCTTTACGCAGATGCTTGATTTTCTTTATTTAAAAAAACATCTCGGAAAAGAATATGTTTTTATCGTCAAGCTTCATCCGTTTGTAAAAAAAGGTATGAATATGAGCAATACGCTTTCGGAAATTTATTCGGGATTTGTTTATGATGTTTCAAAAACCGTTGCGATTGATGAGGCTATGTGTGCGGCAGATATGGTAATTACGGATTATTCGTCTTTGATATTCGAGTATGCGCTTCTTTTAAGACCTATGATTTTTTTTGCGTACGACCTTGAACAGTATGACAGAGAAAGAAGCTTTTATTTCAATTATAAAGATTTTATCCCCGGTCAGGCGGTTTGCGACACGGAGGAGCTTTATTTAGCGATAAGAAAAAACGAAACTGATTTTGACAAAGAAAAGGTTAGAAAGTTCAGAGATTATTTTATGAGTGCTTGTGACGGAAAAAGCACAGACAGGATTATGAAAAGAATTTTTAGGGAGTGATAACAGATATGGATTCGTTCAAAGCGTTGTTTGATGAAGTAAAGAAAGAAATACAGAAAAATTTGTCGGAGGCTGTCTATAACGTATGGTTTGAGGAGCTTGAATTTGTTTCGTTTGACGGCACAGCGATTACACTGTCTATCGGTGAATTTAAAAGGAAAATTATCGAGCAGAAGTTTATGCAGCTTTTGTCCGATTCGTTTGTAAAGGTTGCGGGCTTTGATGTTGAAATAAAATTTTCGGATTTAGGCACATCCAAAAGCCGTGAAGAAAGCGAAGAAATAAAAACAAAGGAATTAAATTCCGAAAAGGAAAGCACGTTTGATAACTTTATCGTCGGCCCGTCCAACAAGTTCGCTCATGCGGCGGCTCTTGCGGTTTCCGTGAATCCGGGAGCGGTAAGCGAATATAATCCTCTTTTCATTTGGGGCAATTCGGGACTCGGAAAAACTCACTTGTTAAAATCGATTGCAAATGAAATGCGAAAAAACAGACCCGAAATGAACATTCTTTCAACGCACGGCGAAGCAATTACAAACGAGCTTATCGAGTGTATACAAAAAGGTAAAATGAACCAGTTCCACGATAAGTACAGAACCGTTGACCTTTTGCTGGTCGATGATGTTCAGTTTATAGCAGGCAAGGTTCAGACGGAAGAAGAATTTTTCCACACTTTTAATTCTCTCTATAATGCGGGAAAGCAAATTGTTCTTACAAGTGACCGCCCGCCTAAAGATATGCCCACACTTGAAGAACGTCTGAGAACACGCTTTGAATGGGGACTTATTGCGGATATTCAACCGCCCGATTTGGAAACGAGAATGGCAATAATCAACAGAAAAGCGGAAAGTCTTAATCTTGTTATTCCCAATGAGGTTGTTTTATTTATTGCGGAAAAAATAAAAAGCAATGTCAGACAGCTTGAATGTGCCGTTAAAAACATTGCGGCTTACATAAATATTTACGGCACGTCAACAGTCACGATAAATATTGCACAAAACGCAATTAAAGATATTTTCAACGAAAACAATCAGTCGCCTGAAGTTCTCAGCAAAAAAATCATTGAAGAAGTTGCAAGAAGCTTCAGCATTGACGTCAATGAAATAACTTCAAAAAGGCAATATGCCGCCGCCACAAATTCAAGACAGGTAGCGATGTATATTATAAGCGAAATGACGGGCTTGCCCGCTAAAAAAATAGGCGAAAGCTTCAGCGGCAGAGATCACAGCACCGTGCTTTATTCCATAAGCAAGGTAAGAGCCGAAGTGAAGAAAAATTCTTCGCTGAAAAATACGATTGAGGATATTATGGAAAATGTCAGACAAAACGGATAACAAATCGAAAAAAATCATATTGGCGTCCGCTTCTCTGAGAAGATGTGAACTGTTAAAGCTTATTACGGAAGATTTTGACGTGATAAGCGCCGATGTTGACGAAACGCTCGAAAACGGTATTTCTCCCGAAGAAGCCGTAATATACCTGTCACGTAAAAAGGCGGCTGCGGTGTCGGAAAAAAACTGCGGCAGAATCGTAATCGGTGCGGACACGGTGGTTGTGTGTGGAGAAAAAATTTTAGGAAAGCCGCAGGATGATGACGATGCTTTTTCAATGCTGGCAATGCTGTCCGGCAGAACACATCGTGTGCTTACGGGCGTCACGCTTACGGACGGAAAAAGAACGGAAAGCTTTTATGCGGAATCGGAAGTTACCTTTTGGAGCTTGAGCGAGGAAGAAATACGCTCATATATAAAAAGCGGTGAGGTCTGCGACAAAGCGGGAGCATACGCAATACAGGGCAGGGGTGCTTTGCTTGTTGAGAAAATCACGGGCGATTATTTCAACATTGTGGGACTTCCCGTTTCCGCACTGAACAGAAAAATTAAAGAATTTAAAGCCGCCGATATGTAATGTTTTGTTTGTGTTTTGGGAAAAATAGTGAACGAATTAAAGTATTTTTGACATCAACGTCTAAAGTTGTTGACATTTATTGAAAATTTATGTATAATATCATAAACTGAATATTTCCCGCATACAAATATTTTTGTTTACAAAAAGAAACCGTGTGCGGCATTAATTTTTTTGGAGGGGAGTGAACAGCTTGGGAGCTGCTGTAATTAAAGAGATTTGTTCCTGGGAATGGGAATATATGCTTCGCCTTGTTGTTGCGTGTATGTGCGGTGCGTGTGTCGGCTTTGAAAGAAGCCGAAGGTTTAAAGATGCCGGTGTCAGAACTCATGTAATGGTTACTCTCGGTGCGGCGCTTGTTATGGTTGTTTCAAAGTACGGTTTTCAAGACGTGCAGGCTTTTGAAAACCTCAAGGTTGACGCATCCCGTATTGCGGCAAACGTTGTTTCCGGTGTCGGTTTCTTGGGCGCGGGCGTTATATTTTTTAAAGGCTCGTCAATTAAAGGTCTTACAACGGCTGCTGGTATTTGGACAACGGCAGGTATCGGTCTTGCACTCGGCAGTGGTATGTATTTCGTCGGAATAATGTCAACCGTAATTGTCATAATAGCCCAGTTTTTCCTGCACCGTATTCTTAAAAGCGTGGATTCTTTTTCAACGAGCGAGTTGTCGGTAAGTCTTGACAATGAGCCGGGAGCGATTGAAGAATTTAAGGCTATGCTTGAAAAGGAAAAGCTTGTAATTCAAACCTGTAAAATCATTAAAAACACAGAGGAAGGCACAATTACTTTTAAAGCAACGGTCAGAGTTCCGCACGATATGGAGTTTGAAGATTTTATTAAAATCATAGAAAACAATCACAGAATTAAGTCAATCGAATTTTAAACAAAACAAACAAAAAGAGCTGTAAAAAACTTGCGTTTTTTACAGCTCCGATTTTTTATTGTCAACACTGATTCTTATCAAATTGGCTGTTGTAAAGCTCCGCATAAAATCCGTTTTGTTCCAGCAAATCGTTATGCGTTCCCTGTTCTATAATGTCGCCGTCCTTCATTACGAGTATCAGATCGGCATTTTTTATTGTAGAGAGCCTGTGTGCTATTACAAAGCTTGTTCTGTTTTCCGTAAGCTTATCCATCGCTCGTTGAGTAATCAGCTCGGTTCGTGTGTCGACAGAGGATGTCGCTTCGTCAAGAATGAGCATCGGACTGTTTTGAATCATTGCACGGGCAACGGTGAACAACTGCTTTTGACCTGCCGAAATTGTGGTGTTTTCGCTCATAACCGTGTCAAAGCCTTTTGGGAGGGATTTAACAAAATGATAAATTCCGCAAGCCTTGCAGGCTGCTACAAGCTGCTCATCGCTTACTCCCGTTTTGTTGTAAACGAGGTTTTCTCTGACAGTCCCCTCAAATAACCAAGTGTCCTGCAAAACCATAGAGAAAAGCGAATGAACGCTTTCACGCTTGACGTCGGAAAGAGTTTTGCCGTCAACCTTTATTTTACCCTCGTTGGCTTCAAAGAAACGCATCAGAAGATTTACCATTGTTGTTTTTCCCGCACCGGTCGGGCCGACAATCGCAACCTTTTGACCGGGCATAATGTGTGCTGAAAAATCTTTTATAATAATTTTATCGGGATTGTCGGGGTATGAAAAACGAATGTGTTCAAACTCCACTTCGCCTTTAATATCATCAATGGAAATCGACGGCTTATCGGATTCATCGGAAAGTTCTTCTTCTTCGAGAAAATCAAAAACTCTGTCTCCGGCAGCGGCGGCGGACTGCATATTTGTCATACCCTGTGCAAGAGTGCTGAGGGGTGACGTGAACAGACGGACATACATAATAAATGCGATTATAACACCGAAAGTAATTTTTCCGTCAAGGGCAAGCACCGCACCTATAACGCACACGGCAACGTATCCCAAGTTGCCTATAATGTTCATTAACGGCTGCATAATTCCCGACAAAAACTGGCTTTTCCATTCGGCGTCGTAAACTGCCTTGTTGAGCGAATTAAAGTCGCTTTTTATTTTTTCGTTTGCACGGGAAAGCCTTACAACATCGTGTCCCGAATACATTTCTTCGATAAATCCGTTGAGAGCGCCTAAATTATTCTGACGTGAAATGAAGAATTTTTGAGAGCGTGACATAATCAGTGCCATTATCGCAAAGCCCAAAAGCGTGGCACCTATCGCACCGAGAGCCATTCTCCACTCGGTAGCAAACATCATAATAAGACAGCCTAAGAATTGTGCAACCGCACTTATCATTGAAGGCAGACTGTTGGAAAGCGTTTGCTGGAGCGTGCTGACATCGTTTGTTACACGGCTTAAAATGTCACCGTGTGATGTGGAGTTGTAAAGGCTCATCGGAACATTGTTGATTTTTCTTGACAAATCGTTACGCATCTTGAGCGATAAATCGAGCGTAACCGTTGACATAATGAAATGTTCGATATATGTGAAAAGGGCGCTGAAACCATAAATACAAAGAAGTGAAATACCTGCTCTCGCAATTTCTTTCATATCAATCTTGCCGAGAAGCGAACCGGAAATTATATCTGTAATTTCGCTTAATTTGTTAGGGCCTATAATTGTAAGTATCGCACCGAGAGCTGCCAATATGAGCGAAACGATTGTCGGCAGTTTAAGTTTAGGGGAATAAGAAAAAATATTTTTGATTATTCCCATAACACCTCTTTTACTTTTTTGAGGTACGGACATACTGTTGTTTCTCATTTGTTTTCACCTCTCATTTAAGTTCATCATCTGAAAGCTGCGAAAGAGCGATTTCACGGTACACTTCACAGTTTTCCATAAGCTCCGAATGTGTGCCTATGCCTACCGCTTTTCCCTCATCAAGCACAATTATTTTGTCTGCGTTTCTTATCGTTCCTATTCTTTGCGCAACAATCATAAGCGTAATACCCGATAATTTTTCGTTAAGACCTTTGCGTAATGCTTTATCGGTTTTGTAATCGAGAGCAGAAAAAGAATCGTCAAAAATCAAAATTTCGGAGTTTCTCGCAAGAGCCCTTGCAATCGAGATACGCTGTTTTTGTCCTCCCGAAACGTTTGAACCTCCCTGTGCTATGGGTGAATCTATTCCGCCCGCAAGCTTTTCTACAAATTCTTTGGCTTGTGCGGTTTCAAGGGCATCGTTTACATTTTCTTCGTTTTGCTCTGCTCTGCTTTCACCGAACAGAATATTGCTTTTTATACTGCCGGAAAAAAGCACCGCCTTTTGTGTGACGAAACCTATGCGGTCATAGAGTGCGTCAAATGTGTAATCTTTAACGTTTACGCCGTCAACGAGAACTTCACCCTCCGTTGCATCGTAAATTCTTGCGGCAAGGTTAATAAGCGTTGTTTTGCCTGAACCCGTAGCGCCGATAAATGCTATCGTTTCACCCTTGTTTACTTTAAAGGATATGTTTTCAAGCGTGTTCTCCGAAGAAGACGGATATTTAAAAGAAACGTTTTTAAATTCAACGGTTCCCACTTCTTTCGATGATGTTACATTGCCCTCGACAAGGTCGGTTTGGGCATCGAGAACTTCGTTTATTCTTTGTGCCGAAACCTGAGCCGACGGCAAAAACATCATAATCATAACGAGCATCATAATAGACATAATAACATATGTGGCATATGTGCTGAACACAACAACATCACTGAACATCGTAAGTCTTGACATTGCATCCGTTACGGGTATTTGATTTATGAGCGAAGCGCCTACCCAGTAAATAACCAGTGCAAGCGAGTTCATAGCAAGGCTTACAAGAGGCATAAGCAATGCGAAAGTACGCTGGTTGAAAAGCTGAGTTTTCATAAGCCTTTCCGCTGCCGAAGCGAATTTCTTATTTTGATAATCTTCCGCGCCGAAAGCGTGAACAACATTAATGCCCGTTAAATTTTCACGGGCTATGAGGTTGAGCTTATCGATAAGCTTTTGAACAAGCTTGAATCTCGGCATAACCACCGTGATAATGACGGACATAATTCCGAGAAGGAAAAGCACAAATCCCGCTGTGATGAGGGAAAGCTCCCAGCTTTTGTTTACAATTTTAATAATTGCCCAAACAGCCATAACGGGTGATTTTATTATCATCTGCAATCCCATCGAAACGAGCATTTGAATTTGTGTAACGTCGTTTGTGGTGCGGTTAATGAGGCTCGGCACCGAAAAATCGAGCATTTCGTGCTGCCCGAAATCGGCAACTTTGTTAAAAAGCTGTTCCCTTATCGTAAAGCTGAATCCCGAACCGACTCTTGAAGATAAATAACCGCAAAATACTGCCAAGGCGGCACTTGCCAAAGTGCAGGCGAGCATTTTGCCACCGGTCATTAAAATTTCGTTTACCGTACTTCCGGGGGTTTTAATAAGTATTGTAAGGTCGCTCATATAATCCGGGAGCTTTAAATCAAAATAAATTTGTCCCAAAATGAACAGCGTGCAGACGCCTGCCATAAGCCATTCCCGTCCACGCATTTTTTTCAGTAGCTTTGTCATTCAGTTATAACTCCTTATGCTAAAATCTTTCAAATATTATACTATAATTTACTTAATCTTAGTTGTATTATGTGCAAAAAATGTGTAACTTTTCTGTGAATATGAAACAAAGTGTATCTGCTACACGCAATACTTTTTCAAAGAAAAAATAACGAATTATAAAAACTTAATTAAAAAATATATTGAAATATGTGCAAAAACATTATAAAATATCATAAAAGCAATATAAATCTTAATTTCATTTACATTGAAAAAATTTTCCCAAAGTAGTAAATTATTTTCATATTTCAGCAAATTCTACTATCGGAGGGAAATTTTATGAATGCGATTATAGATGTCGGAGGCGGCTTGAGAGGAATTTACGGTGCGGGTGTTTTTGACAGGTGCCTTGATGACAGCTTGCATTTTGATATATGTATAGGTGTTTCGGCGGGAAGCGGAAACGCATCGGCTTTTTTGTCGGAACAGAAAAAGAGAATGTACCGATTTTTCTGCGATTATTCGCAGAGAAAAGAATATATGAGCATAAAGAACTTTATAAAAAACGGCTCTTACATCAATTTAAGCTACATTTATTCCACGCTTTCCGATTCGGACGGCGAAGACCCTATTGACTACGGGAAAATAAAGGAGTATGACGGCAAATATATAGTTGTCGGCACAAATGCCGAAACGGGTGAACCGTATTATTTTGATAATGACAGCATTTCTCAAGATGATTATAAGGTTTTGGGGGCTTCCTGTGCTATTCCGACAGTCTGTAAGCCGGTGGAGGTTGACGGAGAAAGGTATTTTGACGGCGGTGTTGCCGACCCCGTGCCGATAAACAAAGCTTTGGAGGAGGGCGCCGATAAAATAGTGCTTGTTTTGACAAAGCCGGAGGATTATCGGTTCGATAACAAACGCAACGGCTTTCTCGCAAAATTTATCAAAGGTAAATATCCCGAAGCCGCAAAGAAGCTGAATGTTTGCTACAAAGCTTACAACGATGCCGTGGATTATGCGCAAAAACTTGCAAAGCAGGGCAAATGCCTTATTGTTGCGCCTGAGGATTGCTGCGGTGTCGGTACACTTACAAAGGATAAAGTAAAACTTGATATGTTATATAAAAAGGGTTATGAGGATGCCGAAAAAATAAAAGCGTTTTTGTAACTCCGTTATTTGAAAGAAGGGGTTTATACGAACGTAAAACAGCTTATACTTTCCGCAATCGAAGCACGAAAAAATTCATATTCGCCGTATTCCGATTTTTCCGTCGGTGCGGCACTTCTCTGCACTGACGGCGAAATCGTAAGCGGCACAAACATTGAAAACGCATCATACGGTCTTACAATTTGTGCCGAAAGAACTGCGTTTTTTAAAGCTGTTTCGCAGGGGAAAAGAAGCTTTTCTGCCATTGCGATTGTCGGGGACGGTAAAACCTGTTTGTCTCCCTGCGGTGCTTGCAGGCAGGTTATGGCGGAGTTTTGCAAGGGCGATTTTAAAGTGATTTTTGCAAAAAACGAAAACGAATACGTTGTTAAAACTCTTGATGAAATTTTGCCGTTTTGCTTTTCGGAGGATGATATGTTATGAGAATGTATGATATTATACTGAAAAAACGAAACGGCGGCTCATTGACAAAAGAAGAAATAGATTATTTTGTTAAAGGTGTTACGGAAAAGACAATCGAGCTTTATCAAATTTCGGCTTTGATGATGGCAATTTATTTCCGTGGAATGACCGAGGAAGAAACATTGAATCTCACCCTCGCTATGGCGGATTCGGGAGATAAGATGGATTTAAGTCTTATTGACGGGGTAAAGGCAGATAAACACTCAACGGGCGGTGTCGGTGACAAAACCTCGCTTGCGGTGGTGCCGATTGTGGCATCCTGCGGAGTTAAGGTTGCGAAAATGTCCGGCAGAGGTTTGGGACACACGGGCGGAACTATCGATAAGCTGGAATCCATAAAGGGCTTTCAGACATCATTGTCTCCCGAAAAATTTTTCGATACCGTAAAAAAGCACGGGCTTTGCATTGCCGCACAGTCAATGAATCTTGCACCTGCGGATAAAGAACTGTATTCGCTGAGGGATGTCACGGCAACGGTTGATAACGTTTCTTTGATTGCGGCAAGCATAATGAGCAAAAAGTTAGCTTCGGGAAGCGACTGCATTTTGCTTGATGTAAAGGTCGGAAGCGGAGCTTTTATGAAAACGTATGAAGAAGCCGAAAATCTTGCCCGTGAAATGGTAAAAATAGGTAAAGGTGCGGGAAGAAAAACAGCGGCACTTATTACGAATATGGATGTTCCCTTAGGCTCGGCGATAGGAAACAGCATTGAGGTTATAGAGGCAATCGAGACTCTGCAAGGCAAAGGCCCCGATGATTTTACAAGGCTGACAAAAGCTTTGAGTGCGGAAATTCTTAAAATGGCAGGCATAAGCGATGCCGAAAAAGCCGTAGAAGAAGCGATTTTAAGCGGAAAGGCTCTTGAAAAGCTGGCATTGATGGTGAAATCCCAAGGCGGTGACGAAAATTACATTTACGATACGTCGCTTTTCGATAAAGCCGAATACAGCAGAGAAATCAAGGCGGCGGAAGACGGCTTTATATGTAAAATGAATACGGAAAGCATCGGTATTGCCTGCTCAAAGCTCGGTGCGGGCAGAGAGAAAAAGGGTGACAGCATTGATTTCACCGCAGGAATAAGGCTTTACAAAAAAACGGGTGATGCTGTTAAAAAAGGTGATGTCGTTGCCGAAATGTATGCTTCGGATGACGGTAAATTTTCATCGGCGGAGGAAACGTTTTTATCGTCTGTCGAATACAGCTTGACTAAACCGAAAGAAAGCAAGTTAATAATCGGAAAAGTTGAATAGCATACCTTTATGCACGTTTAAAATATTATGGCGGCAAGGAAAATAATTCTCCTTGCCGCCGTAAATTTTTTTAAAAAACTCTGTAATAAATGCCGAATTGACCAACATTTATTACAGAGCAAAAAAGGAAAAGAACGGTTATTATTCATTTAAAACGAAGTCCAAAATTCGTGCCGCCTGTTTTTCGGCGGTTTTGTTTTCTCTCATAAAGTTTTGGGCTTTTTTGCATTTTGATATGTAAGCTTCGTCATCCAAATCGAGGATTTTTTCAATCGCTTCTTTTATTCCGTCTGCCGTTAAATCCTCAACGGTGTCGATGTAATCAAAATATTCCGAGGGTATTCCGCCGAGCTTTGTCGAAAGCACTGCCGAACCCGATGACATATATTCCAATGTCTTTGAGGAAAAAGCGTATTTTGTAAGCTCAACTTTCGGGTTTCTCAAATTCACAAGAACCTTTGCTTTTTTCTCGTATTCAAAAACCTCGCGTGACGGCAAGTTGCCCATATATTTAATTTTACCCGTGGCTTTCTTTTTGATTTCTTCAAGAGTGTTCCCTGCACCGAAAATCCAAAGCTCCGAAACCTTTTCCGATTTATTGCAGGCGTCTATCAGCAAATCGAGGTTGTTAAACGAATCAAAACCACCGGCATACATAACAATGTTTTCCTTGCCGCCGACCGGAGAAGTAAACTCGTCCGGACAAATTCCCTCAACAACTATATACTTTTTGTCGCCGGTCGGGATAACATTTTTCATTTCCTCGGCAAACAAAACATACTTGTCAAACTTATGGTTTTCGGCGGCTTTCAGCTTCCTTGAAACTTTTTTTGCGAAAGAAGCGTTTTTACCGTAAGCGGCAGATTGAAATTGAGGAACTTCCGAACAGATGGTTGTCAATTTCAAATTGAGCTTTTTGCGGAGTGTAAACAGCGGCAGGGATAAAATCGGCTGTGTTGAATACACAAGAACATTACAGTCACGGATGTTGTTGTCGAGAATATATTTTCTGAAATTAAAAAACGCTTTCAGCGAACTGATTGGATTTTCTCTGTTAATTTTTACAACCTTAAATTTTTTTCCGTTTATTTGACTTTCCGTGGGATGTTCTTCTTTTATGTGAGGGATGTATGTAACGATATCCCAATCATCATCATTCAAACTCTTTGAAAATTCATTGAGCAAACGTCCCTCAAAATTCTGTCTTGCGTGGGAAGTACGGTTGTTACCCGAATTGAGTATAGTGTTATAAAAATCAGGGTCAACATAGTAACCTAAATATAAGAGCTTCATTTTTTTCTCCCCAAATTTTTTATTTGTCAAGATGCGACAATGCCTCCGACATAATATTATCCCATGAATATTTATCCATAGCAAAACGCCTCATTTGCGTTACGGTATCTTTGTTGTCTTTGTATGATGAATAAAACTTAAACAATGTGTTTATGTCAATCGGTGATTCATCGGACGGAACATTAAAAATAAACGGATAACCGCTTTCGACCGACGGCTCTTCACCGGAATAAACATAGGGCAGACCTTTTGCAAAATATTCTTTTGTTTTAAGCCCTGTATCTTTCTTGCCGCCCATTCTGTGCTGACCGAGAGGCCCTAAACCGAGATTGCATTTGTTGTAAATTTCTTCAAGCTCGTTACCGTATTTTTTGCCGTACAAAAACACATATTCGTTCAAATTACATTTTTTAATTAATTCTTTAGTCTTATCGCTTACAACACCGACAAGGTGTAAGTTAACGATTTTGTCGGGATTGGTTTTGTAATATTCGCACATACCGTTTATGATGCGGTCGTAAGCGTGGTATATTCTTTCGTTAGACACCGAAATTATGTTAAGCTCATCCGGATTTCCGCAATAATTGTGTTCTGAAAACTTGTCTGTATCAACACCCATATTCATCATATATGCCTTAACGCCGAACAGACTTTCAAATGTTCCTTCGGATAAAAAATATTCCAAATATTTCGGTAGCTTCTTTTGATTGATTTTAAATAAAAGTTTTGTATATTTGCCCGAAAGTGTGTCAAATTTCATTCCGGGGAAATAGGCCAGCGATTCAGCTATTATTTTGGCGCCTGAGGATTTAAGTGATTTCAGTATTTTGAAAAAAAGTTTGTTCGGAGGGCCTATGCGTATATATCCGATATCAAAATTGCTGTCTTTTTTTAAAAAATCAACGGCTGTTTTTTGAAGAATAAAATATCTTGTTAATTTTTTGATTTTACCATTTTCGGAAATATACTTTTTTTGAAAAACGATTTCATCATTGTCATCGCAAATAACGGCACCGTCTTTTTTGTAAGCGGAATAGTAAACACAATAGCCAAGCTTACGCAGTGTGGTTATTTCCGAAGAAATTTTTTTCGTTATGCCGATTGAACGGTCATCGGGGGTATAATTTGCAAAGAAAAAAATACGTTTCATTTTTAAACCTCTTTTTTCTTGTTGAGTTGAATTTCTATCTCGTCAAGGTAGTTTTCTATAACTTTTTTTCTATCAAATTCGGAACAGATTTTTTCTCTGCCGAGAGCCCCCATTTCTGCTCTTTTTTCGTTGGGAAGCGATAAAAATTCTTCGATTTTTTCAATAAGCTCATCTGCATTTCCACCGTGGTAAATAAATCCTGTTTCACCGTTGTTGACGGTTTCGCGGCAACCGGCATTATCCGTGGTTATAATGGGACGTCCCGTTGCGGCTGTTTCAAGCAGTGCATTGCTCATACCCTCACCGTAGACGGACGGATGTATCGTGGCGTGCGAACGTGCAAGAAACGGTGCAACGTCATTTTGATTTCCTCTGTAAACCACAATTCCCTGCTTTTCAAGCTCTGCCAGCTCCTGCTCGTAATGGCTTTCGGTAGGTTCAACAAACCCAACCAAATTAAATTCGGTGTTGGGATATTTTGCTTTTATTGTTTTTGCCGCCGTTAAGTAGTCATCAACACCCTTGTCACGAAGTATTCTTCCTATGTAGTTGAAAACCACGGTTTCGCCGGAAATTCCGTCGCCGCCGTCGGGATAAGGCTTGAAAGAAAACTTTTCTATGTTTACTCCGCTGCCGGGAATCAAACGGTGCTTGCCCTTTATCATACCGCTGTCAAGTGCAAGCTGCATATTCGTTGAATTTTGGAACATAACGCAGGAAGAACCTCTGTAAGCAAATTTGAAAAGCTGCATTATAAAATTTTTCAGAAATCCTTTTTTGTTGAGTATGCTTCCGAAACCCGTCACGTTGTTTATGTACGGTATTTTAAGCTGCTTTGCCGCAATGCTTGCGTAAACGTTGGGCTTTGCGGTGAAAGTAAGAACCACATCGGGACGATAATCGCGAAAAAGCTTTAAGTAATGCAAATAAAGCTTAAAATCCGAAAATACGTTTGTACCTCTGCGGTCGATTACGGGATTATCGTAAGTGTAATTTATGTTTTTCATCAATTCGAGCTTTTCGCCGTAAGAGCAGGAAAGCAGCATATCGTATCCGGCATCCGTAATTGCTTCGATAAGTTCTTTTCTGAAACAATACACATGCTCATCATTGTTTGCCAAAAGTGCAACCAACGGTTTTTGCCGTTCCTTTTCGTTCTTCATTTTCACATCCACACTTTCAATAATTAATTAAATATGATTTTACTCCATAACAAACCGAGTTTATTATACATTAATCAAATGTTAAAAGCAATAGATTTTAGTTTATTTTATATTAAATATAATTATGTTTTTCACCAATATTTCAAAATAAAATTCCCTAAAGAAAATTTAAAATATCGAGAAGTAAAAATATAAATTATTTTCCGTTTTCAACCTTGAAAGAGTATGATGCGTTGCTTACAATTTCCGTCATATCCGCACCTTTTAAAGCGTATTCTCCGTTAACGTAAAATGCCCAATATGTTCCGTCTTTTTCGTAGTCCGCACTAATTCCGTTTACCTTTTTCACATAAATTCCGTACTGACCTTTTTCACCCGAAATCAGATTAAGCTCCTCCAACGCATCACCGACCGTTGTTTTGTTTGTATGTACCTCGAAATTTTCCTCATTTCCGTTTAAATCGGTCACGGTAAAATAAAACTGTTTTTCGCCCTTGCCGACAACCGAAAAATTATCGCTTTTTTCCGAAACGGTTGTCGCTTCGGTTTCCGTTTCAAAATTCTTGCCTCCGCAAGCCGACGCAAGAAGCATCAAAGAAAGGGCGATTAAAATACACATTGCGGATTTTAAAATTTTCATAATTGTTTTTCTCCGTTTTTTTTTAATTTTATCATATCGCAGAAAAATAATCAAATTAATTGCAATTGTGAAAGCGGTTTACCGTAATAAAACGTTATTCTGTTTTTCTCCATTTCGAGAGAGCGAGTAATAATAAAAAGCATAACACAAAGCCATTGCAATAGGTCTACAGCCTACAACGGAATAAATCCCATTCATCACAGCAAACGCCATACCACCGCAAACAACGGCAAGGCGGTTTTGTTCGGTGTTGTCACTTATTTAGTGAAAGCAGGAACAACGGCGAAAACAAAAGTCGTTTGTGTAGTGTGGTAGCCTATTTATTGCAAGGGTGAAAGCACACCGCACCGCCACGCACCCAACGGACAGTTTTGTCCCACCCTTTGCGGTTAAGAGTGTAAGGCAACCGCCGAACACGAACAACACCGACAAGGTACACCATTTGCGGTTAAGTAGTGTAAGGCACAAAAGACCGCCTACAAGCAACGGCAAACCGCCGTTGTTCGGGTGGTGCGGTTAAGTAGTGTAAGGCACAAAAGACCGCCTACAAGCAAAAGCAAACCGCTTT
>CAYYRN010000005.1:0-61231 GCA_964474295.1 uncultured Eubacteriales bacterium
AAGTTTAGCACTAAATTAAATTTGTGTCAACAATACAGTATATGCATCGGATGTTATTATTGACACAAAAAAGTATTTATAGTAAAATATCTTATTAATGAAAATTGATTGGAGTAATAGTAAATGTTAAGTACATCTAATATCGGTTTGCAATACGGCGGAAGAACTTTGTTTGAACACGTTACTTTGAATTTTTCACAGGGAAACTGTTACGGCATTATCGGCGCAAACGGTGCAGGTAAATCGACATTTTTGAAAATACTTTCAGGAGAAATCGAACCCAATAAGGGTGAGGTTATTATAACTCCCGGTGAAAGAATGTCGGTTTTGAAGCAGGACCATTTTGAATTTGACGAATATGACGTTATTAAAACCGTACTGCTCGGAAACAAGAAGCTTTGCGAGATTATGGATGCCAAAGAAGAACTGTATGCTAAAGATGATTTTACGGAAGAAGACGGCATAAGAATCAGTGAGCTTGAAGAAGAGTTTGCCGAAATGGACGGTTGGAGTGCCGAAAGTGATGCAGAAATACTGCTCAACGGTCTCGGAGTAACGAATGAATATCATTATATGAAAATGGCAGAGCTTGATAACGATATAAAGGTTAAGGTTTTGCTGGCACAGGCATTGTTCGGAAATCCCGATATTTTACTGATGGACGAGCCTACCAACCATCTTGACATTGATGCCATTCGCTGGCTTGAAGATTTTTTGATGGAATTGGAAAGCGTTGTAATCGTGGTCAGCCATGACAGACATTTTCTTAATAAAATTTGCACGCACACCGTTGATGTTGACTACGGAAAAATCACAATGTATGTCGGAAACTATGATTTTTGGTACGATTATACACAGCTTGCACAACGTCAAATAAGAGAACAAAACAAAAAAACCGAAGCCAAAATGAAAGAACTTCAGGAATTTGTTGCAAGGTTCAGTGCAAACGCATCAAAATCAAAGCAGGCCACAAGCAGAAAGAAGCTTCTCGATAATCTTGTTCTTGAAGAAATTCCCGTGTCATCAAGACGTTTTCCGTACGTTGCCTTTAAACCCGACAGGGAAATCGGCAACGAGGTTTTGACGGTTGCGAATCTTTCAAAAACAGTAGGTGACAGAAAAGTTTTGGATAACGTCAGCTTCGTCATCACTCCCAATGAAAAGGTCGCTTTTATCGGAACGGATGCAGTTGCCAAAACAACACTCTTTAAAATATTGGCAGGTGAGGAGGAACCCGATGAGGGTACTTTCAAATGGGGAGTTACAACATCGCAATCATATTTTCCGAGTGATAACTCAAAATATTTTGATGGTTGTGATGATAACCTTCTTGATTGGATTAGGAGATATTCGGATCTTGTTTTTGAAACGGATATAAGAGGCTGGCTCGGAAGAATGATGTTTTCGGGCGAAGAAGCAACAAAAAAAGCGAGTGTTCTTTCGGGCGGTGAAAGAGTACGCTGTATGCTTTGCAAAATGATGCTGTCCGGTGCCAATGTTTTAATTTTGGATGAGCCTACAAACCATCTCGATCTTGAATCGATTGCTGCACTGAATGACGGACTTGCAAAGTTTCCGGGGGCTATTTTGTTTACATCTCATGACCATCAGCTTGTTCAAACGGTAGCTGACAGAATCATCAAAATAGATGAAGAAGGTTTTTACGATAAAAAACAATCATATGACGAATATCTTGAAGAAAGAGCCAATGCCGAAAAATGAAAAGGAATATGAATCTATGATAGAAGCTGTTGTTTTTGATATGGACGGGCTGATGTTTGATACCGAAAGAATCGGCATCGGAACGTGGAAAAAGATTGCCGAGGAATGGGGGTATCCCAAACTTGACGGACTTATATTTTCTTGCTTCGGAACAAATCATAATTATAAGAGGAAATATTTTGCCGAAGTGCTGGGCGAAGATTTTCCGTATGATGATTTTGTGAAAAGAGAAATCGAAGTAACCGGTGAAACTTTGAAAAAGGAAGGTATTCCCCATAAGGCAGGATTGACAGAGCTTCTCGTCTTTTTAAAGGAAAACGGAATTAAGTGTGCGGTCGCAACATCAACACCGCAGTATCCGGCAGTGGAACATTTAAAAAACGGCGGTGTTTTTGACTTTTTCGATGCTGTTGTTACGGGGGATATGACGGAAAAAGGCAAGCCTTATCCCGATATTTATTTAAAGGCTTGCAATATGCTGTCGGTTGAACCGAAAAACGCTATGGGGTTGGAAGACAGCTATAACGGGGTAAGAGCAATTTGTGCTGCGGGAATGAAAGCGGTTATGATTCCCGATATGGTTCAGCCGAATGACGAAATGAAAGAAAAATGCTTTGCAATAAAAAAGTCGTTGTTTGATGTGATAGAACTTGTTAAGCTTCTCAACGGTAAAAATGACAGCGACACTTGTAAAAATATTGATTAATTTTTAAGGTTATGTTATGATAAATGAGGTAAATAAATGGATGAAGACGGTGTTTTGCTGTCATTTGCGGATGATAGATTATCAAAGTGTTTAAATGATTACGTCATTACTTCAACTGCTTTTTTGGATATCAGACAGCAATCATTGGTTTTGTCTGAATTTGCCAATAAAAGCGTCGAAGTAAATGTCTTTCTTTTCGGCGGCTTTCCCTCTGCGGAGAGGTCTGTGGCACTGTTTGTTCCGTACTACATAAATATTGACGGCTTTGAAGATTTGACGGCATATTTTATCGAAAATCCCGATGAAAACCCTTTAACTGTTTTGAGAGTTTACAAGGATGCTTTCTCGACGGCAAATCATCGTGATTACCTCGGCTCACTTATGGGTCTCGGTATTAAGCGTGAAACGGTGGGCGACATTATCGTGACGGATTTCGGAGCTGATATAGTGATTTTAAAATCCGTTGCCGCTTTCTTAAAATCCGAATTCAAGTCCGCAGGCAGAGCTTCGCTCAAAGTTGAAGAAATCGGTTTTAAAGATATATGTTCGCCAAAAAGTAATATTTCACAAAAAGTTGTTAATGTTTCTTCAATGCGAATTGACAATATTATTTCTTCTTGCTATAATTTGTCAAGGACGGAAAGTTCCGAGGCTGTCTTGTCCGGCAATGTTTTTGTTAATTCCGTGCAAATTCAAAAGTGTGATAAAAAAGTTAATGTGGGCGATAAGATTGTCTTTCGCTCAAAAGGTAAGTTAATGCTCAACGAAATTACGGGAACTTCCAAAAAGGGCAGAATTTTTTTAAAAATCGACATATATAATTGATTTTTCTATTGACAGAACGACTGTTTTTGGTATATAATTATACGATTTAAGTTTACGAAACGGGTGTTTGAAATGAAGCAGAGGTTTAACTTTTCCATTAATAAAATCGAAAAAGTTTTTTCTGCCGTTTTTCAATATGTCTTATGTTTACTGTTTTACAATCGGCTATATTCTTCACTTTATAGCCAATATGTTCGTTAAGTATTGGCTGATTTAATCAGCCATTTCTTATATACGCATTTATGCGAAAATCTATGGTATGGGAAGTATGTCTATGAAAAAGGTTTACATCGTCCTTGAAGACGGGCATGTGTTTGAAGGCAAGGCATTCGGTGCTGAGGGTGAAGCATTCGGTGAACTTGTTTTTACAACGGGAGTTGTGGGTTATGTTGCTACGTTGACAGACCCTCGCTACTATGGTCAAATTGTTATGCAAACTTTTCCTCTTATCGGAAATTACGGCTACATAAGTGCTCAGCGTGAAAGCGAAAAAATTTGGGCAAAAGCTTATATCGCAAGAGAATGGTGTCAAACACCTTCCAACTTCAGATGTGAAGCTACAATTGACGAATATTTGAAAAGCCAAGGTGTTGTTGGTGTTTATGACGTTGACACAAGAGAAATTACTCAAATAATTCGTGAAAACGGTGTTATGAATGCCAAGATTGTATCGAATATAGACGATATAGATTTTGACGAAATTAAGAATTACAAAATTACAAAGGCAGTCGAAGCTGTTTCAAACGGTAAAAAAGAAGCTTTCGGTGATGAAAAAGCCGAAAAGACAGTTACGGTTATCGATTGCGGATATAAAAAGAATATTGTAAATGAATTTGTTAACAGGGGATTTAAAGTTGTCTCACTGCCCGCAAGTTCCACGGCTGAAGAGATTTTGTCTGCAAACGGCGACGGTGTTATAATTTCCGACGGGCCTGCCGACCCCAAAGAAAACGCCTCCCTTATTGCGGAAATTTCAAAAATTGTCGGCAAAACACCGATGTTCGGTATAGGACTCGGACATCAGTTGCTTGCTTTGGCAAACGGTGCCGAAACCGTTAAACTTAAATTCGGTCACAGAGGTGGAAATCAGCCGGTAAAAAGCTTGAAGACAGGAAAAACTTACATAACAAGTCAAAACAACGGCTTTACCGTTGTAAGTGACAGCGTTGAAAAATGCGGCGGAAGGGTAAGTTATGTGAACGTTAATGACGGAACCTGCGAAGGAATTGATTATGACGAAAAAAATGCTTTTTCCGTTCAGTTCCACCCGGAATCCGATATGAACGACAGAGACGTGGATAAAATATTCGACCGTTTTGCAAATATGATGGGAGGTAATGTTTGATGCCGCTTAATAAAGATATTAAAAAGGTGCTTGTTATCGGCTCTGGCCCTATTGTTATCGGACAAGCAGCCGAATTTGATTATGCAGGCGCACAAGCTTGCCGTGTGCTTAAAGATGCCGGTTTGGATGTTGTTCTTGTCAACTCAAACCCTGCAACAATTATGACAGATAAAGCTCTTGCCGATGAAATTTATCTTGAACCGCTTAATTCCGAAACGATAAAAAGAATAATCGAAAAAGAGCATCCCGACAGTCTTCTTGCGGGGCTTGGCGGTCAAACAGGTCTTACAATAGCTATGCAGCTTGATAAAGAGGGCTACCTCGACAAAATGGGCGTAAAGCTCATCGGAACAAATGCAGAGGCTATTGACAAAGCCGAAGACCGTCAGCTTTTCAGAGATACGATGATGAAGATAGGTCAGCCTTGTATTCCTTCTGATATTACAACCGATATGGAAGGTGCAAGAAGAATTGCTAAAGAAATCGGTTATCCCGTAATTATTCGTCCCGCATTTACCCTCGGCGGTGCCGGCGGCGGTGTGTGCAACACTCCCGAAGAACTTGAAGTAATTGCAAACACAGGTCTTATGATGTCGCCCATTTCACAGATTCTTGTTGAAAAATATATTTACGGTTGGAAAGAAATCGAGTTTGAAACCATGCGTGACAGTGCAGGTAACTGCATTGCCGTATGCAGTATGGAAAACGTTGACCCGGTAGGTGTTCACACAGGTGACAGTATTGTTGTTGCACCCGCCGTAACCCTTTCAAGCTATGAATATGATATGTTGAGAAAGGCTTCTCTCGATATTATAACCGAGCTTGGTATAGAAGGCGGTTGTAACTGCCAGTTTGCTCTTAACCCCGAATCGTTTGAATATGCGGTTATCGAGGTTAATCCCCGTGTTTCCCGTTCTTCGGCGCTTGCAAGTAAGGCTACGGGATATCCCATTGCAAAGGTTACTTCCAAAATCGCTTTGGGCTATACGCTTGATGAGATACAGAATGATATCACCAAAAAAACATATGCTTGCTTTGAGCCTACGGTTGATTACCTTGTTGTAAAATTCCCGAAATGGCCTTTTGATAAATTTGTAAATTCGAGCAGAACTCTCGGAACACAGATGAAAGCAACAGGTGAAGTTATGTCGATAGCCCCGTCCTTTGAAATGGCTATAATGAAAGCCGTCAGAGGTGCAGAGATATCGATGGATACACTTAATACAAAACGTCTTGATGATGTCGTCGATATCGAAGCTAAGCTTCATGATATGGATGATATGCGTTTGTTCACCATATTTAAAGCGATAAAGAACGGATTTGATATTGCAAAGATTCACGAAATTACGAAAATCGATGAGTGGTTCCTTTATAAACTCAAAAATCTTGCCGATTATGAGCTTATGCTTGAAAGCGGAAATCTTTCTGAAGATTACTACGAAAAAGGAAAGAAGCTTGGCTATACCGATGAGGCAATTGAACGCATTTCCGGTGTAAAAATTACACAAAGCAAAAAAGCTGTTTATAAAATGGTTGATACCTGTGCTGCGGAGTTTAAAGCCGAAACACCTTATTTCTATTCAACTTTCGATAATCATTGCGAAAGCAGAACACATAAAAGAAGCGGCAAAGATGTAATTATGGTTTTGGGTTCGGGCCCGATAAGAATAGGTCAGGGTATCGAATTTGACTATTCCTCCGTTCATTGCGTATGGTCACTCAAGGAACTCGGATATGAAGTTGTAATTATTAACAACAACCCCGAAACCGTTTCAACAGACTTCGATACTGCCGACAGGCTTTATTTTGAACCTCTTACGGAAGAAGACGTAATGAACGTTATAGAGGTTGAGAAACCGATAGGCGTTGTTGTGGCTTTCGGCGGACAGACAGCCATTAAGCTTACAAAATTCCTCGACCGTCAGGGTATCAAAATTCTCGGTACTTCTGCTGAGGGTATTGACATTGCCGAAGACAGAGAACGTTTTGACGAGCTTCTTGAAAAGTTCGGAATTAAACGTCCTCAGGGCAGAACCATTATGAACACGGATGATGCTTTGGCTGCCGCAGAAGAATTGGAATATCCCGTGCTTCTCAGACCTTCATATGTTATTGGCGGACAAAATATGCAAATTTGTTACACGCCCGATGACATAAGACAGTATATGCAGATTATTCTTGAGCAGAAAATCGAAAATCCCGTACTTGTAGATAAATATATGATGGGTGCGGAACTTGAAGTAGACGTTATTTCCGACGGAAAAGATGTTCTTATTCCCGGTGTTATGCAGCATATCGAGCGTGCGGGTGTTCACAGCGGTGACTCCATTGCAGTTTACCCGCCGTATAATCTTAACGATAAAATGCTTGAAACTCTTGTTGACTGTTCCGAAAAGCTTGCTCTTGAGCTTGGAACAAAGGGACTTGTCAACATCCAGTATTTGATTTACAGAAACGAATTGTATGTAATCGAGGTAAACCCCAGAGCTTCCCGTACAATTCCCTATATCAGCAAGGTTACAGGTGTTCCGATGGTTGAGCTTGCCACAAAGATTATGGTCGGACAGTCGCTTAAATCACTCGGATACGGCACAGGACTTTATAAAACACCGCCTTATTTTGCCGTTAAAGCTCCTGTTTTCTCGTTTGAAAAGCTTTCAGATGTTAACTCGTCTCTCGGTCCCGAAATGAAATCGACAGGTGAAGTTCTCGGCCTTGGCGAAAATCTTGAAGAAGCTCTCTTTAAAGCTCTTACAAGTGCAGGCTTCAAGCTTCACGATTACAGCAAAAAAAGCGGCGGCGTACTGCTTTCGGTCAGCGATAACGATAAGCCTGAAGTTCAGGAACTTGCAAGAAAGTTCAACGATTTCGGCGTAAAAATATACGCTACCGAATCAACCGCAAAGCTCATCGAACAGCTCGGTATCAAGGTTCGTGTTGTGAAAAAGCTTCACGATGACGAAAATGATGAGGTAATGCAGCTTCTTGAGGACGGCAAACTTGACTATATAGTTTACACAGGTGTCGGAAAGAAAGATACGATTAAAGACTATATCCGTATAAATCGCAGAGCAATTCAGCTTTCCATTACCTGCATTACATCTATGGATACGGCAAACGCTCTTGCCGATACAATTGCAAGCCGATACAATCTTTATAATACGGAACTTGTGGATATCAACAATATGCGTCTTGAAAAAGAACCTCTTGATTTCTATAAAATGCAAGGTTGCGGTAACGATTTTATTATTCTCAATAATTTCAAAAACGATATATCGTGTCCCGAATCGCTTACAATAAGTCTTGTTGACAGAAACTACGGTATCGGTGCAAACGGACTTGTACTCGTCGAAGGCTCTTCAAAGGCTGATGTCAAGATGAGAGTGTTCGGTTCCAACGGTAAAGAATCAGACCTTTACGGCAACTGCATACACTGTGTTGCGAAGTATCTCTATGACAGAGGTATGATTAAAAAGTCTTCATTTAAAATCGAAACCTCGCAGGATGTAAGAGAGGTCAAGGTTCATATACTTAATGGTGAGGTTCGTTCCGTTACCGTTAATATGGGCAATCCGGATTGGTCTGTTGATTCGATTCCGGCAGAAAGCACAGAAATTTTGAAGGATTATCCGATTTCGTGTGCAGGTTCGGATTTAAAAATCAACTGCTTCTCTCTCAACAGTCCTCATTGTGTGGTTTTCTGTGATAACGTTGATGTCTTTGACCTTGAAAAAGTCGGTTTTGCTCTTGAAAACAATGAACTTTTCCCGAAGAGAATTAACACTGAAATTGTTCAGTTCGTGAACAAACGTGAGTTAAAGCTTCGTGTTTGGAAAGCCGATTACGGTCTTACTCTTTCAAGCGGTACAGGTGCTTGTGCGGCGGTTGTTGCTGCCGTGGAAAACGGACTTTGTGCAAAGAATGAGGATATTACGGTAAAAACCAAGGGCGGAGATTTGATAGTAAATTACAGTGATAACGGAATTCTTCTTTCGGGCAATGTATCGATGATTTTTAACGGTACGATAAGATATTAATTTTCGGATGGTGAAGATATGGAAGAAAACGTGATTTTCAAAAGTGCTACTTTCGGTTTTGATAAAAAAGAGGTTATGAATTATATAGCATCTCTTTGTGAAAAAAATGCTGAAAATATCAGCAAAATTAATGAGCTTCAGAGTGAAATCGAAAAATGCAAGCAGGAAAACAAAAATTTGTGTGCGGATAATGCAAAGCTTTTTGATGATAACAAGGCACTTGCGAAATGTGTTGAGGAATCAAAAAAGACAACTGAAGCGTTAAACGCAAAAATCACGGATCTCGAAGAAAAAATGTCCAAATTCAACGAAATTGAGGGTGCTGAAGAAAAAGCAAATTTGCTTATGATGGATTCCCTGAAATATTCCGAGGCGTGCATAAAAAATGCACGAAAGGTTTCGGCTTCGCTTAATTTATCGACAAAAAATAAAATCGATAAAGCTAAGAGCTGTCTGAACACCGTTTCGGACGATTTCAAAAGTCTTACCGATAGGCTTGAATCTTCAATTTCCGAAATTTCCGCACGCTTAGAAGTGCTTTCGGACGGTTTGGACGAAACAAACGAATAATTTCAAACGAAGCTGTAAAGACGAATGTTTTTTGCAGCTTCGTTCTTTCTTTTTTCGGACTTGCAACAAGGCGGCATTTTAAGAATATAATGTGATATATCATTTACCGAGAGGTGTTAAAATGTTTGCTGAGCTTTTAAACGGCTTTTTAAATCAGATACTTTTTATAACGCTTCATCTGAATGTATCAAGCACGTTTCCGCCGCCTTTGTCGGCAAAAGAGGAACGAGAGTATCTGGTTAAAATGAAAAACGGGGATGAAAAAGCAAGACAGAAGTTGATTGAACATAATTTAAGACTTGTGGCACATATCATCAAAAAATATTATTCAAACTACTGCGATCAGGAGGATTTGATTTCGATAGGTACAATCGGGCTTATAAAAGGCATAAATTCTTTTAATTGTGAAAAAGGAACACGTCTTGCGACATATGCCGCAAAATGTGTGGAAAATGAAATTTTGATGCACTTTAGGTCATTGAAAAAAACGTCGCAGGAAATATTTCTGTCAGAACCTATTGATTCCGACAGTGACGGTGATGCGTTAACTTTAATGGATGTAATTTGCAGTGACGAAAATTTGCTTGACAACATTGATTTGAAAATTAAATGCGAACAGCTATATAGATTTATTAATGAAATTGAAGACGAAAGAGAAAGAGATATTCTTTTGATGAGATACGGTCTTAACGGAGAAAGACCGCTTACTCAAAGGGAAATCGCAAAAAAAATGAAAATTTCACGTTCATATGTTTCACGCATTGAGAAAAAAGCAATTGACCTTTTAAAAATTAAATTTAATGTCAATCAATGACTTTTGGGAGGTTTTTGTAGTGCCGTCAGTTTATTTAAGTCCGTCAACGCAAGAATTTAATCAATATTTTTCCGGTGGAAATGAAGAACAGTTTATGAATTTACTGGCTGATATTGTTCAGCAGAATTTAGAAAGAAACGGAGTGACGGTAGAAAGGAATAATCCGAATTTACCGCTTGCCGAAGCAATCAGAGAATCCAACAGCGGAAATTATGATTTACATTTGGCACTTCACTCAAATGCTTCTCCGCCGGATTTGGCGGGAAGGCTGAGAGGCTCTGATATTTATTATTATCCGGGCAGTGAAAAGGGCAGGGAGTTTGCCGATATACTTGCCGAAGACATCAAAAGAATTTATCCGAATCCACGTCTTGTAAATGTAAGGCCGTCCACGGAACTCGGTGAATTGCAATTTACCAAAGCACCGGCTGTTTTGTTTGAAACAGCATATCACGATAATCCCTCCGATGAAATGTGGCTAAAGGAAAACCTTGAGGAAATCGGAAATACAATTGCAATGTCGGTGCTTCGCTTTTTAAATTTAAATAATACTTAACTTGTTGGGACTGTAAAAGGTTTTTGAATTTTACAGTCTCGTTATTATTTTGGCTTTGAGACACTTTTTGTTGTTGAAATTATTTTTTAATTATGGTATACTTAAATACAAATAAAAAATGAGGATTTTTTGGAGGATTTTATGATTAATCAGACTGATAAGCCGCAAAGCGGCGAAACAATTGCCGAAATCAATACAAATATGGGCAAAATTTCTGTCAGACTTTTTTCGGATTTAGTTCCCAAAACGGTTGAAAATTTTGTCACTCATGCCAAAAACGGTTATTACAACGGAATTATCTTCCATCGTGTTATTAATAATTTTATGATTCAGGGCGGCGACCCTACGGCTACCGGCAGAGGCGGAGAAAGCATTTGGGGTGAAAGCTTTAAAGATGAGTTTGCAGTTGAACTTCATAACATAAGAGGCGCTCTTTCAATGGCGAATGCAGGCCCCAATACAAACGGCAGTCAGTTTTTTATTGTTCAGTCCAAAGAAGCCGACGCAAGATTGATTTCTCAAATGAAGAGTATTCCCGATTCTTTCCCGGAAAACATTGTCAAAGCATATGAAGAAAACGGCGGAACACCGTGGCTCGATTTTAAACATTCTGTTTTCGGACAAGTTTATGACGGAATGGATGTTGTTGACAAAATAGCTGCGGTTAAGGTTGATATGCTGGATAAACCCTACGAAGACGTTGTTATTGAAAGTATCGATATTTCCGTTGTTGACTAAGGGAGTTTATAAAAATGACAGTCTCTTTATTATCTATTATTGATTCTAAATTTGACACATTCTCAAAAGGTCAGAAAAAAATCGCAAGATATGTAACCGAGCATTACGAAACGGCTGCGTTTATGACGGCGGCAAAGATGGGGGAAACTGTTGACGTAAGCGAATCTACGGTTGTACGTTTTGCCACAGAGCTTGGATACAAGGGATATCCCGAATTTCAAAAGGATTTGCAGGATTTAATTAGATCTAAGCTTACTGGTATACAGAGAATCGATGTTTTCGATGCAAGAACACGCGGAGAAAATATTGTAGAAAATACTATGAAAAACGATTCTCAGCTTTTATTGAACACCTTACAAACCGTTTCGCAGGAAAACTTTGACGCAAGCGTTAAAGCTATTATGAATGCGAAAAAAATTTATATTTTGGGTGTTCGCAGTGCTTCGTTCCTTGCAGGCTTTTTGAGCTACTATTTTAAACTTATTTTTGATAACGTTGTTTTAATTAATGTTTCAAGTGACAGTGAGATATACGAAGAAATTTTCAGAATTAACAAAGGCGATGTTTGCATAGCGATTTCAATGCCTCGTTATTCTAAACTTACAATCAGGGCAGTGCATTTTATGAAGGACAGGGGAATTGAAGTAATTGCCATTACCGATAATGCCAATGCACCCATCGCACGGATGTCCGACCACGTTTTGGAGGCAAAAAGCGGTATGGCTTCAATTGTTGATTCTTTGGTAGCACCGCTTAGCCTTATGAATGCCCTTATTGCCGCAATCACACTTGAAAAAGGTGAAGAGCTTCGAGAAAATTATGAAGCTTTGGAAAAAATTTGGGATCAATATGAAGTTTATGATAAATTTGAGGAGACTTCCGAAAATGATTGATGTTTGTGTTGTCGGCGGCGGTGCCGCAGGTCTTATGGCTGCGGGGACGGCTGCAAAACGTGGACTTAAAACCGTTGTTCTCGAACGTAACGAAAAAGTCGGCAGAAAAGTTATGATTACGGGCAAAGGCAGATGCAATGTAACAAATAATTGTTCGCTTCTTAATGATTTAATTATGAATGTTCCTGTAAACGGCAGATTTCTTTTCAGTGCTTTTTCAAGATTTATGCCATCAGATACTATGGAGTTTTTTGAAAGCTTAGATGTTCCGCTTAAAGTTGAAAGAGGAAACCGTGTTTTTCCCGAAAGTGATAAGGCATCTGATATTGTTGACGCACTAAGAAAGTATGCGTTATCTTCCGGTGCAAAAATAATTAACGGACGTGCAAAAGAAATTATTACCGAAAACGGAAAAGTAATCGGTGTTAAAACATATGATGATGAAATAATCGAAGCCGAGAGTGTGATTATAGCCACGGGCGGAAAATCTTATCCTTTAACCGGCTCAACCGGTGACGGATACATTTTGGCGGAAGAAACGGGACATACTATTGTTGCACCGAAACCGTCACTTGTACCTCTGGAAGTACACGAAGGCTGGTGCAGCAGTGTTATGGGCTTATCCTTACGCAATGTTGCAATACGCATTGAAGATGTTGAAAAATATAAATGTGTTTATAAGGATTTCGGTGAGATGATTTTTACTCATTTCGGTGTTTCCGGCCCGATAATTTTAAGTGCAAGTTCTCATATGCGTGATATGAAAAAAGGTAAATACGAATTGTATATCGATTTAAAACCTGCACTTGATGAGGATACGTTGGATAAAAGATTACAGCGTGATTTCCTTGAAAATTCAAACAAAAATTTTATAAATGCGCTTGATTCATTACTTCCGAAAAAATTAGTTCCCGTAATTGTAAAACTCAGCGGTATTAAGCCGTCTCAAAAAGTGAACCAGATTACCCGTACACAGCGTGAGAATTTGGTTTATCTTTTGAAAAATTTGAAGCTTACAATTACCGATTTCAGACCGATAGAAGAAGCTATTGTCACCTCCGGCGGTGTTTCCGTAAAGGACATTAATCCCAAAAATATGATGTCTAAAATTGTGGATAATTTGTTTTTTGCGGGTGAAGTTATTGATGTTGATGCTTATACGGGCGGTTTCAATTTGCAAATTGCTTTTTCAACGGGTAATCTTGCGGGCAAAAGCGTTTTGACTGATTAAGAAAGGATGTTTTATATTGGCTTCAATAAATATTGCTATTGACGGACCTGCCGGTGCGGGTAAAAGCACCGTTGCAAAAGGTGTTGCAAAAAAACTCGGTTTTATTTATGTCGATACCGGCGCTCTTTACAGGGCAATCGGAATTTATGTTTTAAGAAACGGCAAGGATACAAAAAATCCCGAAGATGTCGAAGAATTGCTGAAAAATATTAATATTGAACTGAAATTTATCGACGGTGTTCAAAAAGTATTTCTTTGCTCTGAAGATGTTTCCGAAGCTATACGCACACCCGAAGCATCAATGGCGGCATCCAATGTTTCGGCAATTCCCTGTGTCAGAGCATTTTTGCTTGATTTGCAGAGGAATATAGCAGCAAAAAACAACTGCATTATGGACGGCAGAGATATCGGTACGGTGGTTTTGCCTGATGCACAAATAAAAATTTTTATGACGGCTGATGTTGAAGAACGTGCAATGCGCAGATTTAAGGAACTAAAAGAAAAGGGAATCAATGATTCTTTTGAATGTGTTCTCAAGGAAATGAAAGAAAGAGATTATCAGGATTCGCACAGAGCAATCGCTCCGTTGAAGCCCGCAGAGGATTCTGTCGTTTTTGACTCAACGGGATATACGCTTGAAAAATCAATAGAAGAGCTTTCGGCTCTGATAGGAGAAAGAATATGACCGAACATTTTGATTATTCGAGAATGAAAAACTATAAGCTTTACACGATTTCGGTTCCGATAGCGAAGTTTATAATGGCTTTAAAATATAAGCTTAGATACGAGGGCAGGGAAAATCTCCCCAAAACGGGGGCGTACATAGTTTCGGCAAATCACCTTACATCCTTTGACCCGGTACTTCTTGCAATGAACAGCGGCAGAGTTATTCACTTTATGGCAAAGTATGAAACATTTGAAAAGCCTTTTTCACGATTCTTTTTGACACACTTTAATTCTTTCCCGGTAAAAAGAGGCTCGTCCGATAAGTCTTCTGTGGAGTACGCCATTAAATTGATACAAAACGGTGAAGTTCTCGGTATTTTCCCGGAAGGCACAAGAAATAAAGAGGGCGGAGAACCTCAAAAAGCAAAATCAGGTGTTGCACTTATCGCAAAAGCAACAGGTGCAGACGTTGTTCCCTGTTCTATTTTTATCGGAAAAAGAAAATTTTTAAGAAAACCCGTGACCGTCAGATATGGTAAATTGATTAAGTTTGAAGAACTCGGCTTTTCTTCAGATTCACGTTCTACGGCTGAAATCAGGAACGCTTCGAGAATAATTTTTGACGAAACTGTATCTCTTTGGAGGAAAGGACTTTGAAAAAAGTGATTCTCGCAAAATCCGCAGGGTTTTGCTTCGGTGTTAACAGAGCCGTTAACTTGGCTTACAAATTACTCGAAGACGGCAGGCGAGTATCGACTCTCGGTCCCATTATTCATAACAGTCAGGTAATTGATGATATGAATTGCAAAGGAGCGAAAATCATAAGCGACCTTTCCGAAAACGATGCAGACAGCACGGTGATAATAAGAACGCACGGCATACCCAAAAATTTAATGGATGAAATCGAACGTTCCGGTTATGATTTTTTGGATGCAACTTGTCCCTTTGTGAAAAAAATACACAAAATAGTTTCCGAAAACTCATCTAAAACTATTCCCGTCTTAATTGCGGGAGATAGTGAACATCCCGAAGTTATGGGTATAAAAAGTTACGCAAAGGGCGATACTTACATTTTTAAAAACAGTTGTGAACTTGAAAATTTGTTAAAAACCAATGCGGAATTATGCCAAAAAAGCATAATAATTGTTGCTCAGACAACTTTTTCTGCAAAAGATTGGAAAATTTGTAAAAAAAATATTAATTTGCTATGTACAAATGCAAAAATATTTGATACAATATGTTCTGCAACGCACGAAAGGCAAAGTGAAGCGGTTACTCTTTCTCTTGAATGCGATGCCATGCTGATTGTCGGAGGACGGCACAGTTCCAATACTCAAAAGCTCAAAAGTACCTGCGAGGTGAATTGTCCTACCTACCTCGTTGAAACGGCAGACGAGCTTAAAAGCATTGATTTGTCCGAATTTGATATAATCGGCATAACTGCAGGGGCCTCGACTCCTGCTTCAATAATAAAGGAGGTACATAATTATGTCCGAAATTGTTAACGAACCGATTGAAATTGAAGCAAAGGTAGATACCGGTGCTGAACAGGAGGTGACCAATGTCGAGGCTGCAAGAGAAATAACCGATGATATGGATTTCACTGAAGCTCTTGAAGTTTCACTTGCAAATATGAACTCTGATCAGAGAGTTGTCGGCGTTGTAATGGGAATCACCCCCACAGAAATTCAGGTAGATATCGGCAGAAAACATGCCGGTTTTGTTCCTATGAGTGAATACAGCAACGATCCTACCGCTGATGCTTCCAAAGAAGTTAAAATCGGTGATGAGTTTGAACTCATCATTATGAAAACAAACGATGCCGAGGGTACTGTAATGCTCTCTAAGAAAAGAGCAGATGCAGGCAGACTTTGGAACGAGTTTGTTAAGGCAACAGAAGCTGAGGACACAGTTTTTGAAGGTCTTGTAACGGATCTCGTACGTGGCGGTGTGCGTGTGCTTACAAACGGAGTTAAAGTATTTATTCCGGCTTCTCTTACAGGTGTTCCGAAAGGACAGGCACTTGATGCACTTCTCAAAACCACAGTTAAGTTCAAGGTAATTGAAGTTGACGAAAAACGTAAACGTGCTGTCGGCTCGATTCGCGCGGTGCTTCGTGAGGAAAGAAGAGAAATTATTTCTCAGTTCTGGGCACAGCTTGCAGCAGGTCAGGAGTATACAGGCACAGTAAAAACACTCACTAACTACGGTGCATTTGTTGAGCTTGCTCCCGGAGTTGAAGGAATGGTTCACATTTCCGAACTTTCGTGGAAACGCATAAAACATCCTTCGGATGTTGTAAATGTAGGCGACACAATTAAAGTTTTCGTTAAAGAAGCAGATGCGGAAAAGAAAAGAATTTCTCTCGGCTTTAAGCGTGCTGAGGATAATCCGTGGGAGATTCTCAAGAGAGACTATCCCGAAGGCACTGTTGTTGATGCAAAGATTGTCGGTATGACAACATTCGGTGCATTTGCACAGGTTATTCCCGGCATTGACGGTCTTATACACATTTCTCAGATTGCCGATAAACACATTGAGAAGCCTCAAGATGTTCTTACGGCTGGTGAGGTTGTTAAGGCAAAAATTACCGCTATTGATTTCGACAAAAAGCGTGTAAGCCTTTCAATCCGCGCTCTTATTGAGGAAGCGGCTGAAAAAGAAGAAGCTGAAATTCTCGAAGAGGCTGCCGAAGAAGCTACTGAAGAATAAGAATATTTTAAAAAGAAACAGAGCTGTAAAAAACGTAAGTTTTTTACAGCTCATTTTGGTGTTCGCTCTTTTATAATCTGTTTTCTTTTAAAAACTCAATTTCTTTTGCGTATCCTTGTATGTCGTTCGGTGTTTCAAGAATAAACGGAAGATTACGCAGTGCAGGATGATTGATAATTTCTATAATAGCGTTGTTTCCGATTTTTCCTTCGCCTATTTTTGCGTGCCTGTCCTTGTGACTTTCAAAGCCGTACATACTGTCATTCAAATGAACTGCTTTCAGTTTTTCTATTCCGATTATTCTATCAAACTTCTCAAGTACACCGTCGATATCGTTAACGATATCATATCCGCCGTCAAATATGTGGCAGGTGTCTAAGCACACACCGAGCTTTTCGTTCAAAGCGACCTTGTCGATAATATTTCTTATTTCTTCAAATCTGCCGCCAACCTCACTGCCTTTGCCTGCCATTGTTTCAAGCAAAACCGTTGTTGTCATTTCTTTAAAAAGAGTTTGATTGAGCATATCCGAAATTAAATCAATACCCGTTTCCACACCTTGTCCCACATGGCTTCCGGGATGAAAATTATAATAATTATTCGGTGTGTACTCCATTCTTTTTAAATCGTCGGCAAAAATATCAAATGCGAATTTTCTCGTTTCTTCTTTTGCGGAGCAGGCATTAAGCGTGTACGGAGCATGAGCGACTATTTTAGCAAAACCGTCATCTTTTGCAAGAGTATTAAATTTAGATACATCGTTTCGGTCAATATCTTTTGCTTTGCCGCCGCGTGGGTTTCTTGTGAAAAACTGAAAAGTATTCGCTCCAATGCTTTTTGCTTCGTTAAACATATGAACATATCCTGCCGAGGCAGAAAGATGACATCCGATTTTAAACATTTTTTCACCTCATTTTGTGACTTTCGAGCAGTTTGTTTTTTTCATTCCAAAGCTTTTGCGAAAGGTCAACGTAATAGTTGTGCGGGTTCTCAAAACGTGTTACTTCATCCCAAAGTGTGTCTATTTGTGCCGCACAATAGTCTCTGACTTCTTTCAGTGTACGGTTTTTACCGATGAATTTACCGTTTTCAAATATTTTTTCACGCAGCAAAACAGAAGTATAATTCTTAATTTTTTTACGCTTCCATGTATGCTCCGGGTCAAAAAGCTCATATTCTTGCTCGTCATCCATTGTTTCGTCCGAAAGGGTAATTAAATCAGCCATTGCTTTGCCTGTTTCATTGTCGTAAAGTCTGTATACCTTTTTAAAGCAGGGCGTTGTTATTTTGGTGACATTTTCGCTTATTTTAATTTTTGGGATGATATTTCCGTTATCGTCTTCAATGGCAACAAGCTTGTAAACACCGCCGAAAACGGGTGTTGAGGAAGCGGTAATCAATCTTTCACCGACACCGAACGAATCAACCTTTGCACCCTGTAAAAGCATATCTCTGATGATATATTCGTCAAGCGAATTTGATGCGACTATTTTGCAATCCTCAAAGCCTGCTTCATCAAGCATTTTTCTTGCTTTTTTGGAAAGATATGTTATATCTCCGCTGTCAATTCGTACACCCTTCGGTCTGAATCCACGTGGAAGAATTTCACGCTTAAATGCCTCAATTGCATTCGGTATACCTGATTCGATGACATTATATGTGTCAATTAGTAAGGTACAGTTATCGGGATATTCTCTTGCGTATGCACAAAAAGCTTCAAGCTCGGAATCGAACATCTGTATCCAACTGTGTGCCATTGTTCCGAGGGCGGGAACACCGTAAAGACTGTCAGAAATTGCACAGGCTGTGCCTACACAGCCGCCGATGTAAGCGGCTCTCGCACCGAGAATCGCACCGTCATAGCCTTGCGCACGTCTTGAGCCGAACTCCATTACGGAACGTCCTTGCGCAGCTCGCACAATACGGTTTGATTTTGTCGCTATTAAGCTTTGATGATTAATTGAAAGCAAAATCATAGTTTCAATAAACTGTGCCTGTATAACCGGACCCTTTACCGTAACAATCGGTTCACCGGGGAAAATCGGAGTGCCTTCCCTTACTGCCCAAACGTCACACTTGAATTCAAAATTTTTCAGATAATTTAAGAAATCTTCGCCAAAGCCTTTGTTTCTCAAATAGTCGATATCTTCATCCGTAAATTTGAGATTTTTCAGGTATTCGACCATTTGCTCAACGCCTGCCATTATCGCAAAACCGCCTGAATCCGGCAATTTTCTGAAAAACATATCGAAATAAGCAATTTTGTTGCCCATATCATTTTTGAAGTAACCGTTTGCCATAGTAAGTTCGTAAAAGTCAAAAAGCATTGTAAGATTACGGTTTTCTTTTGAAAGCATTTTCTCATAACCTTTCCGAAAAGTGATAATACAATTATACACCAATTTTTTATTAATTCAATAAAATACACAAAATTAACCGTTTAAAAAGAATCATTTTACAAAAGAGGGGAAGTGTCTTACGGTGCTTTCCTTTTTGTCGGGAATAATTCGGCAGGACAGACGTACAATTTTGTCGGAAAACGGAAATAATATTATTGTGCTTACGACGTTAAAAATGATATGTGCTGCGGAAATTTGCACAACGGTGTCGGAACTTAGCATTTTTAAAAATTCTGTATAAGGTGTAAACAAAGTTATAATAACGAAAAGAATTGTCCCGAAAACATTAAAGAGCAGATGTATAATCGCCGCACGCTTGGAATTGATTTTGCTTCCCGCAGCGGATAGCAGGGCGGTAATTACCGTTCCTATGTTTTGCCCGTAAAGTACAAAAAGTGCAAATTCAATCGGAACAAGCCCTTTAAAAGCGAGTGCCTGCAATATGCCGATACTCGCCGATGAACTTTGGATTACGGCTGTAAACACAAGACCGATGATTATTCCCAAAAAAGGATTATCGGCTTTTGTCATAAAATCAATGAAAATCGAAGAATTTCTCAACGGCTCCATAGAGCTTGACATAGTGTCCATACCTATAAACAGCAAACCGAATCCTGCGATTATTTCTCCTATATGAGATATAATTTTTTTCTTTGCGAATATTAAGATAAATGCACCGACAAAAACAAACAACGGTGAAATGGTCGAAAGGTTAAGTGCCACAAGCACACTTGTGACTGTTGTGCCGATATTTGCCCCCATAATAATTCCCGTTGCCTGAACAAGATTGATAAGTCCCGCATTTACGAAACCGACAACCATTACGGTGGTGGCGGATGAGCTTTGAATCAAAGCCGTAACCGCCACTCCTATAAGAACAGCCGAAATCTTATTTGAGGTAGCTTTGTTGAGCATACTTTTCATTTTGCTGCCGGCTGCCATTTCAAGTCCCTGTCCCATTATCCGTATCCCGAAAAGGAAAAGTCCGATTCCACCCAAAAACACAAAAAAATCCAATACTCCCAAAATTCATCACCGACACTGTATAAATTTACTGTAATAGTTTATTATTACAAAGCCTAAAAATGCAAAAAATCAATAAAAAATAAAAAAATTGAAACTTACTATTGACATAACGATTTAATTCTGATATAATAAACCACGTTGTTTGAGGAATATTTTCTTTGCCACATTTATCCTGTATTTGTCGGAGGGTATTCCCGAAATATTTTTATATTTGGTGGATGTAGCTCAGTTGGTTAGAGTGCCAGGTTGTGGCCCTGGAGGTCGTCGGTTCGACCCCGATCATCCACCCCATTTTTTTGTCCGTTTTAAATTTTATATTGGGGTGTAGCCAAGGGGTAAGGCACCGGACTTTGACTCCGTTATCCGCTGGTTCAAATCCAGCCATCCCAGCCAGAAAAAGCATCGACAATGTCGGTGCTTTTTTTAACTGAATTTTAACGGAAAGTATAGATTTGAAAGGTAAATTTCTATATTGACATTATTTTTTAAATATGTTATCCTTGTATAAAATCCGGAAATACTTTTTGCTTTTATTTCTTATCGTTTTTTATATGATTACGGTGTTTTGTGTAAAAGTATTTCTGACAGGGGAGCGAAGAAATTTGAATTATACACTTGTTTACGAAATTTTTTCACTGACTGTTTTTGCGGTGTATGCCGCATTAATTATGGCAAACTCTTTTGTTGAAAAAAGGGGAAGCAGACTGAGATGTTTTCTTTTTCTTTTAATTCCCAAACTGATTCAGCAGTATTTTCAATATTATAACACAAATGTTGAGCAAACTGTTTTGACAACGATTTTATTCGGTGCATCGACACTCATTTTTGATTTCTTTTTATTTTTTGTCGTTTTTGATGCCTCATTTCAAGAAATTATAGTTGCGGTTGTTACTTGTGATATAGTTGCACTTCCCGTAGTGCTTTACAAAAAATTTGTTTTGCAGCGGTTCACTCCCGAAGGGGCAGACAGGATTTTTATCGGAGATTTTACAACGCTTATATTGTTATGTGTGGGATGTCTTGTTTTTGCGGCATTGGTTGTGCTTATAAATCATCTTTTGGGCAAGCTTCTTGTGAAAATAAATTATAATTCAAAGCTCTTTTCGGTTTTGGGTATAATCGGTATGTTAGGCTTCATTGTGTGTGAATTGTTTGCCATAATTGATGATGGTATAGTTTTCTTTTTGTCAAAGGAATATCTTTTCAGATATGCGTTAATTAATTTTGCGTGGATTGTTTTCTTTGTTGTGATGTATATAATTAACGATTATTTCACCAAGAAAAGATTAAGACGTGAAATCAAAGTTCTTAATGAAGAAAAAACGAGACAGTTTGAATATTATAACCTGATGAGAATACATAACGAGGAAATCAGAAAAATCAGACACGATATGAAAGGTCATATTGCCGTGATTTCCACGTTCATTGAAGAAAAGGAATATGACAGAGCCGAGGAATACGTTTTGACACTCAGCGAAAATTTGCAAAAAATCAAAAGAGTTAATGTTACGGGTAACATTACCGCTGACACGGTTATTTGCGATATCAAGGAAAAATGCGAAAGCAAAAACATAAAATTTGTGCCTAAAGGAATCATTCCGGAAAAGACCGGAATTGATGATGTTTCTCTTACCTGTATTCTCACCAACGTACTTAACAATGCCTGTGAAGCCTGCTTGAGAATGGACGAAGGCGAAGAAAAATTCATTAACCTTGATGTTTATGTTGCCGGTGGTTGTATTACAATAAAATGTGAAAATTCCAAAAGTAAAAATGAAAAAATCAATCCCAAAAATATCAAAACATTAAAGAAAGAAAACGGTCACGGCTACGGAATGAAAATTATTAACGATATCGTGAAAGAAAAAGACGGTACTGTTGAAATTAAAGATAATGAAAATTCATTTGTGATTGAAATTTTACTTACCGGAGCTAAATGTTCGGCAAATTAAATTAGAGTAGGGTTGAAAATGAAAGTTGCAATATTGGATGACGAAAAGTTTCATTTGGAAGCTACAAGGGAAATTGTAGAGGATTTTTTCGGCAAGGATAATGTTGAAATTACTTGTTATGAAACGAAAAAAGAGTTTGATAAAAATTTTGAAAAAAATCCATTCCTTTTTGATATTCTGGTACTTGATATTTGTTTGCCGCAGTCTGACGGTATAAAGATAGCACAAGAAATACGCAGTCTCAACGAAAAAATCAGAATAATTTATCTTTCAAATTATCTTGAATTCGCAACTGAGGTTTATGAAACCGAGCATACGTTTTTTGTTTTAAAAAGTGATGCTCTCAAAAAATTGCCTGTTGCACTGGAAAAAGCAGTGGAGCAGCTTGAAAAAAGGCAAAAGGAAAGTATTTATATTAAAGCACTTCACGGAAGTCATAAGGTAATTTACTTTGAAGATGTCGTGTGTGTTGAACGTGTAAAGCGTAGGACGATGATTACCACGGTATCGGGCATAGAAGAAACATTGGATAATGTTGAGGAAGTGTTCGGTATTCTTGAAGGTAGGCTTATTCATAGCCATCGTTCCTTCTGGGCAAATCCTCTGTATATAAAAGCATTTTCGTCGTCGGAGATTTTGCTGAAAAACGGTAAAAAAATTCCCGTGAGCAGAGGCTACAATAAGGAAACTAAAACTCAATTTATGCATTATATGACATCGGATACATAAAACAGAGCCGTAACTAATCAGCCGCGCATTAAAGGTGCAATGGCATTTTTTGTATTCAAGCTGCATTTTATTACAAAAAAACTGCATTTGGGGACAATTGTATTGATTTCTTTCATCGCAACGTGATACAATGTCAAAGCAAGAAATTGCGTCGGTTTTTAGTGCGACATTCCCCCAAATGTAAGCACAAAAACTTTCGGAAGGGTTGCTGCATTTTTGAATAGTGCAGCGCTTTTTTTTGTTTTCTGAAAACAAGAATTTTGAAATGAATCCCTCTATTGTGTAGTTGTACACGGTAGGGGGATTAACAATACGGAAAGCGAGTGCAGTGCATTTGTAAAACGACCAAAAATCACTATATCTTAATTCCGGTTGACATAACTTGTTTTTTTGCTTGACAAAGAATGAATCCTCGCAGTATAATTATGTTGATTAAACAAACGATACAAAAGGGATATTTCGGCATTTGAAGCAAAAGGTTCAAAATAACTGTGCTTTAAGTTTTTCTTAAAGAAAAGAAAAACGGAACAAGCTTTGCTTGTTCCGACTTGGTGCGGATAACAGGACTTGAACCTGCACGGCCATAAACCATTAGATCCTAAATCTAACGTGTCTGCCAATTCCACCATATCCGCACAATGCTGATATTATATCAAACTTTTGTTTTTTTATCAATATGTTTTTTGAAAAACAGTATAATTATTTTGCTAATCTCTTAAATCACATCCTTGTCTGACTGCGGCAAGGAAAAACCGTTTTATTATTTTGCAGTCGGAAAGGTAATGAATTATTTTATGGAAACAAGATGGACTAAAGATGTCGATAAAGATGCTCCGCTTCAAGAGTATCCGAGACCGCAATTAAAAAGAAATATTTGGACAAATCTTAACGGTCAATTTGATTATGCCGTTACCGATTCTATGGAGGATATCCCTGTGGAATATGAGGGCAAAATCACAGTGCCGTTTGCCATTGAAGCTCCTCTTTCGGGCGTTGAGAGAAGATTGAAGCCTATGGATATTCTTTGGTATAAAAAGACATTTACTCTCGGCAGTGAGTACGATTCAAAACGTGTTATACTTCACTTCGGTGCAGTCGATTGGGAGTGCAGAGTTTATATTAACGGAAATTTTGTCGGCGGTCATACCGGCGGATATTGTCCTTTCAGCTTTGATATAACCGATTTTCTTACAGACGGTGAAAACATTCTTAACGTTTCTGTTTTTGACCCTACGGATAAAGGATGGCAACAAAGAGGTAAGCAGGCTATCAAGCAGACGGGCTTTTGGTACACTCCCACAACGGGAATTTGGCAGACAGTATGGCTTGAGGCTGTTGACGAAATGCACATTACTTCGGTAAAATTAACTCCCGATATTGATGAATACTGTGTTCATGTGGATATCGAAACTACGGCACAGAGCGATTATGAAATTGTCGCAACTGTTTTTGATGAGGATGAAGAAGTGATTTTCACCTCAAATATTGCGTGCGTTGACGTAATTACAATGAAGCGTTTTAAACTTTGGAGTCCCGAAAAGCCCAATCTTTATAACGTGATGTTTGAGCTTTATCATAACGGCTTGCTCGTCGATACCGTTGTAAGTTACTTCGGAATGAGAAAGTTTTCAATGGAAAAGGATGAAAACGGTATACCTCGTCTTTTCCTTAACAATAAGCCTTATTTCCAAATCGGTTTGCTGGATCAGGGCTATTGGCCGGACGGCGTTATGACCGCACCGACTGACGAAGCTATGATTTTTGACATTAAAGTTATGAAATCCTTAGGCTTCAATATGTTGAGAAAGCATATTAAAGTTGAACCGCTTCGTTGGTACTACCACTGCGACAAAATCGGTATGATTGTTTGGCAGGATATGGTAAGCGGTGCAAAGCATCCCGGTAATTTCATTGTAGGTGTGCTTCCGAATATCGGATTGCAGAGAATGAAGGATAACGCTTATTCCTTGTTTAACCGCAACGAAAAAGAATGGCGTGACCAGTTCGAGGATGAACTTGAGCAGATGATGTCAACGCTGCACAACTGTGTTTCGATAGGCTGTTGGGTTCCGTTCAACGAAGGCTGGGGGCAGTTCGATGCAAAACGAATTTCGGAAAAAGTAAAAGAAATCGATCCCACTCGAATAGTTGACCATGCAAGCGGCTGGTTTGACCAAAGGGGCGGTGATTTACGCAGCGTACACAGATATGTTCTGCCCGTTACAAGGGTAATACCCGATGGCAGAGCGTTTGTAGTTTCGGAATTCGGCGGTTATTCACGCATTGTTCCGAAACACACTATGAACGAAAATAAGGCTTTCGGATATATGATGTTTAAAAACAAAAAATCTCTCTCAAAGGCATATGAGAGATTGTTTACAAGGCAAATTATTCCGCTTGTCAGAAAAGGTTTGAGTGCCGTTGTTTACACGCAACTCAGCGATGTCGAAAATGAAGCAAACGGTATTATGACTTATGACCGTGATATTATGAAAATCGATAACGAAACAATTGTCAAGCTTAATAAAAGGTTGTTTTCGATTCTTATGAGATAATTTCGAGGTGCTTATGGACGTAAAATCAAGTTCAAAACAAAAACTTTTAAGCCTTATCGATATTTTTGAAAAAATGACTGATGAAAATAATATCATCTCTACGAATGAAATTCTCGAAGAGTTAAACAAAAGAGGTTTAACCGCCGAGAGAAAGTCGATTTACGCCGATATTGCTTTGCTTGTCGATAACGGTTATGATATCATCAAAGTAAAGTCACCGAAATCCGGTTATTTTCTCGCTTCTCGCAATTTTCAGCTTCCCGAAGTTAAACTGATTCTTGATGCCGTTCAGTCAGCGGATTTTATAACGCCGAAAAAGACACAGGAGCTTATTGAAAAAATCGGTACGCTGGTAAGTGCCAAGCAATTTGAAATGCTTAAAAGTCAACTGAGTATTTCAAACCGTGTTAAAACTTTCAACGAGGAAATATTTTATACAATTGATGTTTTAAACCGTGCTATCGAAGAAAAAAAGCAAGTATCTTTCAGCTATATCAGGCATAAAATTGAGGCAGGCAAAAAAATTGTTATGGCTTCAAAAGATTTTGTTGTTAATCCCTATGCGCTTGTTTGGTCAAATGACCACTATTACCTTATTTGTAATAATCCGAAATACGATAATTTAATGCATACTCGCCTTGACAGAATGAGAAAGGTTAAAACTATCGAAAACAGTGTCAGACCTTTTGAAGAAGTTTCGGAGTACAAAGGAGAGTTTGATATAGCCGATTATTCAAACAAGATGTTTAATATGTTTTCGGGAAGGCTCTGTGACGTTGAAATTGTTTGCAAAAACGAGCTTCTTGAGGATATTGTTGACCGCTTCGGTGAAAATGCGACAATACGCAATGAGGACAGCACCCGCTTTTACCTGCGCGCTCAGGTAGCGGTCAGTGAAGGCTTTATTTCGTGGCTTATGCAATACAGAAATTCCGTTTATGTAAGAAAACCGGAAGAACTCAGAGAACATTTGAAAGCTAAGGCACAGGAGATTATTGATTTGTACGAATAATCACGATTTTGTTGACTGATAACAATAAAAGTGATATAATTATTAACTGAAATTCGGAATATAAGGAGAATGTTTATGTCATATTACATAGGTGTTGACGGCGGAGGAACAAAAACCGCTTATGCACTTTTTGATGAAGAAAAAAATGTGGTTGCCGAAGTTAAAACCGAGGGAAGCAATCACGAAAACCTTGAAGGAAGCTTCGATGAAGCTGCCGATATTATTTGGAACGGAATTTCCGACTTGCTGAAAAAAGCAGGTATTTCTTTGGATGATGTCGGTTTTACCCTTATGGGTTTGGCAGGAATTGATCACCCTTATCAGCATGATGAAATGTGCTTGAGAATGAAAAAACGAGGACTTGAAAATTTTGAAATTTTCAATGACGGTTTTATTGTTGTCAAAGCAGGTGCAAGCGGAAAAGCCGCAATAGGTTACAATTGCGGTACGGGTACTTGCTGTAACGCAATTGATCTTGACGGCAAAATGGTGCAGTTGGGCGGCTTTGGCGAGTTCTCCGATGATAAAGGCAACGGAACATGGGTTGCAACCAAAGCTTTTAAGCTTATATATGACGATATCGTCCTCGGACTTGAAAAAACGGCAATGACCGATATGTTTAAAGATGAGTTCAAGGTTGAAGACAAAGATGACTTTTTGGCTACTCTTGCTATGGCGGAAAGCGAAGAAAGGGGACGCTTTATAATGCGTCTTATAGATTTCTTCTTTGAAGCTTCAAAAATGAATGATAAGCCTGTTTTAAAAGCAATTGATGAAATGTCGGAACGTGGAGCCGATTACATAGTATCTCACCTTAATTCTTTGAATTTCGGTGACGGTGAGGTTGAGGTTGTTCTTTCGGGCTCAATCCACACAAAGCTTCCGAACGAGGTTTATCTCGATTGTCTTAAAAAGAAAATTGCCGAGAGATCGGAAAAGAAAGTTAAGTATATTAAGCTTACACAAGCCCCCGTTACAGGCTGTGTAAACTGGATTTTTCAAGAGTATAAAAATTAAGGAGATTGATTAAAATGAAAGAAATCAGCGTTGCGGTTATCGGTTCGGGAAGTACATATTGTCCCGAACTTCTTGACGGATTTATTAAAGCACAGGATTCGCTTAAACTTAAAAAGGTATCATTTATGGATATCGATGAAAGAAAGCGTACAATTGTAGGTAATCTTTGTGTGCGTATGCTCAAAAATGCAGGAATTGAGTGCGAAACGGTATTTACCGATGACCTTGATGTTGCACTTGAGGGTGCCGATTTTGTTCTTACTCAGATTCGTGTAGGTAAGCTTCCCGCAAGACACCTTGATGAAATTATTCCCGTAAAATACGGACTTATCGGTCAGGAAACCACCGGTATCGGCGGCTTCTTCAAAGCACTCAGAACAATTCCCGTTATTCAGAACATAACAAATCATATGGAGAAAATTTGTCCCGATGCTTGGCTTATTAACTTTACAAATCCCTCCGGTATCATAACGGAATTTCTTCTTAATTACACTAAGGTTAAGTCTATCGGACTTTGTAATGTTCCGATTGATATGATTGATGATGTAAAAGAAATTACCGGCCCCGACAGCGAAGTAACTTATGTCGGTCTTAATCATTTAAGCTGGATTACTTCAATTGTCAAAGACGGCGAAGAACTTTTGCCGAAGCTTATTGAAGACGGTTTCTCTCCGAAAGTTATGGCAAATATTAAAGATGACGGCTTCTCGCTTGAATGTCTTAAAGCTATTGAAGGTATTCCGTCATCATATCTTCAGTATTATTACAACAGAAATGCTAAAATCGAGCATCTTAAAAACGATAAAACAAGCCGTGCGATGGTTTGTATGGACATTGAAGAAAATCTTCTTAAAATGTACAGCGATGAAAAGCTTGTTGTTAAACCCGCACTTCTTGACAAACGCGGCGGACATAAATATTCACTTGCCGCAGTTTCACTTATCGATTCAATCGCAAACGATAAGAAAGATGTTCACGTTGTTAATATTAAAAATAACGGAACGCTTCCGTTTATGGAAGATGACGATGTTGTTGAAATCAGTGCTGTAATCGGTGCTGACGGAGCTACACCGGTTCCCGTTAAGAAAAAAACAAACCGTCATATGTCAGGTCTTATGCAGGCAGTTAAGGCATATGAAAAATATACGGTTGAAGCAGCACTCAACGGTGATGATGAAGCTGCAATGAAAGCTCTTATGGTTCATCCTCTTATCGGTGATTATGAAAATGCAAAAGCCTGCTATGAAGAAATGAAAGTAGCTCACAGAAATTATCTTGAGAGATTCTACAAATAATTAAAAAGAAAGGGACTGTATCAAATGCTTGAAAAATTTGATACAGTCCGTGTTTTCAGTTTACAACATTTATCGGATTGCCGTTTATAAACGCTCTTACGTTATCCTTTGTGATTTCCATAAGACGGCAGCGTGTTTCTTTTGCTGCCCAGGCAATGTGCGGCGTTACCAAAGTCTTGCTGTTTGAAGTAAGTATGTCGTTCGTAGGCGGCTCGTTTTCCAAAACGTCAAGTCCGGCACCTGCAATTTCTCCGCAATCGAGTGCTTCTTTTAATGCTCTTTCGTCTACCGTACCGCCTCGTGAGGTGTTTATAAAATACGCTGTCTTTTTCATTTTTGAGAAAAAGCTTTTGTTTGCCATTTTTTCGGTTTCTTTTGTAAGAGGGCAATGGAGAGTAACAAAATCGGATTTTTCAAGAAGCGTGTCGAGACTGCAAAAAGTTATCGTTTTTGTATTTTCTTTCGGATGATTTGTGTTTATAAGTACGTTCATCGAAAAAGCCTGTGCAATTTCGGCAACTTTTTTACCGATAGAGCCGTATCCGACAATACCTATCGTCTTGCCGGCAAGCTCTGTGAGAGGTGAAAGCAAGTAACAAAAATGTTCACTTTTTTGCCAATTGCCGTTTTGCGTTGACTGTGCATATTCCGAAACGTGAGAACAAAATTCAAGAATAAAAGAAAAAGTAAGCTGTGCTACCGAGTCGGTGCTGTAAGCGGGTACATTTGAAACCGGTATGTTTCTTTCCCGTGCGTAGTCGATATCCGTGATGTTGTATCCTGTACTCAGCAAATCGATAAATTTTACGTTTGGCAGTTTTTTTAGCACATCTTTTCTCAGCGGAGTTTTATTGGTAATAATAATATCGGCATTTTCACAGCGTGAAAGTATTTCTTCGGGATTCGTTTTGTCATACACTTCAAATTCCCCGTATTCACTCAACCAATCCCAATTAAGATCTCCGGGGTTTACGGTGTAACCGTCTAAAATAATTATTTTCATGCTAAACCTCTTTCCTGCGAATTTTCACATATAATTATATTATCAAACAGAAATTAATTCAATATTCAGGCGGAAAAATATGAGAAAAAAATCATCGAAAAAACTGAATATAATGGTAGCGTTATCATTTGTGCTGATTCTTTTAGCATTGGCAATTTTCGTGTTGCTTACTTTTTTTAAATTACCGAACTTGCGGTTGCTGTATGATAAGTATCAAACATATTTAACAAATTTGGAATTGAGAATTGCGGCACTTGACAGAAAATGGATTATCATTTTGTCAATTCTTGTTCTGTTCATAATAAAAGGTTTTTTGCCGTTGCCTTTGCTTCCGATTTCCTGTGTTTGTGTTATTTCCGGTATGGTTTTTAACACTCCGATTTCGCTTTTGATAAACATTATCGGACTGGTTTTACTGTTCTCTTCAAGGTACTTTATCGGAACAAAAAGGAAAACGCTGCCTTACAAAATTTTGAAAAATTATGACGATATTTGGAAAATTCTCGAACACAACGGTAATGGGAATCCGTGGCTGCTGTTTTGTTGCAGGCTGATTCCTCTGTTTCCGATAAATACGGTTAGCAACATTTACGGCAGTATGAGATATAATTTTAAAAATTATTTGATTATTTCTGTTGCCGGTTTTATGCCGAAAATTGTTTCATACTTAATTATCGGACGTAATGCTTTTAACCCTTTTTCCGCATCGTTCCTGATTCCCGTTATGATATCGTCTTTGCTTTCGGGAGTCGGTTTGCTTGTAACGAGAAGGATTATCTTAATTATCAATAAGAAAGGTGAAAAAAATGTTAAAAACTAAACTTATTTCAGGCGGATATGATAATGAACTTAAAAGAGTTTATTTGACTGATGATGCCGTTTGTGAACAAAAAAAACGTTATACCGAGCTTGCGGACTTGTTTGAAAAGGAGTACGGAACGTGTAATTCGCTTTCTTTTTACAGCGCACCCGGAAGAACTGAGGTTTGCGGCAATCATACCGACCATAACAACGGAAAAGTGCTTGCGGCGGCGGTAAACCTTGATGCTGTTGCGGTCTGCTCCGAAAAGGACGGCAATATAACAAGAGTTAAATCGGTAGGATATGATATGGATGTAATTGATATATCCGATATGAATGTACATAGTGAAGGCTTCGGAACTTCGGCAGAGCTTATCAGAGGAATGTATGCCGGATTTATCGAAAGAGGTTACAAGGTCGGTGCTTTTGATGCTTACACAACATCTTCCGTGCTTTCAGGTTCAGGTCTTTCAAGCTCTGCGGCATTTGAAGTGCTTATCGGAACAATACTAAACCATATGTTTAATGACGGCAAAATTTCACCCGTTGAAATTGCTCAAATAGCACAGTTTTCGGAAAACAAATACTTTAATAAACCTTGCGGTTTAATGGATCAGATGGCTTCATCTGTCGGTGGTTTTGTTGAAATTGATTTTAAAGATACGAACAAGCCTGTTATAAACAAGCTTGATTTTGATTTTGCTGCCTGCGGTCATTCCTTGTGCATTGTAAACACAGGCGGCAGTCATGCCGATTTGACACCCGAATACGGTGCTGTACGCAAGGAAATGGAAGCTGCTGCGGCTGTTTTCGGCAAAAAAGTTTTGAGAGAAGTTTCTTTTGAGGAATTTAATTCAAAAATTAAGGAAGTAAGAAGTGCGGCAGGGGACAGAGCTGTTTTGAGAGCAATGCACTTTTTCTCCGACAATGCGAGAGTAGATTCCGAAGCCGAAGCTTTGCAAAACAATGATTTTGATTGCTTTAAGGCTAATGTTATTGAAAGCGGACGTTCATCATATATGTACAATCAAAATGTATACCCGTCATCTGCACCCGATGACCAACCGCTTAGTATCGGGCTGTGCATTGCGGAACGTCTTTTAAAAGGCAAGGGTGCATGGAGAGTTCACGGCGGCGGATTTGCAGGAACTATGCAGGCTTTTGTTCCGAATGATATGCTTGATGAATACATATCGGAAATGAAGAAAGTATTCGGAGAAAATTCATGCTATGTCCTTTCTGTTCGTCCGTGTGGCGGTGTAAAGGTGTTGGGTGAATAAGTTGTATGAAATGTGAAAGAATTTTTCTTTTTGAAGATAGGAAAGATGTTTATCTTGACACATACATTCGTGATTTTTCCGAGGAATTTCCCACAAACAAACGTCCGGCAATGCTTGTAATTCCGGGCGGCGGTTACGGCATTTGCTCTGACCGCGAAGCTGAACCGATTGCCAACCAGTATTTGGCACTTGGATTTAATTGCTTTGTACTTCGCTATTCCGTCGGAAAGAGAGCGTCGGAAGGTATGCCACATTTCAGTCAGCCGTTGCTCGAAGCTTCGCTTGCGGTTTTTATGATAAGAGAGCATAAAACCGAATGGAATATTGACGAAAACAAAATAGCTGTTATCGGTTTTTCCGCCGGAGGTCACTTGGCGGGATGCCTTGCGACTATGTGGAACGATGAAACTGTTTGTTCAAAATTGAAAATTCCCGCAGGGAGTAACAAACCGAATACTGTAATTTTATGTTATCCCGTTATTACTTTCGGTTCTTTGACCCATAAAGGCACAAGAAGTAATCTTCTCGGAGAATATGAAGATAATTCTATTCTTATAAGCAAATATTCACTCGAAAACAATGTGAGTGCCGCAACCCCTCCCGTGTTTATTATGCACACTGCTGAGGATAATTCGGTGTCTGTCAGAAATTCGCTTATGTTTGCTTCTGCACTTTCCGAGAATAATATTCCCTTTGAAATGCACATTTTTCCCTACGGCGGTCACGGTATGTCCACGGGCAAAAAAGAAGTTTGTCACACGGAAAATCCATATGCTTCCCGTTGGGTTGAAATGTCCTCGAAATGGCTTTCACAAATATTCGGTTTGTGATTTATTAAATCAATAAAATATTGTAACCCCTCTTGATGCTTACATAACATCAAGAGGGGTTATGCTTTTTGTTAAAACGGATATGAAATCAGGAATTTTCTTCTTCCTGTGCTTTGTCATCAATCACAGCGTTTTCTTTAAATGAGAGTTCTTCGTTTTGACTTTCATTCATTGTGCTGTTTTCAAGAGCAAGCTTTTCGTTAATTTCACGGAGCATTATTTCGGCATTTTGTCTGTCTATTTCGTTTTTAATCGATTCATATAAAACAGGGTCTTGCTTATGATTGAACCGTAAGACGTACTGCCTTAAAAATTTAGTCTTTCTCAATACGAAGATATATATCAGTAAAATCATAAAGCCTGCAATCGACAAAATTATACCCGCTTTGTACCCTTGAGGTGTATATTCAAATTCAACCGAGTGAGTTCCTTTTGAGAGATAAATGCCGAGTAAAGCATCACCGATTGCCACCAATTCATCTTTATCCAATTCTTCACCGTCAACCATAACCTTCCAGCCCGTGTCAAAAGGTATCGATGTGTAAAGTATACCGCTTTCGGTTGCGTTGACGGTACCGGTTATTTTCGTATCGGTAAATTCTTTGACATCCATTGACTGATTTTTTAGAATATTATATCCTTTTACAAATTTTTCCATATTTAACGAACGCAGCATAAAATCGGCATATCCGTCCGTTATATCGTCTTTTACAGTCATAGTCATTGTTATTATTTCGTCTTTTACGCATTTTCCGAGGTCAAGAATATAATGCTCGTCATCTATATCTTGAGTAATTTCTTTGCCGTTGCACGAAACGGTTAAGCTGTCAAGGCTGCTTGAATCGATGTAAAGATACAGGTTTTTTGTTTTCTTTGGCAAAACCAAGACATTTATTTCGCCGCTGCCGTCACTTGAATCTGCCGTAAAATAGAAGCAATCGGAACCGTCAGAAGGATTGTTCAGTCCCGAAACGCCATAGCCCGTTATGTCGAAAACTTCCTCGCTTTCAAACACATCTTCAATTCCCGTGGATTTAAAGAAGTAATCGTTTTGAACGGTGAACGGGTCATAATTATCATAATCCCAGCTTCTTATCGAAGAATCTACCATATAAGCAATAGGCAGTGAAAATTTATTTTTGTAAGCGGAAAAAGTATCATTCTTGCTGACGAAAGTAAATAAATCTTCGTTAATCGTTACGTCATCGCTGTTGTTGACAATATAATCGAGAGAAAACATAGCGTTATATACCGGCGTTTGCATATTGTAAGTGTAAGAATTAATATAATTGCCGTAAAGTCCTAAATTTTGCTGAAGATTTGCATTTTTTTCGTAAGCCATAGATGAAAAGATAGAAACACCGTTGTAATTGTACCAGCACGGATCCATTCGTGTTCTTAAATCCGTAAGCTCCATTCGGTATATATTGTTATTGTTTCTGTCATTGTCGATATCTTCTTTAATTTCTTCAAATTCACTGTAATCGGAACTGTAATATTGCAATTCCTGATTCATAACGTAATTATCCGTGTTTGCAACCGCGTATTCTGAAACGAAACAGCAGAAAATGAACAGTGCGGTTGCTTGCTTGTTATATTTTTTGCTGCCGAGAATGTAAAATCCGACAGAATATATAACGGCAAAGACAAGACTGATAAGTACGGATATTTCGTCAACATTTTTTGAACCGACTTTTTCCGCAAATATAATAAACAGTATTGTTCCGAACCCAAGTCCCAACAATTCTTTCGGCTTAAATTCGTTTACTCTGATTATTGTTTTGAAAGCAACAACCAGTAAAACAAAGGTGTACATAAACGAGAATCTGTATGGCAAATCGTTCGGATAATGGAAGCCGTGCCAAATATAGTTAAGAATATTGGTGTTAAAGCTGAAATACAGCACACCCAATAAAGCCGTAACGGAAATTTTTTCTCTGAGCGTTATTGACTTTGTAAAGTAAAACAGGGGAATCAGCATTGCGGTTGCAACGGAGCAATAAACATTCGGCAGAACGTCATCACCGCTGCTTCTTATTGTCGGTTCAACACTTGCAAGGTGGTTTGCAATAAAATCAAATACGTTATTATAACTTTCAAATTCTTCGGGGAACGTACCCGATGTTGCCGAACACGCACGAAGTATAAAAAATGTGGGCAAAAGTGCAAAAGCAACGCAAAGTGCGGCTGTTACAGCACCGAAAGCAAAGGTAATACCGCTGTTAAAAAATCTCGAAGAACGTATTTTTGAAATAAAACCTTTGCCTTTCTTCTTGCTTTTTTCAAAAGGCAAGAAGAAATCTTCGAGTGTTGATGAAAACGTGTAATTTGCAAAATAATAATAGAAGAAATATATCACCGAAAACAAACATACCATATATGCCATATAGTAGTTTGAAAACATAGTCAACGCAAGAGAGAGTATAAAAGTTAACGGCTTTCCGTTATTAATTATTCTTTCTATGCCGAGCAGCACAAAAGGCAGAATTACAAGTGCATCAAGCCACATTAAATTCCAATAATAAGCAATAAAGTAACCGCAAAAAGCATAAAGAACACCGAATCCTGCGGTGATGTAGCTATGATGTCCCAAACTTTTTTTAAGATATATTGTAAATGAAGCCGATGCCAAAACAGCTTTAGTGAAAATCATAACACCGATGGCTACGGGTATGTTTTCGTGACTGAAAAGCAAGATTATAAACGAAAGGGGACTTGAAAGATAATTATAAAAATTTCCGAGAAAACTTGAACCGCCGCCGGAGTTCCAAGAATAAAGGAAGCTTTTACCGTCTTTGATTCTTTCATACATTTCGGCAAAAAGCGGCCCGTATTGATGATAAAGATCCATTCTTAAAATGGTAGAGTTGCCGAAAGGTATCATATTGTAGCAATAAGCTACAAGTATGCTGATGAGCAAAGAACCGAGCATTGCAAGAAAAATAAAACGGTTATCGTAAAGCTTGCTGTTCTTTAATTTTTTTACTAAAGTTTTCATATTGAACCTCGTTTGTTTTAATATATTTAGTTTAACATAATATTACTCAATATTCAATAAAAAGGATAAATTTAATAAATTAGGTTCTACTTTGGGACAAGTGAAAATATATATAGGACAAAGATGAGGGAGGCGACATTGTGGCAAATGCTTTTAACAGCTCAATTGATTTTTTACCTGCAAAGCTGAAAAATATTTTAAGCACCATTAGGGACGAAATTAAGTCAAAAACATACGAAATAAGAATCAGAACAGGCAAACCTATTGTGCTGATAACTTCCGACAGTACAATGTTTGCCGATTGCAACGGCAGAGTAACCTTTATTCTTTCCGATGACCTGTATAAGGTAAGCCGTGAGGAAATAACAGAATCTTTCAACCGACTTTGTAATTATTCCGTTTACAGTCATTTACAGAGCATATCGCAGGGCTTTATTACCTTGCAGACGGGACACAGGGTGGGAATATGCGGAACTGCCGTTACCGAAAAAGGCAGTGTATCTTCAATTCGCAACATCAATTCGTTGAATATCAGAGTTGCAAGGGAATTTAAAGGGTGTGCCGATGAAATACTTTCAAACGTTTTTGATAACGAATTGAAAAATGTTATAATCGCAGGCCCTCCGTCAAGCGGAAAAACAACACTCCTGAGGGACATTGCACGTCAAATATCAAACGGACGTTTCGGAGAATATCATAAGGTTTCGATTGTCGACGAAAGATGTGAAATATCACCCGTAAGTGACGGCATATGCGTTTGTGATGTAGGTATAAATACCGATATTCTTTCATCTTTTTCAAAGTCCGACGGAATAATGTGCGCACTCAGAACACTGTCTCCGCAGTTGATTGTTTGTGATGAAATAGGAAAGCTTGACGAATGTGAAGCCATAAAAAGCGGCTTAAATTCGGGTGTCAATTTTGTTTTGAGTATACACGCTTCGAGTGAAGATGAATTGAAAAATAAGCCTCAAATTCTGTCACTGACCGAAAGCGGATTTAATGCTGTCGCTGTTTTGCTTTCTTCCGTTCCCTGTAAAATAAAGAGTTGTTTTCAAATAGGTGAGTGTTATGTTAAAAACAGGTGTTCTTTTAGTTACGGCAGTGATTTTAATATTGAGCGGGCAATATGTTAATTTCAGAATGAAAAAAAGAATATCGTCACTGAGTCAATGCATAGTTTTTATCGAAAACATAAATACTCAAATTTCGTATTCAAAAAAGAATATATTCGATATTATATCCGAATTATCTTATAGTGATAATATGAAACTGAGAACAGTTTATGAATTGAATAACCATCCGAACAGCGACTTAAACGAAAATTGGAAAAATGTATTTACCGAGTACGGAAAGTGCGATTGTTTGAATCGGGATGACACTGAAATTTTGCTTTCTTTCGGTGAAATTCTCGGTATAACCGATTTGCACGGTCAAAGCAATAATTGCCGTTTACATATAGAAATGTTGAAAAAACAGTTGCAGTCTGCGGAAAAAGATTTTGCTGATAAATCAAAAATCAACACAGCTCTAAGTTCACTGATGGCAGCGGCAACAATAATTATTTTTTATTAAGGAATTTAATATGGGTATTGAAGTTGTAGTAAAAATTGCGGTTATCGGTTTGCTCGTTGCGGTAATAAATCAAATACTTTCCAAATGCGGCAGAGATGAATATGCAATGCTTGTTACGCTTGCGGGTCTTTTGGTTATTTTTATGATGATAATACCGTATGTTTCCGAGCTGTTTGATACGTTATCATCAATAATGGATTTATAAGATGAAGATATTTATTCTTGCGATTATAATCGCTTTCTTGTGTATGATTGTAAAATTTTACAAACCGGAATACGCACTTCTGTGTCAGCTTTGCGGAGTTGCGGCGATTATTATTTATTCTTTTTCTTATTTTGACGGTATTTGGGATACTTTGAACGATATGATTTCCGTAAGCGGGCTTGATGCTTCGTTTCTGAAAATTCTGATAAAGGCTCTCGGCGTTTCGGTAATAACGGATATTGTTTCTTCTGTCTGCCGTGACAGCTCGAACAATACTTTGGCAAATGCCGTTGAGCTTTTCGGCAAAACCGTAATTATCGTAATGGGACTTCCGATTCTATCCAAGCTTGCGGAAGCGGCTGTCGGTTTTATAAAATAACGAGGTTTAAAATGAAAATTTATAAAATTGCAATCGTAATGCTCTTATCTTTGTTTATTTTTTCAATAACTGCGTTTGGCACGGAACACGAAAACGACTATTACGGTATTCTGACTGACGGTCTTTCCGAAGACACTGTTGAAATTCTCGAAGAATCAGGTCTTGACTCAATCAATTTTGAAAAAATTCTTTCCGCACAGCCGAAAGACATAATTAATTTTTTTAAACAAACATCAAAAGGCAACATAATAGGCCCTCTCAAGCATTTTACGGTAAGCTCGGCGGTTTCGGTTATGGTCAGTGTGTGTTTTTCATATTTGTCGGAAAACGAAAAGAAGAGAAATGCGGTTACGCTGCTGGTATATTCATACATAGCCTTGAGCGTTTGTGTGCCGATGTCTTCGCTTTTGTCGGCAGGTTCGGCGGCGATACAAATGAGCAGTAAATTTATGTTTGTTTTCTTACCTGTGTTGGCCGGGATTATTGCCGCAGCGAATAATCCGATGTTGGCATTGAATTATAACACAATTACATTGTATTTGGCGGAAATTATGTCAGCTTTTTCATCGAACCTGCTTTTACCGTTTGAAGGTATGGTATATGCTTTTGTATGTGTGGGTTCTGTTTCCGATACCGTAAGAGTTAACAATTTCGGCAAGATATTAAAAAGCTGTGTCACAAAAACCTTATCGGTACTCGCAACCGTTTTTACCGCGTTTTTGTCAATTAAAGGCATACTTTCAAACGTTGCGGATACGGTTGCATCAAAAGGAGCAAAACTCCTTGTCAGCTCACTTGTACCGATAATCGGCGGTTCGATGAGCGAAGCTTACGGGAGCATCGTTAACAGTCTGTCTCTTTTGAAAAGTTCTGTCGGTGTTTTCGGAATAATTGTGATAGCCGCCATAAATTTGCCTGTTGTTACGGAGCTTGTTTTTTGGAGTATTTCGCTTACCTTTTCGGGTATTGTTGCCGATATTTTTAATTTAAAGAATATTGCCGACTTATACAGAGAAATATCAAACGTTATAAAAACATTCAATGTTATACTTCTTTTTTGTTGTATGCTCTTTATAGTATCGACCGGAATACTCATTACAATCAGAAATTATGCATAGGTGAAGATGTATGGAAGCCATAAAGCAATGGATGATTTGTATTATTTTTTGTTCTCTCATTACTGCGGTTATAAATATTTTAAGTCCGAAAGGTTCAACTCAACGAGCTTTAAAAACAGTTGTTTCATCTTTTATGATTTGTGCTTTTTTGTCACCTTTTATTTCCGAAAGTAATGTGGATATTGAAAAGTATTTACCTGATTTTTCCGATTATCAAGCTTCGCTAAGTTCGGAAATTACCGATTCAATGCTCGAACAAGCGGAAAAAGAATCGGAAAAAGTCATAGAAGAACTGCTGCTTGATTTGAATGTAGAATTTGAAGATATATCGGTAAAGGCGGATATTGACGATGAAAGCTGCATTTATGTAAGCGAAATCGTAATCAAACTTGATGATAAATATTCATACCGAGAAAAACAAATATCTTCAAATTTAAAAGATATGTTTTCAACGGAGGCTGAATATATATGGGTGAAAAATTAGAAAAAATCAAAAGTATATTTAAAAAAGATAAAAAACTGCCGATTATATTGCTTCTTGCAATTTTGGGAATAATATTTATTTTTTTCAGTGAATTTTCCAAAGAAAGTAAAAATAATGAGAATAATACGGAGGAAACATCGGATAGTGCTGATTTTTATGCTTCGACTACCGAAGAAAAACTCCGTAAAATAATTTCATCGATTGAGGGGGCAGGTGAAACCGATGTGATGGTAACAGTCGAAACAGGTGAAGAAAATGTTTATGCAAAAGAAATTAAATCAAACGAAGAAAGTAACGACAGCAAAAGCATATCCAATTATGAATATGAATATATTGTCATAAAATCGGGAACTTCATCCGAAAGCGGTATGCTGTTAAAAGTTGTACAGCCGAATATACGAGGTGTTGCGGTTGTATGTGACGGCGGTGACAATGCCGCAGTGAGGGAAAACATAATCAGTACCGTATCTGCCGTGCTTGACATAAAAACCAATAAAATCAGCGTTTGTAAAAGAAAAAGCTGACAGGAGGAATTAACATGGGATTTATTGTAAAGAAAAGACAACTGATACTTGTAACTCTTATTATTGCACTCGGTGTAGCGGTTTTTGTAAACTGGTATTATAACAAGCCGCAGGTGCAATCTTCCACAGGTGTCGAAGAAACAACGCAAAGTGAAAAAACCACAAAAGAAAACACTTCTCAAATCGGTGAAGCACAGCTTGTAAATTCAAAAAATGTCAGCGAATACTTCACAACGGCAAGACTTAACAGAACACAGGCACATGATGATGCTTTGGAAGCGTTAAATGATATTATTAAGGATTCATCATCCTCGTCCGAAGCTGTTGTAAGTGCCGAAAAAGCACTCGAAGAATTGTCTGCCGTCATTAAAACCGAAACAGACCTCGAAAATTTGATAACGGCGAAAATCGGAAGCGAGTGCATAGTGGTTATAAATGACAATAAAGCACAGGTAATTGTGAATAAAAATACATTAAATGACACAATTTCGACACAAATTATTGATATAATCGCATCACAGGCAAATATTTTTTCGGAAAATGTTACATTAATTGAAGCAAAATAGTTGAGAAATTTTTTCTTTGTGGTATAATATAAAGCAAAGGAAGGAGGCTGACAAAAATGTCAAATATAAATAAAAGCCGAAATTCCGGAAATCTTGTGATTTCCGAAGACGTAATTGCTTCAATAGCTGTAAATGCTTCTAAGGATGTTGAGGGTGTGAGCGGATTTGCTCCCAGGCCCGTTAATTTGCAGAATTTTTATAAATTTTCTGACTCCGCATCCAAGTATGTTGATGTTATAATGTCAGATACGGATATAAAAGTTCATATCTATCTAAAAGTTAAACAAGATGCAAAAATTCAGCAGCTTTCGGAACAGGTGCAGCAGAATATTAAAAACGCTGTACAGAATATGACCGGAACTATGGTAAGCGAGGTTGATATTACGATTTCAACCATAGATATTGAAGAAGTACCTACACAATCTTAAATTTTTCAGCAAAATCCCGCAAAACAGAATAAGTGTTTTTGCGGGATTTTAATGTTTTTTACGGAGGACAGGCTATGACAAGAAGACAAGCAAGAGAACAGGCGTTCGTACTTATGTTTGAAAAGAGCTTCAGACAGGATGAGGATGTTTTGGATATCGCAGAAGCGGCTTTTGAAGATGAGCAGTTGGAAAAGGACGATTTTGCTCTGAAACTTGCGAAACTGACAGATGAAAAAATCGAAGATATCGATATTTATATTGAAAAGTACAGCAGAGGTTGGAGTATAAAAAGAATACCCAAGGTTTCGCTTGCAATTTTGAGAATTGCAATTTGTGAAATGCTTTATATTGATGATGTGCCTGTCAGTGTATCCATAAACGAAGCCGTAGAGCTTGCAAAAACATATGCGGCGGAAAACGACAGTTCGTTTATTAACGGAATACTCGGCTCGATTTCAAGGGATAACGATAATGGCTGAACATCTCGGTATAGACACAAGTAATTATACAACTTCCGTAAGTGTTTACAATGATGAAACAAATGAGATTTTTCAGGCAAAAAAGCTTCTTCCCGTAAAATCGGGGGCGTTGGGGCTTAGGCAGAGCGATGCTGTTTTCCATCACACCGTGCAGTTGCCTATGATGTTTGAGGAATTGTTTGAAAACAAATCATTTTCACTTTCAAGTGTCGGTGTTTCCGTTTCACCGAGAGACGGTGAAGGCTCATATATGCCTTGCTTTTTGGCAGGGTTCAGTGCGGCTAAAGCCGTAAGTACCGTTCAGGGAATACCGCTTAATTCGTTTTCTCATCAGGCAGGACATATTGCCGCCGCATTATATTCATCAAACTCAATGTATTTGACAGAAGAAAAATTCATCGCTTTTCATCTTTCGGGTGGCACAACGGAAGCTCTGCTTGTAGAACCGGATAAAAATAATATTTTTAATATTTCGATTGTTGCAAAAACGCTTGATTTAAAGGCGGGACAGGCAATTGACCGTGTAGGATTAATGCTCGGATTGGATTTTCCCTGTGGGAAAGAACTTGATGCCTTATCGCTGAAAAGCACGAAATCCTTTAAAATTAAGCCATCGATGAAAGGTTCCGATTGTTCCCTTTCGGGAGTTGAAAACAAGTGCAAAAAAATGGTTGAAGACGGTGAAAGTCCCGAAGATGTGGCGAAATACTGTATTACATACATTCAAAGGACTTTGGAAGAAATGACAAAAGACCTTTTGCTTAAATACGGTAATCTGCCGTTGATTTATGCGGGCGGTGTTATGTCAAATTCGATTATCGGTAAATATTTTACCGATAAATTTTCAGGCAGATTCGCTTCACCGCAATTTTCTTCCGACAATGCGTCGGGTACGGCAATCCTCAGTTCTATTAAGGAGAAGAGAAAATGATAACTCCATCAGCATTGACCGTTTCTCAGGTTAACAGCTATATTAAGTCGATTATTGATGAGGATTTCAATTTAAACTCCGTGATAATAAGCGGCGAAATATCTAATTTTAAAAATCATTACAAAAGCGGACATTTTTATTTAACCTTAAAAGACGAAAAATCATCAATTAAGGCTGTTATGTTTTCGGGTGCAAATAAACGTCTTAGGTTTATGCCTGAAGACGGAATGCAGGTCATTGCAGTCGGGAAAATTTCTGTTTTTGAACGTGACGGCGTTTACCAGCTCTATATAGAGGATATGATGCCGAACGGCTTCGGAAACTTGAATTTAGCTTTTGAAAAGTTGAAGGACAAGCTGTATAAAGAGGGACTTTTTGATGAAGCCCACAAAAAAGAAATTCCCGCTTGTCCGACACGGGTAGGTGTAATTACATCTCCCATAGGTGCTGCGATTGAAGATATTCTGAATGTTTTGTCGAGACGTTTTCCTCTGGCTGATGTGATTTTTTCGGGTGTTGAAGTTCAAGGTGTAAATGCGGCACCTTCGATTGTTAATGCAATTAAAATGTTTGACAAATTAAGTGCCGCAGATGTTTTGATTGTCGGGCGAGGCGGCGGCTCAATTGAAGATTTATGGGCATTTAACGAAGAATGTGTGGCACGGGCAATTTATGAGTGTAATATTCCTGTTATCAGTGCGGTCGGACACGAAACCGATTTTACCATTTCGGATTTTGTTGCCGATTTAAGAGCTCCCACGCCGTCTGCAGCAGCAGAGCTTGCCGTACCCGATATTCGGGAACATATGGCATATATTTCGTCAATTAAAAATTTTTTAAATGAGAATATGCAGCAGAAAATTCGGGATGAGCGTTTGAAAATTAAAGGTCTTACATCCTCGAAGTCCTTTTTGAGACCGTCCGATTTGATAAAGTCGCACAGACAATATCTTGACAATCTGCTTTCTTCATGTGAAAATTTGTCTTTACTGGCGTTAAAAAAACACAGACTTGCTTTTTCGGAATCGGTGTCAAAACTTGACGCTTTAAGTCCGTTGAAAGTTTTGTCACGGGGCTATACGATTGCAGAGAAAAACGAAAACATTGTAACAAGTGCATCTGCCGTCAAAAAAGGCGATAAATTGAGTTTGCGTTTTGCGGACGGTACTGTAAAATGTGAGGTAGAATAATGAGTAAAATGACATATGAATCGGCTCTTGCAAAGCTTGAAAAAATTGTAGAAAAGCTTGAAGACGGCAGTTTGCCTCTTGATGAAAGTATGAAATTATTTGAAGAAGGAACGAAGCTTTCGTCTTTTTGCGAAAAATGTTTAAACGAGGCCGAACAAAAAATTATTGAACTTAAAGAGGACAATAAAGATGAGTAAGTTTACTTTTCGGTATTATCTTGATTTAATCGAAGAATATATTGATAACTGTATAAGCAAAGCATCGTATAATGAAGAAATTGTTGCCGATGCTATGCGTTACAGCTTACAAAACGGAGGCAAAAGAATACGTCCCGTTTTGGTGCTTGAGTTTTGCCGTTTGTGCGGCGGTGACGTAAATTCCGCACTCCCGTTTGCGGCAGCGATAGAAATGGTTCACACTTATTCACTCATTCATGACGATTTGCCATGTATGGATAATGATGATATGCGTAGGGGAAAACCGTCGTGTCATAAAAAATTCGGTGAAGAATATGCTTTGCTTGCAGGGGATGCTCTTTTAACCTTTGCATTTGAAACAATTTCGGATGCTGATTTGGATTCGGATAAAAAAATATCCGCTGTAAAGCTTTTAGCTTCACATTCGGGATATCAGGGAATGATCGGGGGACAAACAGTTGATTTACTGAGCGAAGGTAAAGTGATTTCACTTGACAGATTGAAACTTATGGATAATTTGAAAACCGGCAAGCTGATAAGCTGTGCGGCTTCTCTCGGCTGTATAGCCGCAGGCGGAACAGATGAGCAGATATCGGCAGCAGAAAAATTTACGAAGTCAATCGGACTTGCATTTCAAATTGTTGATGATATACTTGATGTTACTTCCACCGCCGAAAAACTCGGAAAACCGATAGGCAGCGACAGTGAAAACGGTAAATCAACGTATGTTTCAATCCTCGGAATCGAAAAATCAAAAGAGTATGCCCGAAAATTGACACAAGATGCTGTTGATTCGTTGGAGTGTTTCGGGAAAGATTCTGATTTTTTAAAAGACCTTGCGTTAAAACTTCTTGAAAGGGAAAATTAAGATAATGGACAAAAAGGGACTTCTTGACAGTGTGAATTCTCCGTCGGATATAAAAAATCTGACTTTTGAACAGCTTAATATACTTGCGGAAGAAATCAGAAATAAGCTTATCGAAACAGTTTCCGTCAACGGCGGTCATCTTTCTTCCAACCTCGGAACTGTTGAGCTTACAATTGCTTTGCACAAAGTTTTTGATTCACCTGACGATAAAATAATTTTTGATGTTGGACATCAGGCCTATACTCACAAACTATTGACGGGCAGACGTGAAAAGTTTTCAACAATCAGAACAGAGGGAGGACTTTCCGGCTTTACACGTCCGAACGAAAGCGTACACGATGTTTTCGCAAGCGGTCACAGCAGTACCTCGGTGTCGGCTGCCTACGGTGTCAGTGTTTCAAATAAATTGGTTTTTGATGATAATAGAAAAGTTATTGCCGTCATCGGTGACGGCTCTTTCACAGGCGGTTTGGTTTATGAGGGGCTCAACAATGCAGGGCGTGATAAAAACAGTAATTTAATCGTTATACTCAATGATAATAATATGTCAATTTCAAAAAATGTCGGTTCTGTGGCAACTTATCTCTCCAAAATCAGAACACGACCGAGATATTATCTTCTTAAAAGAAAAACATATGATGCTTTGAGTTCTATACCTCTTGTTGGTAAGCCGCTGGCTAAATTTATCAGAAATCTTAAAAATTATATTAAAAGCTCAATTTACGGAACTACAATGTTTGAAAAACTCGGTTTTGCCTATATGGGACCGTTTGACGGACATAACATTGAGCAGCTTTGCACTGTTTTTGAAATTGCAAAGAAAAAGAACGAATCCGTTATGATTCACGTCATTACAAAAAAAGGTAAAGGATATGATTTTGCCGAAAAATCACCGAGTACCTTCCACGGAATTTCAAAATTCGATATTGAAACAGGTGAAATGGTTAGCTCAGATAAAACGTATTCCGATATTTTGGGCGACAAGCTTTGCACCGTTGCCAAAAATAACAGCAAGGTGTGTGCGATTACAGCCGCTATGAGTCTCGGAACGGGACTTGAAAAATTCAGCGAATTGTTTTCAAGTCGCTTTTTCGATGTCGGAATAGCAGAGGAACACGCCGTAACATTCGCTTCGGGCCTTGCAAAAAACGGAATGATTCCCGTGTTTTGTGTTTACTCAACTTTTCTTCAGCGATGCTATGACCAAATAATCCACGATTGTGCAATGCAGGATTTGAAGATTATTTTTGCAATAGACAGGGCAGGCTTTGTCGGTATGGACGGCGAATCGCATCAGGGACTTTTTGATGTTTCGTTTTTAAATACAATTCCGAAAATCGAAGTTTATTCTCCGTCATCTTTTGATGAACTTAACAGTACGATAGAAAATGCAATTAATTTCGGCAAAAATCCGGTCGCTATCAGATATCCCAGAGGCTGTGAAGAAAAAATACCCGATATCTTCAAATCGGATAACGCCGATTTTGACGTCTTCGGAGAAAACGAAGAAACGGCAATTGTAACATACGGCAGACTGTTTTTTAATGTTTGCAAGGCTAAAGAAATTTTGGAAAGCAACGCGACCAAAGTTAAAATTATTAAGCTTAACAAAATCAAGCCCATTAATGATGACATATTTGAGTGTGTTTTAAAAACCAAAAACATTTTCTTCTTTGAAGAAGCCGTAAAAAACGGTTCTGTTTCGGAAAGGTTCGGTTCCGGACTGATTGAACACGGCTATAAGGGTAATTATTTTGTGACGGCTGTTGATGATGAATTTGTACAACAGGCAACAGTTAAATCGCAATTAAAAAAATACGGTCTCGATACCGAATCTATTGTTAAAAAGGTGAGTGAAAACATTGGCTGAAAAAATACGGCTCGATACTGCTGTTTTCGAACAAGGATTTGCCGAAAGCAGGGAAAAAGCAAAAGCTTTAATAATGGCGGGTCAGGTTTATGTCAATGGTCAAAAAGCACTCAAGTCAGGTGCGTTTTTGAAAGATGACGATTCACTTGAAGTAAGAGGCAGCAAAATGCCTTATGTCAGCCGTGGCGGTTATAAGCTTGAAAAGGCTTTAAAAAGCTTTGACTTTAAGCTTGACGGATATGTATGTATGGATATAGGTGCTTCAACGGGCGGCTTTACCGATTGTATGCTGCAACACGGCGCCGAAAAAGTATATTCGATAGATGTCGGTTACGGTCAGCTTGCTTGGAAACTGCGTAATGATGACAGGGTGGTCAATCTCGAAAGAACCAATTTTCGTTATCTTGAAAAGAATCAAGTTGATGAAGAAATTGATTTTGCAAGTGTTGATGTTTCGTTTATTTCACTTAAAATAATTTTGCCCGTCTTACGTGATTTTTTAAAAGAGAACGGCAGAGCGGTTTGTTTAATAAAACCGCAGTTTGAAGCAGGCAGGGATAAAATCGGGAAAAAAGGTGTTGTGCGTGAGCTTTCCACACACATTGAGGTGATAGAAACCATAACCGAATTTGCAACCGAAAACGGCTTTTCCGTATTGGGACTTGATTATTCCCCGATAAAAGGACCGGAGGGAAATATCGAATATTTAATGTTGATACAAAAATCGGAAAATCCCGAAAACCTTTCCGACATTTCTTCTGCGGAGCTTGCCGAAGAATCACATAAAACTCTTAATAAATGAGGTGAAAATTATGTTTGCCGTTGTTCCGAATCTTTCAAGAAAAAACGCCGAGGAGGTAACACGAAATGTGTGCGAAGGCTTAAAAAAACTCGGTGCGGAATTTGCTATGCTGAAACAAAACAGCAATGTGTTTTTTGATACTTGCAGTTCATTTTTTGACGAAGAAGAACTTTACAAAAATTGTGAAGCTGTTATTGCAATCGGGGGTGACGGCACAATAATCAACAGTGCAAAAAAAGCCTCTGATGAGTCTAAGCCTATACTCGGAATAAATGCGGGCAGAGTTGCGTTTATGGCAGGACTTGAACCGCAGGAGCTTGAATATTTAGACAGACTGATTAAAGGTGACTATACAGTAGATAAACGAATGATGCTTACAGCTTCGGTTGTTATTGACGGTGAGGTTAAACACAAGGTAAACTGCGTAAATGACGTGTTTATCGGTAGAGCGCACCATGTTAATATGGTAAAACTGAAAGTCAAGTGCAACGGAGCCGATGTCAGCGACTGTTATGCCGACGGTGTTATTGTTTCCACACCTACCGGTTCAACAGCCTATTCTCTTTCGGCAGGAGGTCCTGTTATCGACCCGTTAATTGAGAGTATATTGCTTACACCCGTTTGTCCGCATTCGCTTTTTCAGCGTCCTATGATTTTCAGAAGCGAATGTGAACTTGAAGTAATAAATGATAATGAACCCGGCAATGTTTTCGTTTACTTTGACGGCGGTGAGGGTGTACCGATTTCAAAGGATTGCAAGGTTATTGTTAAAAAATCAGATAAAACGGCAGATTTTATTCGTATTAAGTCGGATACATTTGTTGACATTTTGAACACAAAACTCAGGAGTAATTGAAAGGAAAACGGATATGAAAAGAAAAAGACATTCCACCATTCTTAAGCTTATTGAGGAAAATCCCATTTCAACACAGGAGGAGCTTCTCGAATATCTGTGCGGATATAATTTCGATGTAACTCAGGCAACCGTTTCCCGTGATATCAAGGAGCTTCATCTTGTGAAAATTACAGACAGTGACGGTAGATACAGATACAGTCTTCCGAAAGAAAAATCAAATGATTTAAGCTCAAAATTTCTTACGATTTTCACATCTGCCATTATAAGTGTGGATTATGCAATGAATATTGTGTGTATTAATTGCCACGACGGTATGGCTCAGGGAGCTTGCAGTGCACTTGATAATATGGATTATAAGGAAATTGTGGGTACGGTAGCCGGAGATGATACCATTTTTGTTCTTTGCAGAAGCGAAGAAAACGCAAAAAACCTTTCCGATAGATTTAAAAGCATTATCGATGATTAAGGATGATGAAAATTGCTTAACAATTTAAAAATCGAAAACATAGCCGTAATTGAAAGTGCTGATATCAATTTTGATGTCGGTTTAAATGTTTTGACAGGTGAAACGGGTGCGGGTAAATCTATAATTATCGATTCGATTAATGCGATATTGGGTGAAAGAACATCTAAAGAACTTGTAAGAACGGGAACAACAAGTGCAAGTGTAAGTGCTTTCTTTACTTCAATATGTTCTGCTTCAAAGGAAAAACTTCTTGACCTCGGAATTGAATGTGAAGATGATTCTTCGCTGCTTATTTCCCGTAAAATTTCTTCTGACGGAAAAAATGTTTGCAGAATTAACGGAACGGCAGTTACCGTGTCTATGCTCAAAGAACTCGGAAAAACACTTGTTGACATTCACGGTCAGCACGATAACCGTTCATTATTGTTGAAAGATAATCACTGCGGTTATATTGATAAATTAGCTGATAATAATGATGTGCTTGAAGAATATATGCAGTTATACAGAGCTTTTGTTTCACTGAAAAAAGAACTGAAAAAATTGAAAAAGGATGAAGAAGAAAGCGAAAAGAAAGCCGAAATTTATCGCTTCCAAATTGATGAAATAGAAAAAGCAGATATAAGACCCGGTGAGCTTGAGGAAATACTCGCTTTAAGGGATAAACTTGCTAATGCGGAAAAAATTAATTCCGCACTTACTTTTTCTTATAACGAATTTGACGGAACGGATGATGAAGCCGGTATCACGGTTCGATTGAAAAACATACTCGAAAACATCAATACTATTGCCGATGTATACGATATGGCTGCCGTTTCTCAAAATATTTCCAATGCAATTTATATTCTGGAAGACAGTGTTCAAAGCATTAAAAATGAGCTTGATTCCGTTGAGTTTAACCCGATTTTACTTGATGAAACGGAAGAAAGAATAGATTTAATTACAAGGCTGACAAAAAAATACAACACAGACGAGCAGGGCTTGCTTGAAGTTTTGGAGGAAAGCAAAAAGAAATTAAATGATATCGATTCATCTTCCGAAAAAATCGAAGCACTTGTCGCACAGCTTGACCGTGCAGGACAGGAAATGCTGGAGGCTGCCGACAAGCTTTCTCAAACCAGATTGAAAGCATCGGATGATTTTGTTAAAAGAGTGTCGGATGAATTAAAATTTCTCGATATGCCCAACGTCACTTTTGAGGTTGAAAGAAAAGATAAGCCTCTCGGTATAACAGGTAAAGATGATTTGGAGTTTATGATTTCCGCCAATAAAGGTGAGGCACCGAAGCCCTTGATAAAGGTTTCGTCCGGTGGTGAGCTTTCGAGAATTATGCTTGCGATAAAAAATGTTCTTTCCGAAAAAGATGACGTTTTGACTATGGTTTTCGATGAAATAGATACGGGAATAAGCGGTCAGGCAGCAACAAAGGTTGCCAAAAAACTTTACGATGTGTCAAAAGGCAAGCAGGTTATATGTGTTACTCATCTTACGCAGATTGCCTCTTTTGCCGATAATCACTTGTTTATAAGCAAAGAAGTATCAAATGAACACACTTTCACAAGTATTAAACATTTAGAACGAAATGAACGTAAATTTGAACTTTCACGCATAAACGGCGGTTCTGTAATTACACAAAACCAGCTTGAGGCAGCGGAAGAAATGCTGATTCAGGCAGAAAACTATAAAAGGGGCAAATAAAATGGAACAGAAAAAAATAGACAGAATAAATGAGCTTGCTCATCTTGCAAAAGAAAGAACTCTTACTCCCGCAGAGCAAAATGAAAGACAGGCTTTAAGACGTGAATACATTGATTCATTTAAAGCAAGTCTGATAGGTCAGCTTGAGAACACATATATTGTTGATGAAAACGGTAATAAAAGAAAGGTTGAAAGAAAGAACAGCACGATTAAAAAATAAACATAAACGATTAATTTAACTTTTACCCGCAGCAGATGTAGCTTTTGTGCTTAATTTGCTGCGGGTTTTCTGTGTCAAAAAAAAGATTCGGCAATATTATGTTAATAACATATAAAATCAGGAGGTATGCGTATGAATAACATTGATTTGCAAAATATGATTGAAAAATATAAAAAAGAGTTACTGAAATATGCAAAGGATAATGATGTTTATGTGAACGATGAAGTGCTAAGTCAAATGCCTGAGGCGAAACAGACGGTTTCTGTTGTAAGCGAGCCGAACGACGGCATACAGGAGGCGGATATTACAGAGCTTGAAGGTACGAATCCTGATAATTTCAATGCGGGCAGAATTGAACCTACATATGAAAATGTTGATGATTTCACGGAAAAAAATAAAGGAAAAGGTTACTTGAAAGTTCAGGCTTTCAGTGGTAAACAGTCTTTTCCCATTGTAAATGCAAGAGTTATTGTTTCTAAAAACTTTAATTCGGGTTCACATACCTTTTATGATGAATTGACGGATACGAGCGGTATTGTAGACAATTTGGAATTAAATACACCCGAAAAAGACCTTGCGAAACAAGATAATAAAACTTCTCCCTTCTCGACGTATACAGTAAGAGTTACACATCCTTATTTTATCACAACGGTTTATACAAACGTGCCGATGTTTGACGGCATAACGTCGATACAGCCTGTGAATATGATTCCGAGAACAGGAACACCTATGGATGACAATGAGATTGTGTATGTTGAACAGGAACCTACCGATTTATAAGGAGGAAGAGCATTGATAAACGAACCGTACATTCCGAGAACAATTACCGTGCATTTGGGTTCGCCTGATTCAAATGCGGAAAATGTTACCGTAAATTTCCCGGACTATATTAAAAATGTTGCCTCAAGCGAAATTTATCCAACTTGGCCCGAAAGTGCATTGAGGGCGAATATTTATGCAATTGTTACTTTTGCACTCAACAGAATATATACCGAACATTACAGAAGCAGAGGATATAATTTTGACATAACAAATTCAACGGCTTACGACCAGGCGTATGTAAAAGGCAGAGATATTTTTTCGCCCATTTCAAAAATCGTTGATGAACTTTTTAATGATTATGTTGTAAAAGCCGGGACAATTTCGCCGTATTTTACACAATATTGCAGCGGAAACGGCGTTAACTGCAAAGGCTTAAAGCAGTGGGGGACAGTTGATCTTGCACAGCAAGGTTATGTTCCGTATGAAATTTTGCGATATTACTACGGTGACGTAAATTTAGTCAATAACGCACCTGTAAGAGCAAACATACCGTCTTATCCGGGAAGAGCATTAAGCCTCGGCAGCCGAGGTGAAGACGTAAGAACGATACAGCGTGAGCTAAACAGAATTGCAGCAAATTATCCGGCAATTCCAACTGTGCCCATAGATTTGGGTGTGTACGATACCGCAACGGAAAAGGCAGTAAGAGAGTTTCAAAAAATATTCAATTTGACGCAGGACGGAATTGTCGGAAAAAACACGTGGTATAAGTTGAAATACATTTATTCAAGCGTAAAGGGGCTTTCGGAGCTGTATTCGGAGGGGATTACCTATTCCGAAGCCGAAAGACGTTTCAGTCGGGTTTTGCAGGAGGGAAGCCGAGGAACAGAAGTAAGAAGCTTACAGTACTACTTGAATTTCATAGCGTTTTTTAATGATGCTTTGTATGAGATAGATGCCGACGGTATATTCGGGGAAAAAACAAGGGATGCCGTTGTTGCTTTTCAGCGTTATTACGGTTTAACTCCCGACGGAATTGTAGGACGTGATACATGGAATATGCTTCAAACGGTGTATCAAAGTATTTTGAATGACTTACCTAAGGAATATCAGTCGTACAGCTCGCTTCTTTATCCCGGTTTTGTGCTTTCGGTCGGCTCGACGGGAAAAGTAGTAGAACAGGTGCAATCATATTTAAGGGTTATCGGTCAAAACAACAGTGCGGTGCCGATTATAGACGTTGACGGTGTTTTCGGTGAGGGGACAAGAAATGCCGTGCTTGCGGTTCAAGGTCTTTACGGTATTGAACAAACAGGAGTTGTCGGCCCCGCAACGTGGAATGATATTGTTGAATTGTACAACAGCTACAGAGCATAAATCATAAAAAACAAGGCAAGATAATTTTAGAAAAATTCGGGTGGTGCTGCATTGAAAAAATTCGTTGAAAATTATGAGGAAAATATAAAAACGCTTAATGCGATTTTCAGAATTGAAGAAAATTTCGACTTAAAAGAACGTGAAATTATTATAGGCGGAAGAAAAGCAAAGCTATATTTTGTCGATGCTTTTTGCAAAGATGAAATGCTTGAAGAAATTTTGAAGGTACTTCTCAGACTTGAAAAAGAAGAAGTTGATTCGGTAAAAAGCACAAATGATTTTTGCTCGAAATTTATCAATTATACAGAAGCCAAAGTTGAGAGTGATGTCGATTCAGCCGTTACGGATGTCTTGTCCGGCCCGGCCGCACTTATTATTGACGGATTTGAGCAGGCAATTATAATCGATGCCAAAAAATTTCCTTTGCGTTCGCTTGAAGAACCCGAAAACGACAAGGTTCTTATAGGCTCACACGATGGATTTACCGAAACCGTTATAGTAAATTCCGCTTTGATAAGGCGACGTATTCGTGACCCGAATTTAAGCTTTTTCGGAATGAAAGTCGGGAAAAAATCTAAAACAGATATAGCTTTGTGCTATCTGAATAACATTGTTGACAAAAAAGTGTTGAACAATTTGAAAAAAAGAATCGAGAAAATCGAAATAAATACATTGTCGATGAGCCAGCAGAGCTTTGTTGAAAGCTTGTTGCCGAAGCAGGTATACAATCCGTTCCCGAAAGTCAGATATACCGAACGTCCCGATGCGGCGGCAGCAAGCATTGCAGAGGGCAACATTATAATTTTGGTTGATAATTCACCGACAGCCATCATTGTAAAGACAAGTTTTTTTGAGTTCTTTCAAGACTCGAACGATTTCTATTTTTCACCCGTTGTCGGTTCTTATCTGCGTTTTGTCAGAACGCTTGTTTTCACGCTTTCGGTAATTCTAACTCCAACGTGGTATTTACTTGTAAAAAATCCCGAATTTATACCGCAGTGGCTTAGCTTTATAAAAATAGATGAACCGACTCAAGTGCCGATTTTTGCTCAATTGATAGCCATAGAATTAATTGTCGATATGTTGAAATTAGCTTCGGTAAACACACCTCAGCCGCTAAGTAATTCTTTCAGTATGATCGGTGCGTTGATTTTAGGTGAGTTTGCAGTAACAGCCAATTGGTTTCTTCCCGAAATAATACTATATATGGCTTTTGTCGCAATTGCCAATTTTACACAGTCGAGCTTTGAACTCGGTTATGCGATGAAATTCACACGCATAACGGTCATTCTTTTAACACGGTTTTTTAATTTTTGGGGCTATATTGCAGGTTTTGTTTTAATGCTTGTAATTCTCGCAACAACAAAAACCTTGACGGGAAGAAATTATCTTTATCCGTTAATTCCTTTCGATAAAAAGGCACTTTTCAGTTTGATTGTAAGAAAATCAATAAGCAAAAGCAAAAACTAATCTTCAAGTATATTTTCAAAAAATCTTTCTGTGGAAATTGAAGACGGTCTGTTATATCTTCCGAGGCGGTACAAACTTTCTGTATCGCCTTGATTAATTATGTTTACTCTTTCTTCGCAAAGCAATGCCGCCTTAAATCCCAATTCTTTTGAGAGTTTAATTGTTTCTTCGTTATATGCGCCGAACGGAAAAGTCAGCGTGTTGGGGGTGTATGATGTTTTTTCGTTTATTAAATCCTGCATTTTTTTAATATCACTGCCGACCTCCGTACTGTAAGAAACCGCATCCTCATTATATTTTTTTGAAATTCCGTTTCTTCCGTTTTGATTTTTATGCAAATCGTAAGAATGATTCTGAATTTCTATTTCGTCACTTTCGGTTAGCTCTTTAATTTCATCCCAATTCATATAGGAATAGGTAACATTGTGGTCATCTTCCTCCGTGAAAAAGTCCGTATACGCACCGACCACAGATGAAACGGCACACATATTAAGTTCTTTCATCAGCGGATAAACATATTCGTAAACACTTTCAAATCCGTCATCAAGAGTTATAATTATCGGCTTTTCGGGAAGTTCTTCTTTTTTGTAAACGTAATTTATAAGGTCTGACATATTTACAGTTGTATAACCTTTTGATTTAATATACTTCATATCTTCTTCAAACTGTTCGTACATTACAGTATATTTTCCCTTTCTCGATGACTTTTTAGTTACCTGATGGTACATAATAATAGGTATTTTTTTGCCTTCTTTTTCCTCAGCGACCGAAACGAACGGTGCAAACCAAATGAAAGCACTGACAAAAAAGAAAATGCAAACAAATATAAAAACATATTTTTTCTTTATTTTTATTACCATTTTCATCACTCCGATAGAAATATATGTTTCGGTTCGAATAAAAATAATAAAACTTGATATTTTATAAGATAAGAGTTATAATGTTTTGGAAAATTATTTTGAAAGAAGTGAATATTCGCCTTATGATGACTGATGTTCAAATTGCCGAGCTGCTCAAGAAACTATGCAGTGTTCATGGAACTCCGGGCAATGAAACCGTTGCTGCCGAACTTGCGGCAGGTGAATTAAAAAAGTATATGGATGTGCATTTTGATGCACTTGGGAATGTTATCGGCAGGACTGTTGCCGATGCTCCGCATATATTTCTCGATGCGCATATTGACAGAATCGGACTCGTTGTAACATCAATAACGGATGAGGGTTTTGTTAAAGTCAATTCTTGCGGAGGAGTTGATGCAAGAACACTCGAAGCCTCCGAAGTTATAATATTCGGTAAAAAGGAAATTTTCGGTGTTGTATCCTCCATACCTCCTCATTTGACAAAATCAGGCGAAAACAAAGCAAGCGAAGTTCGGGATATTGTTATAGATATCGGTATGGATAAAGAAACTGCTCAAAATTATATTTCTCCATCCGACAGGGTAATCGTTAAATCCGATTTTGTAAAATTACTCGGCACAAAGGTTTCTTCCGCTGCACTCGATAACCGAGCCGGTGTGGCTTCACTTATAATTGCTTGCGATATGCTCAAAGACAAAGGCATAAATCCGAATTTGACCGTTGCTTTTACCGTATGTGAGGAAACAGGCGGTGGCGGTGCCAAAATCGCTTCCTTTGCACAACAGTCTGACGAAGCGATAGCTGTTGATGTAAGCTTTGCGAAAGCTCCCGATGTTTCCGATGAAGAATCGGGCATTATGTCCGAAGGCCCAATGATCGGGTTTTCCTCCGTGCTTGATTACAATATGAGCTTGAATTTAGTAAAGCTTGCCGAAAAAAAACAAATTCCGTATCAACGTGAAATTATGGGTTCGAGAACAGGAACCAATGCCGATAATATTTCCGTTTCGGGTTGCGGCATAAAAACGGGATTAATTTCAATTCCGCTTAGAAATATGCACACTGCGGTTGAAGTTGTAGATATAAATGATATTAAAAATACCGCTTTGCTCATTTGCGAATATGTTTTTGAAAGGATGGGAAAATGCTGAATGGAAAGAGTATTGAAATTTGCTGAGGAATTGTGTGTACTTGACGGTATTTCATCCAGAGAAAACAAAATATGCGAATATATAATCGACAAAATCAAAGGTATTGAAAATTGCACCTATTTTATCGATAATCTCGGTAATTTGATAGTTGAGAAAAAAGGAAATAAAGTGCCGAGAAGTAAAATTATGATTGATGCTCATATGGACGAAGTCGGTTTGATTGTTTCTTATATTACTTCCGACGGATTTATAAAATTTCATAACGTCGGCGGCATTAATGAAAAAGTGTTGCTCGGTAAAACTGTAAAGATAAATGACTTGACAGGTGTTATCGGAACAAGACCCGTTCATTTGCTTGCAAAAGATAAGTTATCCGACATACCTAAAATTGAAGATTTGTACATCGACATCGGTGCTTCTTCAAAAGAAGAAGCGGAAAAATACGTTTCTCTCGGTGACAGTGTATGTTTTGATTCCGAATGGATTGAATTCGGTAAAGACCGTGAATATGTAAAGGCAAAAGCACTTGATGACAGGCTCGGTTGTGCCGTTATGCTTGATATGTTGTTGAGTGAATCGGAGTATGACCTTGTTTTTTCTTTTTCCGTGCAGGAGGAAGTCGGTGCAAGAGGTGCTGCCGCCGTTACAAACAGAATAAAACCCGATTATGCAATTGTTCTTGAATGTACTACCGCATCCGATATAAGCGGAATTGATGAAGAAAAAAAGGTATGTAAATTAGACGGCGGTGCTGTTGTTTCTTTTATGGACGGCGGAACCGTGTATTTGAAGGATTTGTATGACAAAGCGATGAAAACCGCAAAGGATAACGGTATTAAGGCTCAAACCAAGACAATGGTTGCAGGAGGAAATAATGCGGGTCAGATTCATAAATCCGCTTGCGGAGTTAAATGTGTCGCTGTTTCGGTTCCGTGCAGATATCTTCATTCTCCGTCATGCGTTATAAAAAAATCGGACGTTGCGGATGTAAAAGACTTGATAATTAAGCTTGTTTCGGATTTGGGAAATGATTAAATTAATTGATGATTTTGGTGATTGCAGCCGTTTCACGTTTTCCGATGATGTGTTTTTTCAAAGAATTTATTCGGATTTTAATACCCAATCCGTTTTTGATGATACGGCTTTTTATGTAAACACAATAAACGGATATCCTGTTGCGGTTATTTCAAAGGTTAAAGGTAGTATTACGATTTCGGCAGAAAAGTGTGCCGATTTTGCCGAAATTGCCGAATTTCTTAAAGTTATAGGATATTCTTCAATACTGTGTGATAAGGAATTTTCCGATTATTTTGACGGTGTAAAAACATTCGGCAGTATTTTAATAAACAGACCGATTGAAAAATTCCACTGTGAAGCTAAAGAACTTTACACAGAAAATTTAAAAGATGTTTCTACTTTAACCCAAGAAGCTTTCTCGATTAAGCTTGACTTTGAAGAGTGGTTTGCCGATATGTCGCATAAGCTTCGCCACAAGGGAGCAAGACTTTTCGGCATTTACTCCGATAACAAATTAATATCGACTGCTTTTTCGCTGTTTGAAACGGAAGAATCCGCCGTTATATCTTCTCTTGCGACAATTAAAGAAATGAGATGTCACGGTTACGGAGAAAAATTACTTAAAACATTGCTTTCTGAAAATACGGGAAGAAATGTCTATGTGTTCACTGAAAATACGGATGTTGAAAATTGGTATAAAAAATTCGGATTTACGGATTATAAAAGATGGAGTGAGATTAAATAATGTATTATAATTTTGAAATCAGCAACAAGATTTCGGAACTTTCGGAGATAGCTTTAAAAAAGTCAGAGAAAGCTTTTTCGGATATTGAAAAAATAACGGAGCAAAACCAAATAAAGGTGCTGTCTGCTTTTACGGAATTCGGCATAAGTGAAAGCCATTTTGCCGAAACAACAGGTTACGGTTACGGTGACAGAGGCAGAGAAACCATTGATAAATTGTTTGCAAAGTGTGTCGGTTCCGAAGATTCGATAATCCGTCATAATTTTACTTGCGGAACTCATACTCTTGCAGTTGCTCTGTTCGGTATTCTAAGACCGGGCGACACTATGCTTTGCGTTACGGGAACACCTTACGATACTATTCACAGCGTAATCGGTTTGACCGATACGGTAGGTCAAGGTTCGTTAAAGGACTTCGGCGTTAACTATATGCAAATCGATTTAACTCCCGACGGTAAGCCGAACATTCCCGAAATCGAAAAGACGCTTAAAACGAAAAGCATTAAAATGGTTTACATACAGCGTTCACGGGGATATTCACTGAGACCTACCTTGAGTGTAGGGGAGATAAAAGAAATTGTTGATACAGTAAAAAAAGCAAGCAACGCTGTTGTTATGGTTGACAATTGTTACGGCGAGTTTGTTGAAACAATTGAGCCGGGTGATGTCGGATGTGATTTGTTTGCAGGCTCTCTTATTAAAAATGCCGGCGGCGGAATCGCAAGAACAGGCGGCTACATTGCCGGAAAAAAAGAATTTGTTGAGCTTTGTTCTTACAGAATGACAACTCCGGGCTTGGGCAGGGAAGTCGGTGCAACGCTCGGACAAAGCAGGAACCTCTATATGGGTCTGTTTAATGCACCCCACGTTGTCGGAGAAGCTCTTAAAGCCGCAGTTTTTACGGCATCTCTGTTTAAAAAACTCGGATTCGGAGTAACACCCGATGTAGACGAAACACGTCACGACATAATTCAAGCGGTAAAGCTTGAAAAAGAAGAAAACCTTATTGCTTTTTGTCAAGGACTTCAAAAAGGTGCGCCGATTGATTCAACGGCAGTTCCCGAACCGTGGGATATGCCGGGTTATGACAGCAAGGTTATTATGTCGGCAGGTGCGTTTATTTCCGGTGCTTCAATAGAGCTTTCGGCTGATGCCCCGCTTAGAGAACCGTTTGCTGTTTGGATGCAGGGAGGATTAAATTTTCACAGTGCAAAGCTCGGAATAATGTTGGCTGCCGAGGAAATGAACAAGAGGGGATTGCTTAAACTGTGAGTAAAAAAACTATTTATAACTATAAGGGAATTACGGGTGACTCCTTATTTCTGCTTGCAAGAAACAGATTTGAAAATAATAAAGCTTTTTACGAGGAGCATAAAGCTGAAATTAAAAACGGTATTACGGTTCCGATCAGACAAATTATCGATGCTTTAATTGATGATATGTTTGAATATGACGAAAAAATGATGCTTGTGCCGTGGAAGATGATATCGCGAATCAGACGTGATACAAGATATACCAAGGATAAATCACTTTACCGTGAAAATGTTTGGGTTATGTTTATGCGGGATAAAAAAGTAAACCCCTACATTCCGTGCTTTTGGTTTGAAATTTTTCCCGACAGATATTGCTGTGGAGTGGGTACATTTTATACCAATGCCGCTTTTCTCGAATTGTACAGAGAAAAAATTTTGTCAGAACCCGACACATTCAGAAAAGCTGTAAAATCCTGCAAAAAAACAGGTGCGGTTTTGAACTTAAATTCTTACAAAAAAGCAAAACCGGGCAACTGTCCCGAAGATTTGCTTATGTTTTACAATGCAAAAAGCTTTTTTTACAGATGTGATTATTTAGATGTTTCCGAGCTTGAAAACAGTGATTTTATAGATAAAATAAAATATAATTTTAAGTGTTTTTATCCTATGTACAAGTTTCTTCTCGAAGTAACCGAAAAGTATATTTCACTGAACGGGGGATTATGATTATGCTTGAGGAAAAATGGTCAATTTTAAAAAGCGGTTCGGATATAAGAGGTATCGGTATAAGGGCAGGAAAAGGAGATCCGACTTTTCTCTCCGATGAAGCGATTGAGAAGATTACCTTCGGATTTGTCGAGTGGCTCAGAAAAAACAGGGCTGCCGATGAAGAAATTACCGTCGCAGTAGGTCGAGATACACGCATTTCTTCTTTAAGAATAAAAACGTTGGTCATCAATGCCCTTAAAAAAATGGGCGTTATGGTTTGCGACTGCGATTTTTCATCCACTCCGGCTATGTTTATGACAACAGTTGACCTTGAATGTACCGGTGCTATTGAAATTACCGCAAGCCATCTTCCATATGATAAAAACGGTTTAAAGTTTTTTACACGTCTCGGCGGTCTTAAAAGTGCGGATATAGATGAAATTTTGTATTTAGCACAGGAAAATCAGTTTATCTATGCCGAGGTTTTCGGTAAAGAAAGACCTGTGGATTATATGAGAAAGTATGCCGAAAATTTGCGTAGGATGATATGCAAAAATGTAAACGCAACAGACTATTCACGTCCGTTGAGAGGTTTCAGAATTGTTGTTGATGCAGGCAACGGCATAGGCGGATTTTACGCAACAAAGGTGTTGGCACCACTCGGAGCTGACATCAGAGGTAGCTTGTTTTTGGAATATGACGGAACGTTTCCGAATCACATTCCGAACCCCGAAGATTCAAAAGCTATGAAAGCGATTAAAGAAGCTGTTGTAAACAACGAGGCACATTTAGGGGTTATCTTCGATACCGATGTTGACCGTGCCGCCTGCGTTGACGGGGACGGCAGGGAAATCGGCGGTAACCGTCTTGTTGCATTGGCCTCGGCAATTGCAGTCGAAAACAACGAGAACGCTACCATTGTAACGGATTCCGTGACTTCTGACGGATTAACGGACTTTATTGAAAATACCTTGAACGCAAAGCATTTGAGGTATAAAAGAGGCTACAGAAACGTTATTGATAAACAGATTGAACTGAATCATATGGCGGTTAACTGTCCGCTGGCAATCGAAACATCGGGGCATGCTGCATTTAGAGAAAATTATTATCTTGATGACGGTGCTTATCTTGTAACCAAAATAATAATTAAAATGGTTCTTCTTGCAAAGGAAGGCAAAAAAATTACAGATTTGATTTCAGACTTTAAAGATTCAAAAGAAAAGCTTTCGCTTCGCTTTAAAATTAAAAACAAAGATTTTAAGTCTTACGGCGATGGTGTAATTTCGGCACTTCAAGATTTTGCTTCTTCTTACGACGGATGGAC
>CAYYRN010000005.1:61331-65998 GCA_964474295.1 uncultured Eubacteriales bacterium
CGATATCATACTATATAAATGATACGGTATCGTTTTTTTATGATTGTTAGATATTACTTAAATTTTAATCATATTTAAAAAAATATGTAGAAATTTCCGAAAAAATTTCAAAAATGTATTGATTTTATGAGAAATATATGGTATCATTCATATGTTAATGGAATGGTGTAAAGGACGTTAGCATTGTTTCATTAGTCAAATTGGCGAAACTTTTCTATTATTCCGCAAAAGCGGAAAATCAGGAGGAAAAAGTTATGAACAAAATCATCTCATGGATTCTCTCTGTCATAATGCTTCTTCTTTCGGTATTTATCCCCGGTATCGGCGGTACATCCGAAGATCCAATGACAAAGGGAGAATGGCTCGACGAAATGTGTGTTACTCTCGGCTATGAAACCGATGACTCCGTAGCACTTTGCCTTGAACTTAACATCATCGATAAGAACGATGTTAACGATGTTGACGAAGATGCTGACGCTGCTTTCGTTTTCAGAACACTCAAGAATGCTGCAACAGTTTTGGGTGTTGATTATGCAAAAGTAACAGCAGAAGCAATCAAGCAGGGCATCCTCAACGCTAAAGGCGAAATTGAGGGCGACGCTAAAGACGCTGCTGATGCATACTACGCAATCCTTGAAATCCTCAGAGATTATGCAAACAATAAGAAAGTTGCCGACAAAGCAGCTGAAATTGTTTATTCGGAAGACGTAGTTGAAATTGAAACAGAAGATTATTCGATGAGTGGCAACACAGTCGTGCTTCCCGCAGGTACTGAACTTGCAGAAGGTGATGTATTTACTGTTCCTCAGGCAAACGGAAATCTTGAAGGCGGCATCTTTGAAGCAGTTTCAGTTTCTGAAACATCAAACGGTGTTGTTGTAAAGACAAAAGAAGCTGATATTTCCGAAGCTGTTGAATCTCTCGAATATGCTGCAAGCTTTTCACCGAATATGGCTGCTGCACAGGTTGTTTCTGGCGAAGGCGAAGTAATTCAGTCCGGCGTTGCAAACAACGAGGGAATTAAAGAAACTGTAAACGAGGTTAAAGATGTTCTTTCCGATAAGGAAGCTATCAAAGGTGCTGTTAAAGACCTTCTCGTTGACACACTTTCCGAAGGCAGCTTTAAAGTTGGCGATGCTAAAGTAAAATACGCATTTACTGACGGTGGTTTTGACATCGGCGTATCCGGTGATGTTGGTAACGGTATCAACCTTGCTAAATCATACTCAGTTTCAAACCTTGATCTTCAGACAAAGTATGACGGTTCTTTCAAAAATGGAAAAACTGACATCAAAGAAGCATATTTGAAACTCGACTACGATTGTGTTGATACAACAAAGGTTAGCGGTTCATACTCTGCTTCACTTGTTTCGGGTGTAACAGAAGATATCTCCAGCCTTGATGTTGTTGACCAGATCAAAACAAACTTTGCAAACCTCAAGCTTGAGCAGGGTACAGCAAGCTTCCCGATTTTCACAGCTCACATTGCTATCCCCAATGCTCCTTCGATTACAATTAAGCTTCAGGCAAGCCTTGTTTTCAACGTTTACGGTTATGCTGAACTCATAATCACAACAGAAAACAGCGTTGGTTACGAAGTTATCGACAACAACGGCAGATTCATTTATGAATCAACAGAAACAGCTCCCAAAGAATTCAATGCTATGGGTACTGCAGAAGCTCTTGTTGGATTGAATGTTGCTCTTTGTGCGTTCGGCATTTCTCTCCTTGACGTAGGTGTTCAGGGCGGTCTTGGTGCATATGTATATGCAACAGTTACTCTTCCCTATGCTGATTATACATCAACATGTATCGAAGACATTCCCGCAAATCTTCTTGCACAGTCAATAGCAATACTTGATAATGCTGATGAAATCACAGTATCGGGTACAGCTCAATTCTACGGTGTATTCAAGGTTTCATTGTGTGAAAACAGTATTTCTGACAAAATTGGCCTTTCAAAGACATGGACAATTGTTGACAGAAGCAACGGAACTTTCGCAACTGTTAATTTCTAATTAAACAATCTACCTGTTGATAAAACGTCCATCAGTAGGTAAAATAACGGAGCAGATGGTTTAACCGCCATCTGCTCTTTTTTGATTTATTAAGTTGAGTATACTAAAAATCAAAGTGCAATTTTTACTGTTTTGATTTCCCAAGGTCTGAAATGAAGACTGCCGTCTGTTCGCAGAAGTTCATTGCCGAGTAAATCCGTTTCGGCGATTACCGAACCTTTTGTCGGTTTAAAATTCACATCTGACGGTTTATCGGAATAATTACAGAATCTTGCGAAAATAAATCCGTCTTCCGGGTACATTGAAGTCAATATAACTTCACCACCGCACGTTTTTAAGTCGGCAAAATTAAATTCCGAAAGTCTTTCCGAACCTTTTTCCATTGGTATTACCGTGGGACGGTAAACGTATGAAAGAGCATTTCTATGAATATCGCAATCGGAAAGTTCATCGCAGAACGGGAATAAAGCAAACTCATTTTCAAAGGTAGAATTCAGTATACGGGTACCGCACATATACAAATCTGAATAAACAAGCGGTATCGATAACCGATTACCTTCAATTACCGAACCCATACATCCTCTGTTGAAAACTGCAAGTCCGTGGTTTTTATCCCTCATACAAAGCCAGTAAATGCCCTGCATATATGTAACACCGTTAAAAGATTCTTCCGAAGAAACTTCTTTTTCGTAACGGATTAAATCATCGGGATACCAATATTCTTCGTTATCTCTGACAGCACCGTTCCATTCGGAAATAGAAAATGGTAAATCACGAACCATTCTTCGGTTTTTATCAAGGCAAAGATTCATTACAAAATTTAGTTTTTCCTCATGACGTTCACCGTCAACGGTGACCGATTTTTTTAAGCCTTCCGTTACACCTGAATGACCGATATGCTCACCGTGAATATCAAACTTTGCTTTGCAATCAATGCGAGGATTTTCGCCCGAAAATCTCATTTCAAATTCGTACGAAACCGTGCCGATTTTTCCTCTTTGTGTTGCAACGCATCCGCAAGAATTTATGCGAATATCCCACTTGCCGTTTGATGTGCGGTTTTCTCCGTCAATATACGCAGTGAAAAGTTCACCGTTTCCGTTATCGAAAATTCGTTTATTGTTTGCTTTATATTCAATATATCCGATTCCGTTATCCGTCAGCTTAACATTGTAAAGCGGAGTGTTTAAAACACCGCTTTCTTCATTCCATTTGTATTCAAAGCTTTCGATGATATTTTCTGCGTGGCGAAGTGTAATTTTTTTAACGCTCAAAGCTTTGCACTTTATATGGAAGCAAAGAGTTTTGCCGGAGTTTATCAGCTCACATTCAAGCATATCGTTTCCGTCAAAAGCGTAAAGCTCATCATTGACATCAATTTCAAGCCACTCATCAATGTCGAATGAGTTAAAATTCGCTATCAATAATGAATTATTGTCTTTGTCCGCAAAAATCTGTTTCAGATAAGAAGCGGACTTTTTTATTACCTCGGAAGATGATTTTAACGAGTCGGGAATAAATCTTCGTGATAAATCCAAAAGACCGCAAATCGTGACATCGTGATGCTGTGCGATAAGAACGTTTTTCCAGGCATTTTCAATTTCCGGCTGTAATGATTTTCCGCCGAGCATTACGGCTAAAGCATTAAGGCTTTCCGATTGAACTGCGGCAACTTCGGCTTTGCGGCAACCATTGAAAATTTCGTTTCCGCAATATCCCCACGGCATTTGAACGTGAAAATCATTGTCGGTGGTTTTCATTTCGGCAGTTGCTTCGCCGTAAAGTTCAGGCAAATCTTCCAACAAAACATAATGATAATTTTCTTTCTTTTCGATGTACTCGGTAACATCTTTAATGTCTTGCGTTAAATCGTCATATCTCGAAGCAAGCAAAGGGGAGATATGTTCAAAAATTTTCTCAAAATCGTCAAGTGAATAGTGTGCTTCCTCCCTCGGCCAGCGGGAAAGAATCCAGTTGTCAAGAGTGGTGCAGTTGAACCCACGGCCCTGTTTGTCATATGTCGGAACGGCGGGTATTTCGCTCAAATCTTTACCTATCCACTTACCCCAAGGCAAATCGAAATTCTTTGTGTAGCCGTAGCCCATAACGTGGGAACGCAGAATTGCCGCATCATATCCGCAAAGCTTAATAAGTTGAGGTGTTTGATTGTTCAAAGCAAATTCCGAAATTGCATACACGTTGGGCGTAATGCCGAAATGCTCAATATTCGTCTTTATTGCGTATGTCAATTGACGTACATTCGATTCTTCCGAAATAGTCAGCGATAACGGTTGACCGTAAGTTGTCGAACCCAAACCCACTCTGTCGGGATATTTTTTCAGAAGAAATTTAATTAAATCCATAATTTCGGGGTCGGTTTTTGAGTATTCGTCAAATGTGAAAGCTTCGTAATCAAGACCGATTTTCAGTTTCGGATATTTCTCCATCCAATCGATAAGTTCTTTCAGACGAGGTTTTACTGCGTGTCCCCAAACAACGTACCCTCCGTGGTCGTATGTAAGAATGTACAGCGGTTTCTTTTCCAAAAAATATTCCTCCTTTGTAAGTATGATACCTTAGCTAAGTACAGTATATCATCAATAATTAAGCAGTGTCAAGAAAATAAAATAAAGCAAAATTTTTGATATT
>CAYYRN010000006.1:0-56553 GCA_964474295.1 uncultured Eubacteriales bacterium
CGAGGTCGGCACCGATATCCCAATGAGCTTTTGCTTCAAAATCAAATTTTCTCGGCTCGCCCCATTTTCTTATTTCAACGTTTTCCGAATCATCTTTGCCGATAGGAGTTGTGCTGCTCGGAATGTTCGGAAATTCATACATAATTTTTTTCTGTTTTTCTTCAAGCTCCGAAAGAACGGAATCGTTTTTCTTTACGCTTTCTTTGATTTCGTTCATTCTTTTCATTATTTCGGAAATGTCTCCGCCTTCTTTTTTTATCTGCGGAATTTTTTTGCTGGCTTCGTTTTGCTCTTGCTTGAGAGCGTCTGTTTTTGTCATCAATTCACGGCGCTCTGCATCAATTTTAAGAACCTCGTCAACAAGTGCATCCATATCTTTATTTCTTGTTTTCATAGCTTCTTTTACTTTTTCAGGGTTTTCTCTGATAACTTTAATATCTAACATTTTTAAGTCTCCCTCGATTATTTATTTTCATCAAAATATTTAATAAAATTTGTAAGGTCTTCTTTATCAAAAAATTCTATTGTTATTGTGCCTTTATTTTTTGATTTTGTGTTTATTTTTATTTTTCTTTTTAAAACATCGTTAAGCGAAAGTTCTACTTCATCAAAAAACTTATCTCTTGATTTTTTTGTTTTTGATTTTTTTTGCGAAGTCAATTCTTTAACGGCTTTTTCGGTTTCTCTGACTGATAAATTTTCTTTTATTATTTCGTTGCAAAGCATTATCATTTTTTCTTCGTCTTCAAGCGGAAGTAATGCTTTTGCGTGGCCTGCCGAAATTATGCCGTCTCTGACATATTCCGAAATGCTTTCCGGCAATTTTAAAAGCCTTAACGAATTTGCAACTGCTGAACGTGATTTACCTACTTTTTCGCTTACTTCTTCTTGAGTAAGACCGTATTTTGACATTAAATACTTTATTCCGTCAGCTTCTTCAATTGCGTTTAAATCCTCACGCTGAAGATTTTCAATCATTGCGATGACGGATGCTTCTTCATCCGAAAGTTCCTTTATAACAACGGGAACTTCTTTAAGTCCCGCAATTCTCGAAGCTCTCCATCTTCTTTCACCCGCTACAAGCTGATACGTTCCGCCCGAAAGGGGACGAACAAGCAGCGGTTGAATTACACCGTGCTGTGAGATGCTGTCGGCAAGCTCCGATAAAGCGGCTTCGTTGAATTTTTTTCTCGGCTGCTCTTTGTTTGGGACAATATCCACCAATCTGACTTTTTCGGATGAAACGGTGTTTATTTCTTCTAAAGAATTTTCAGTAAAAAGTGATTCAATTCCTCTTCCGAGGCCTTTTTTTGATGCCATATATTCACTTCCTTTATTTGTTTAAACGATACAATCAGGCTACAATGATTCCGAAAGCGAATCAAATTGACTTTTTTGTATCGAAACATATTGAAATCGGCGATATATCAAGTCTCACAAATACACTTATCTTCGCTTTCGGTCGAAGATTTTAGGGAGAATCGGCGTTCTTCAGTGGTGGAGCGTTACAGTTGCATCCAAATCCGATTCGTTCCGGATTAACAAACGCATCTACTGCGTTAAAATACTCACAAATCCGAAAGGATTTGTTCCGTTTTTGCCTTGTATCTGCATTCGTTTCTCTCGGAACAAATTCTACGACCTAAAACGGATGAGTTTTCGAGGGATTTACGGTGCAAAGACAGAAGCAAGGCTATCGCCTTGCGATTGGATTTAAGCCGAAAAGCACCGAAAAAACGCCGTTTTAGGCGGGTTCAGGTGCATCTGCAACGCTCTTGCACCCGACTGAGTAATACTGTCGTATTGCGAACGGAGGGCAACGAAGCAAATGAGGACGCCAAACTCACTAAAAAATTATTGTGGGTTGATTGTATCGTTTAAGCTAATAAACTCGTCGGCAAGGTTCATATAAGCTTCGGAACCTCTTGAAGATTTATCGTAATATATTACAGGTTGTCCGAAGCTCGGAGCTTCGGAAAGTCTGACATTTCTCGGTATAACGGTTGAATAAACCTTTTTAGGAAAGAATTTTTTTACTTCCTCAACAACCTGCTGTGTAAGATTAAGTCTGCCGTCGTACATTGTAAGTAAAATTCCTTCAAGGTCGATATATTCGTTATAAAGCTTTTTTACCTGTCTTACTGTTGACATAAGCTGTGAAAGACCTTCAAGTGCGTAATATTCGCATTGTATCGGAACGAAAAACGTGTCGGTACAGCAAAGTGCATTTAAGGTTATAAGACCGAGTGACGGAGGACAATCGAGAAAAATAAAATCGTAATCTTTTTTTACGAGAGCCAAAGCATTTTTAAGCTTTGATTCTCTGTTTTTAACATCGACAAGCTCAATTTCCGCACCTGCAAGATTTATGCTTGACGGGATTATGCTGACGTTTTTAAACTCGGTTTTGATAATAACGTCCTGTGCCTTTGAATTGCCCGTTAAAAGGTCATAAGAAGATTTTGAAATATTTCTCTTGTTAACGCCCAAACCGCTTGTGGTGTTACCCTGAGGGTCAATATCCACAAGCAAGGTTTTGTATCCCTTACTGCCCAATGCCGCAACAAGATTTACGGCAGTTGTAGTTTTGCCTACACCGCCTTTTTGATTAACAATAGCGATAGTTTTTCCCATAATAGAAATTCTCCTCATTCTAACTGATTTATTATAGCACAATTATAATAAAATTGCAAGAAAAAAGGTGCTATTATTTATATGAAAAGGGGATAAGAAATTGTTGTTTTTTTATTAAAATAAAATTTTTAAAAAATGTTTCACGTGAAACAGCAAAGGAGCAGCCGATTAAGACTGCTCCCTCGCTGTTTGTGGATGTGGGGTGTGAAAGAGAAAGATATGGGTGGGCATAAAGCCCTGTATATAAAATCACGAATTTCGTGACCTTATAACTATATTGTTGTTTTTGTAAATTACTATTTTATACTCGATTTTTTCATTGTTTTCATTTTTGTCGGCAATGACATTAATTCCCGCCGATTTCATTTTTTCAATTGTATGTGCTATTGTATTTATAAAAATCTTCAAATCTTTAAAAAGCACGGTGCTTCTTTTGTTATTTAAAATTTTATTAACGTATTTTTCCGTTTGATAATCGTTAAGATGATTTTTTGCCGTTATGCTGACGGCCTTGTCAAAATATTCTGTATTTTCAAGCTTTAAAAGGTTTATACACTGCTCAAAAGAAAAGTTCTCGTTTTCCGCTTTTATCCTGTTTTCTTTGGAAAAATGAAGAATCCGCAATTTGTTTATTATTTCTTGAATATCCATATTTAAAACAGAGGAAAGCTCGTCTATTGTGTAATTGTAATCTATAATCAGCGATTTTATACAATCCGATTCTTCAAACGGTGTATAAGTCGCTTTTAAAGAATTTTCTATAAAATTAAAAGCTGCCGAGGCTTTTTCATCAATATTAATTATTATGCACGGAACTTGAGTAAAACCCGCAAGCTTTGCGGCTTTTAAACGTCTGTTTCCGCTGATAACCTCAAACATTCCGTAATTTAAAGGTCTTACACATAGTGGATATAAAACGCCGTTTTTTTTAATATTATCCGACAGCCTTAATATATCTTTTTCGGTTTGGTTCATTTTATTGCAAACGATTTTATTGCATTTAATCAAAACAATTTTTCCTACATTTTCGCTTTGCATTAAAAATCCCCCGAAAGTGTTTCTTGCAACGCATTTAGCGTGATTAAAGAATACACCTTCGGGGGAAGATTGTCCAGCATAAAATTAAGACAAAATATTACATTTTTCTATTTTGTTCCACGTGAAACAATCGGTTTTTTCACGATTTGAGAATAATTTCTCGGATATTTTGTCGGTGTTTGACGAACTTTTTTTATAAAAATCAATGTTCTTTCGCCACAGTCGGCAAGCTCAAATGAATTTACTTTTTCGATTTCACCGCCCAAAATTTTAACAGCTTCTTTTGAATCGGCAATTTCTTCATCTGTTTTTGCACTTTTCATCGAAATGAATTTTCCGCCGATTTTGACAAAAGGCAAGCAATATTCCGATAAATCTCTCAAATTCGTAACTGCTCTTGCGGTAGCAAAATCAAATTGTTCTCTGAAACAATCTTTTCTTCCGGCTTCTTCCGCACGTTCATTGACGGTATCGGCAAACAAACCTAATTCATCAAGAACGGTTTCTATAAAGTTGATTCTTTTACCCGTACTGTCAAGGAACGTAACATCAAGGTTTTCATTTGCAATTAAAAGCGGAAGTCCGGGAAATCCCGCACCTGTTCCGACGTCTATAAGCGAACCTTTCATCTCGTTTTCTGACATTAGGGTAAGGCTGTCGGTAAAGTGTTTAATTACAATCGAATCTGGGTCTTTAATGGCAGTTAAATTAAATTTTTCATTCCATTTTATAAGCAAAGAAGCATATTTGTCGAACATTTCTATTTGCTCATCGGTAAGTTCTATATTAAAAGGTTTGAGAGAATCAGTAAACAATTCTTTTGAAATTATCATTTTTTGTTATCCTTTCCCAAAGTTGAAAGATAAATCAACAAGACAGATATATCGGCAGGGCTGACTCCCGAAATTCTCGATGCCTGCCCGATACTTGCAGGTTTGATTTTATTTAATTTTTCCTGTGCTTCAAGACGAAGTCCGACTATTTCTTTAAAATCCGAAATAAAGTCTATCCTTTTGTTTTCAAGGCGACGCATTTCGTCTATTTGTGCCTGCTGACGCTTAATATATCCCTCGTACTTAATTTCAATTTCAACCTGTTCAAAAATTTCTTTCGGTAAATCGGGTTTTTCCGTGTCAAATTCCGACAAAACCTTGTAATTAAGCTGAGGTCTTTTTATAAGCTCGCTTAATCTTACACCTGTTTTTATCGGTGCTGTTCCACGTGAAACAAGTATTTCGTTCAATTTTTCGGAGGGAGAAATCACAACTTTTTCCACTCTTTTAAATTCTTGTTTGATAAGCTCTTTTTTGTTTAAAAATTTTTGATATCTTTCTTCGCTGATAAGTCCCAAATCGTGACCTTTTTCAGTCAGCCTTAAATCAGCATTATCCTGCCTTAAAATAAGTCGGTACTCGGAACGAGAGGTCATCATTCTGTAAGGGTCGGAGCATCCCTTTGTAACCAAATCGTCAATAAGAGTTCCTATGTACGAGCTTGCACGGTCGAGGATAAATTCGTCTTTGCCTTGCACTTTTCTTGCGGCGTTGATGCCGGCAATAAGCCCTTGTGCGGCGGCTTCTTCATAACCGCTTGAACCGTTAAACTGACCTGCACCGTAAAGTCCTTCAAATTTTTCAAATTCAAGGCTTGATTTAAGTGTTAAAGGATTTACACAATCATATTCAATCGCATAGGCGGTTCTCATAACCTGGGCATTTTCAAGACCGGGTATCGTCCTTATGAAAGAAAGCTGAACATCTTCAGGCAAAGATGAAGAAAGCCCCTGTAAATACATTTCTTCTGTATTTTCACTGCTTCCGCAAGGCTCAATAAAAATCTGATGGCGTTCTTTTTCTGCAAAACGCACAATTTTATCTTCAATGCTCGGACAATATCTCGGCCCAACACCGTCTATTTTTCCGCTGTAAAGAGGGGAACGGTGTAAGTTATCGAGAATGATTTTTTTTGTTTTTTCATTTGTATATGTAACATAACACGGCTCTGTATTTTCTATTTTAGAATTATAATCAAAAGAAAAAGGTGTTGTTTCATCGTCACCGTTTTGAATTTCGAGAATTTCCGTGTTTACGCTGCGTCTGTTTACCCTTGACGGTGTACCCGTTTTGAATCTTCTTGTTTCAACACCGAGCTTTACAAGAGCCTCGGAAAGCTTGTTTGCGGGAAACATACCGTCAGGGCCGCTTGAAAAAGATACGTCACCGACATAAATTTTACCGCCCAAAAATGTGCCTGTTGCAAGAATGACACATTTTGCGGTATAAATTGCTTCAAGGTTTGTTGTCATTTCCCACAAACCGCTGTCATTTTTTTTCAAATCCGTAATTTCAGCCTGACGCAATTCGAGGTTATCCTGTTTTTCGAGGGCGTGTTTCATATATTGCGAATAAAGACGTCGGTCAATCTGCGCTCTTAAACTGTGTACCGCCGGGCCTTTACCCACGTTTAACATTCTGTTTTGTAATGTGTTAAGGTCAGCCGCAATGCCCATTTCTCCGCCCAGAGCATCAATTTCACGAACAAGATGACCTTTTGACGTTCCGCCGATAGAAGGATTACACGGCATATTGCCGACAGAATCAAGATTAATCGTAAAAACACACGTTTGACATCCCAAACGTGCCGAAGCAAGACCTGCTTCAATACCTGCGTGACCTGCCCCGATAACTGCGACATCATAATGCTTTGCAAAATATTGCATAATTAAAACCTCTGATTATTTTTTTAATGAAGAAGACAAATATTCTTCAAGACACTTACCGTTTTTTTTCATTTCCTTTGCCGCATTTATGCCGACAAAACGCCAATGATAAGGCTTATATTCAACACCCGTTATTTTTTCTTTTCCTTCGGGGTATCTCAAAACAAAACCGTATTTATGTGCGTTTGAACAAAGCCATTTGTATTCTTCCGTCTCTGCAAAGCTTTCTTCACGGCTTATAATATCAACGGAAAGTCCCGCATTATGCTCGCTTGATGCGGGTATATTAACTTTTTTCACGGCTTCGTTTACGGCATCGTTTTCCTCCTTGTCGGAGGCACTTAAAATATCCTCGATTTCGTTTTCAAAAAGCTTTCTTTGGAAAGAAACCGTTCTGTAACCTGAAAAAGGGGTGAGTATAATTCCCTCACGGGAAGCCTCGATATACATTTTATTGTAATATACGGCGGCATCGGAATCCATTTTTATGCTGCTGCCGGCTATTTCCGATAAATTAATTTCATAATTATCGGGGAGAATATAATTTTTGTTCAAAAGCAAAAGATTCCAGCCGTTTTTACTGATTTTTGCAACTGAGGGGTTCAGAGAATAAGCCTTGTATTCCCCTGTGAACGAACTTTTGTAAATGCTTTGGTCTTCTTCGTAAACAATGTTTTTCGCCGTTGTTCCGTCGGAATCTTCCCAAAAATCGAGTTTTGATATTATATCGTTATTATTTATTGAAACGGGGGGATTTTTTCTTTCGGTAAATTTTGCGGCGGCAAAAAGGATTAAGATTATGAAAATCATTGCAAGAAGAACTGCGAAAAGCGTCGGTCTTAAATTTTTATGTTTATTCATCGGCTCATCCCCTTGCAAAAAATGTTGTAATAGTGTACAATTATTTTATTATTTTTTTATGTAAATGTCAAATGTGTATAAATTTTGCATAATTATGAATTTTTACTTGATTTTATGCATAAAAAGTGTATAATAGTGTATATCAAGTAAGAAAATCAGAAAAAATATAAATTGGAGGCAGTTAATGATGAAAAAAGAAATTAAAAAAGTTGTTCTTGCTTATTCGGGCGGACTTGACACATCAATTATTATTCCGTGGCTCAAAGAGCATTATAACAACTGTGAGGTTATTGCGGTTTCCGGTGATGTCGGACAGGGTACGGAGCTTGACGGACTTGAAGAAAAAGCAATTAACACAGGTGCTTCAAAGCTTTATATCGAAGATTTGAAGAAAGTTTTTGTTGAGGATTACATTTATCCCACAATTAAAGCCGGTGCGATTTATGAGGGTGAATATCTTCTCGGAACGGCATTTGCACGTCCCATTATCGCAAAGAGAATTGTCGAAATAGCAAAAGCCGAGGGTGCTGATGCAATTTGCCACGGCTGTACAGGTAAAGGTAACGACCAGGTACGTTTTGAGCTTGCAATTAAAGCTTTCGCTCCCGAAATGGAAATTATCGCTCCTTGGAGAACGTGGGAATTTAAGTCCCGTGACGAAGAAATCGAATATGCGGAAAAAATGGGTATTCCGCTTAAAATTAACAGAGAAACCAACTATTCCAAAGATAAGAACCTCTGGCATCTTTCACACGAAGGTCTTGACCTTGAAGACCCCGCAAACGAACCGCAGTACAACAAACCCGGCTTCCTTGAACTCGGCGTTTCTCCCGAACAGGCTCCCGATAAGGCAGAGTATGTAACGCTTACATTTGAAAAAGGCGAAGCCGTTGCTCTTAACGGAGAAAAAATGGAACCCGTGGATTTGGTTTGCAAGCTCAACGAAATCGGCGGCAGAAACGGTGTGGGACTTATAGATATGGTTGAAAACCGTCTCGTAGGTATGAAATCGAGGGGTGTTTATGAAACTCCCGGCGGAACAATCCTTTTCAGAGCCCATCAGGTTCTTGAAACAATCTGCCTTGACAGAGATACTCAGCACTACAAAGCACTCATTTCTCAGCAGTTTGCCGACCTCGTATATTTCGGAAAATGGTTTACACCTCTTCGTGAAGCTCTTTCCGCTTTTGTTGATAAAACTCAGGAAACCGTTACGGGTGAGGTTAAACTCAAGCTTTACAAGGGCAACATCATCAATGCCGGAGTAACTTCTCCCTACTCACTTTACAGTGAAGCTTTCGCAACGTTTGATGAGGATGACGTTTACGATCAGAACGATTCTGCCGGATTTATAAATCTTTTCGGACTTCCGATTAAGGTTAAAGCCATTCTAGACAGCGAAAGAGAAGCAAATAAATAAGCCGTAAAGCCTGTATTTGCTTGACAATTATAATAAAAACTTTTAAAATTAAGGGTGAAGAATTTTCACCCTTAATTTTTTACAGCGAAAGGATATTCCGATATGAAACTTTGGGCAGGACGTTTCTCAAAAGAAGCGGATAAAAAAACTAATGATTTTAATTCATCAATTTCATTCGACAGCAGAATGTTTAAGGAAGATATCGACGGCAGCATCGCTCATGCAACTATGCTCAGCGAACAGGGTATTATTTCCGATGAAGATAAAGAAGCCATCGTAAACGGTCTTGAAAAAATAAAAAGCGAAATAATCGACGGTTCTCTGCAAATTGACCCCGATGCGGAGGATATACATACTTTCATCGAAGGGGAGCTTACAAAAAGAATAGGCTCTGCCGGAAAGAGACTGCACACGGCAAGAAGCAGAAATGACCAGGTTGCTCTTGATATAAAGCTTTATTTGAAAAAAGAATGTACCTCGCTTATTTCCCAGGTAAAAGAGCTTGAAAAAGTTATTGCATCACAGGCGGAAAAATATGCAGATGTCGTAATGCCGGGTTATACCCATATGCAGCGTGCCCAGCCGATAACGTTCGGGCATCACCTTTTGGCTTACGGGGAAATGTTCCTCAGGGATATAGGAAGACTTGAGGATTGCTTTAAAAGGATGGATTTTTGTCCGTTGGGCAGCGGTGCTTTGGCAGGTACAACTTATCCGATAAACCGTGAAAGAACGGCAGCTCTTCTCGGCTTTTCGGGTGCTACCGAAAATTCTCTTGACGGTGTTTCGGACAGAGATTTTTGCATTGAGCTTGCAAGCGCCATTTCAATACTTATGATGCATTTGTCAAGAATGAGCGAAGAAATAATTCTTTGGTGTTCGTTTGAATTTAAGTTTATCGAGCTTGACGATGCTTTCTCCACAGGCTCAAGCATTATGCCGCAGAAGAAAAATCCCGATATTGCGGAGCTTGTAAGAGGCAAGGCAGGAAGAGTTTACGGCGACCTTATGACGCTGCTTGCGTTTATGAAAGGCTTGCCTTTGGCTTACAATAAGGATATGCAGGAAGATAAGGATGCGATTTTTGATGCGGTTGATACAGTAAAGCTTTGCCTTACGGCATTTATCCCGATGATTGAAACTATGACGGTTATTCCGCAAAATATGAAAAAAGCGGCTCTCGGCGGCTTTATAAACGCAACAGACTGTGCCGATTTTCTTGTTTCAAAAGGACTTCCTTTCCGTGATGCCTACAAAGCAACGGGTGAGCTTGTTGCGATTTGCATTGAAAAAGGAACAACACTCGATGTTTTGCCGATAGAAGAATACAAAAAAGTATGCGAATTGTTCGATGACGGAGTTTACGAAGCAATTTCCCTTGAAAGATGCGTTTCAATGCGTAAGCCTTTGGGAAGTCCCTGTCCCGAAAATGTGAAAAAACAATCAAAAAAGCTTCTTGAAAAAATAAGCGGATAAGTTAAAAAAGGGGGAAAATTTTTTTGGAAAAATCCGTTAAAAAAAAGAACCTTATACAAAACTTTTCTCTTATTAAAAGATTTTTTCCTTATTTAAAAAAACATTTAAAAACAGAACTCTGCGTTCTTGTATGTGCCGCCGTAACAGCGGTAAGCGAAATTGTTTTGCCTTTGATTGTAAGAGAAATTACGGATAGGGGAAAGACAATTACTTACGATTTTTTAATCACGGTTTGTTTGGCATATGTTGCGATGAAAGCGGTTGAAAGTGTCGCAAGCTATTGTCAATCCTATTTCGGGCATAAAATGGGTACAAAAATAGAAAACGCAATGCGTGAAGATATGTTTGACCATTTGCAAAAGCTTTCGTTTTCGTATTTTGACAACACAAAAATCGGTCAGTTAATGTCAAGAATGACTTCCGACCTTTTTGATGTCACAGAGTGGGCGCATCATTTTCCCGAAATGGTTTTGATGACGGTTGTGAAATTTTTCGCAAGCTTTTACATCTTCGCAACAATGGATATACGTTTTGCTTTGGCGGTTTTTATACTTTTTCCTTTTATGATTATTCTTACAAAGAAAACAAGGGGAAAAATGAGGGATACGTTTAAAGAAAACAGACACCAAATAGGTGAAATCAACGCAAGACTTGAAGACAGTCTTTTGGGTGTTAAGGTTGTGCGTTCGTTTACGAATGAAGAAACCGAAAAGAAAAAACTGCTTGCCGATTGTGACGAGTATATGAAAGTTAAAATCAGAGGATATAAGTATATGTCCCTGTTCCACGCAACGGTAAGTTTGATAAACGGTACAATGTACATTGCCGTTATCGCAATGGGTGCGTGGCTGATGAAAAACGGCAAAATAGCGGCGGGCGATTTTGCCGCAAGCTTGCTTCTTGTTTCAACGCTTTTAAGCTCCATAAGAAGTATTGTGGATTTCAGCGAACAGTTCAGCAGAGGTGTTACCGGTGTTGAAAGATTTACGGAAATAATGGATGAAATTCCCGAAATTGCCGACAGCGAAAATGCCGTGGATATCGAAAACGTTCAAGGCGAAATTGAGTTTAAAGATGTTTCTTTCAGCTATGTCAAGGGCGAAAAACAAATTTTACGCAATTTGAATCTTCATTTGAAAAAGGGCGAAAATATGGCTCTTGTAGGCCCCAGCGGCGGAGGAAAAACAACCCTGTGCAACCTTATTCCGCACTTTTACGAAATCGAAAGCGGAGAAATTTTGGTTGACGGAATAAATATAAAGGACATTACCTTGCGTTCGCTTCGCAAAAACATAGGCGTTGTGGCACAGGAAGTGTATTTGTTCAGCGGAACGGTGCGTGATAATTTAATTTACGGCAAACCCGATGCCACCGAAGAAGAAATAATCGAAGCGACAAAGCAGGCAGGAGCTTATGATTTCATAAAAGCTTTGCCGAACGGCTTTGATACATACATCGGTGAGCGTGGGGTAAAGCTTTCCGGCGGTCAAAAACAGAGAATTTCCATTTCAAGAGTGTTTTTGAAAAATCCTCCGATATTGCTTCTTGACGAGGCAACCTCAGCACTCGATAACGAAAGCGAAAAGCTTGTGCAGGAATCGCTTGAACGTTTGGCAAAGGGAAGAACAACTCTTACCGTTGCACACCGCCTTACAACGATAAAAAATGCGGATGAAATTGTCGTGCTTACGGAAGACGGAATAGCTGAAAAAGGCTCACATAAGGAGCTTATCGAAAAAGGCGGAATTTACAGCAATATGTACAGTATGTACGCAACAATATAATTTTTAAAAAGAAAGGGTTTTCATTATGCTTAAAAACATTCCTTCAATTTTACCACCGGAGCTTCTCAAAATTCTTATGGAAATGGGACACGGTGACGAGCTTGTAATCGGTGACGGAAATTTTCCCGCAGCCGCCTGCGCACAGAGGCTTGTACGTTGTGACGGACATTCCGTACCCGCAATTCTCGATGCGATTTTAAAGCTTTATCCTCTTGACACTTATGTTGATGCACCCGTTGCACTTATGGATAACGCAGACAAAGAAAACAGACCTCCCATTTGGGCGGAATACGAAAGTATTGTCGAAAAAAACGAGGGCAAAAAGAATTTTGAGCTTGTCGAACGTTTCGATTTTTATGACAGAGCAAAAAAAGCGTATGCCATTGTTTCAACGGGTGAGACGGCAATTTACGCAAATATCATAATCAAAAAAGGTGTAGTTATCGAATAAATTGGAGTGATTAAATTGACACGAGTTCTTGCATTTGATTTCGGTGCCTCAAGCGGAAGGGCAATTCTCGGAAAATTTGAAAACGGAAAAATCGAACTTGAAGAAATTCACCGTTTTTCAAACGACCCCGTAAGTGTGAACGGCACAACCTATTGGGATGTTTTGCGTCTTTTTTATGAAATAAAGCAGGGCATAATCAAAGCAAAGCAGGCGGGAGGATTTGACAGCATAGGAATAGACACATGGGGTGTTGATTTCGGCTTGCTTGATGAGTTCGGTTGCTTGCTTGAAAACCCGATACATTACCGTGACAAAAGAACTGTCGGAATGATAGAGGAAGCCGAAAAATACATTTCAAAAAAAGAAATGTACGGCATAACGGGCATACAGTTTATGGAGCTTAACACAATTTTTCAATTGCTTGCGCTGAAAAAAGAACGTCCGCATATTTTGGAAAAAACAGACAAAATGCTGTTTATGCCCGACCTTTTCGCATATATGCTCACGGGCGAAAAAAATACGGAATACTCAATCGCAACCACGTCGCAGATGATTGATTTGAAAACAAATTCCTGGTCGGAGGTTTTGCTTGACAAGTTCGGCATAAAAAAAGATATCTTCGCTCCCATAGTAAAAAGCGGAACGAAGGTAGGAAAATTAAGCGACGAAATTTGCGAAGAATGTGGCGTTTCGCCGGTTCCGGTAATTGCTGTTTGCGAACACGATACGCAGTCGGCTATAAGCGCCGTGCCGTGTCCCGACGGAGATTTTGCTTTTATCAGCAGCGGAACGTGGTCGCTTTTCGGAACAGAGCTTGACAATCCCGTAGTTAACGACACCACGTTTGAAATTAATGTCACAAACGAAGGCGGATACGATTTTTCAACGGGATTTCTCAAAAATATAATCGGTTTGTGGCTCATTCAGGAAAGCCGCCGTCAATGGGCAAGAGAGGGCAAAAATTATTCTTATGCCGAGCTTGAAAAGCTTGCTTTGCAAGCCGAACCCTTTAAATGCTTTATCGACCCCGATGCTCCCGAATTTGTACCTCACGGAAACATTCCCGAAAGAGTTCGTGAATTTTGCAGAAGAACAAACCAATATGTACCGGAAACAGTCGGTGAGATAATGCGTTGTATTTACGAAAGTCTTGCTATGAAGTACAAAGAAACGTTTGAAAAAATCAAAGAATGTACGCAAAAGGATTATCCCGCAATTCACGTCATAGGCGGCGGAACAAAGGATACGCTTCTTTGTCAGCTTACAGCCGACGCTTGCGGCTGTGAAGTTAAGGCAGGGCCGATAGAAGCTACCGTTTTGGGAAATATTGCGGTTCAGCTTATTTCTCACGGAGAAATCAAAGACATAAAAGAAGCAAGAAAGATTATTTCTTCAAGCGAAAATGTTTCGACATACAAACCGAAAAACAGCGAATTGTGGTCGGAAAATTTTGAAAAATACAAAGCCGCTGTAAAATAAAATTTAAAGCACCGCCGTTAATCCCACTGTCGGGGTTCGGCGGTGTCGGTTATCGGTTTAAAAGAAATATGGCGAAATTCAAATATCCCGCAAACGTTACCCAGATAATGTAAGGAATCATAATAATTCCGGCAGGTTTTGAAATTTTGTAAAAAAGAACGGTTGTAATAACAATAAAAGCAAGCATTGCCAGCAGCCAGAAAAAAGCAAAAAGATATGCTTGCATATTGAAAAAAATAAGTGACCAGAAAAAATTAAAAATGAGTTGTATTGCGTAAAAAATAAGAGAATTTTTTATTTTATCTTTTGATGCGTTTGATGTAAAAACGAGATAAGCCGCAATTCCCATAAGAATGTAGAGAATTGACCAAACAACGGGAAACAGCCACGCAGGGGGCGAAAGAGGAGGCTGATTAAGCTCTCCGAAAGCTTTCATACTGTCTGATGTGAGCAGTGCGGAAAAGCCTCCGACTGCAAGGGGAATAAAAATGTTGATAAGAAGCGGTTTGAGTTTAACAGTCAAAAAAATCACCTCGTTATATTTTATACGCAACAAAATAACTTATTCCCAAAATTAAGTTGTAATAAATAAAAAATTGTGATAAAATAAAAAAGATGTCCGTCCGTAGCACAACCGGATAGTGCAGCAGATTCCGATTCTGAAGGTCGGGGGTTCAAATCCTCTCGGGCGGGCCAAAGGGGCTGAAAAACATTTGTTTTTCAGCCCCTTACGTCTTGTTTTTTTGTTTTACATAAGTGCGGTTTTAACAAGCAATACGCATTTCCAGAAAAGCACCGAAATCGCATCGAAAATATTTTCCGATTTTTCATATGCTTTGTAGCTTGAATCCGTCAAAATATCCGTGTTGCCGACAATAAGGTTATCGATAATTCCGTTTCCGCCGAATTGACCGACAGACAAAACAACATTTTTGCATCCTTTTGTCAAGCCTCCCATTTTGAAGTTGGAAAGGTTTGAATTAAATTTCTTTTCAGCTTTAAATCCCGTGTATGTATAGCTGCTGTCCGTAGAATTCCACCAATAGCAAAAGCAGTCGGAAAACACGCTGTCACTGTTGCAGACGGTTTTAAAGCCTGTTGCGAATTGGTCGCTGTAACAGTAGTTAAACCAATTTCCTCCCGTCTCCTCAACAAAACCGCAGCTTCCCTGAAAATCACTTTTATACGCACCGAAAAGCGGATGAATATTTCGCATAACATTTCCCGCCGAACGCAGTATAACTCCGGTGTAAACACCGCCGATGCGTATGTTTGTAAGGGTGTTATCGTGTCCCTCAAGAATTATTCCGACAGATTCGGTTTTTCCGTTTCCGCTTATGTTAACGCCCGTTATGTCGGCATCTGACGAGCCGTTGTTTGCACCGTACATTATGCGAAGCCCCGTAACGGTGTTTTTGATTGAAGTGTTTCTCACAGCCGTTTCTCTTCCGCTGTTTACGGAAACACCGTCGGCAATTCCGTTGCCGTCGATTATTCCGCCGTCGAGTGAATAGTTACTGCCCGCAACCGCTACCGTGTTGTACGGATTTTTGCCTCCGAGCTGAATTATCGCTTCGCCTGTTTGCCATTCACCCGTTGCTTTTATCACCGCAAAATCGGAGAGCTTTAACGATACGCTCTTTTTGGGGTCAGCCGGTGTGTAAATCGGTTTTGAAACGATGTATTCGCCGTCAGGGAAAAACAGTGTTCTGTTCGGGTTTTCGTCTATAAGCTTCTGTATGCTGTCGGAAACATCTTCACCGCTGTCGGCGGAAAAATAATCCGTCACGCAAAGGTAAGTTTCTTTTGCAAACGCAGGCAGACAAAAGATTTGAAGCACTGCGGCAACGGCGACAAAAACCGAAATCAATTTTTTAATTTTCATAATCAAAGCCTCCCGTTTTTTCTTAATTATATCAAACATAAAAGCAATTTTCAATATAAAAACGAGCTGTAAAAACATCAAGTCCTTACAGCTCATTTCAATCGTTTAAGTTTTTTATTCGGGAATTTTCTTTATGATTTTGTTGTAAAGGTAAATGAAGCAAACCGTGCTTACGATAACCGAAGCGATTTCCGCAATCGGGAAAGCCCACCAAACGTTTTCGAGCTTACCTGTAAGCGAAAGAAAATACGCTGCGGGAACAAGCACAATAAGCTGACGTGAAATCGAAACAAACATCGATAATGTACCTTTTCCGAGTGCCTGAAAAACAGAGCCGATTGCAATGCAGAAGCCTGCAAAAACAAAACAGATGCTTATGGTTCTGAGTGCGGGAACACCTATTTCAATCATACCCTCCGAGGCGTTGAAAATCGAAAGAAGCTGTTTCGGGAAAATCTGCATAATAATAAGTCCCGCCAACATAAACATAATTGCGTAAATTACGCCGAGTTTTACGGCTTTTGTCATTCGCTTTCTCTTTTGGGCGCCGTAGTTGTATGCGATAATCGGTATTATTCCGTTGTTCATACCGAAAACAGGCATAAAGATAAAGCTTTGAAGTTTGAAATAAACTCCGAACACGGCAGCGGCGGTTTCGGTGAAAGTGATAAGAATTTTGTTTAACAGGAAGTTCATTACCGAACCGATTGCCATCATTATAATCGAGGGGACACCGACAGCGAAAATTCTGCCGATAATTTTTCCGTTCGGACGGAATTTTTTAAGCGAAAGCTTGATGTCGGTGTTGAATTTTGCGTTGAGTACGGTGGCAAGAACAAAAGCGGCAATCTGACCGATTACGGTTGCCCAGGCGGCACCTGCAATGCCCATTTTCGGAAATCCGAGCAAACCGAAAATCAAAATCGGGTCAAGTATAATGTTTATTATCGCACCGAGTCCCTGTGTGAACATAGTGTAAATCGTTTTTCCCGTTGACTGCATAAGTCTCTCCGTCATCGTTTGACCGAAAACGCCGAAAGAGAAAATCGAACAAATCGAAAGGTAGGAGTAACCCTGGTCGATGATGTCGGTGACGTCTGTTTGCAGAGAATAGAAAAATTTTACACCGAAAATACCGAAAGCGAGAAATACGAGGTACTCAAGGAATACGAGAAAAAGTCCGTTCTCGGCGGCTTTGTTTGCACGGTCGAAGTTCTTTTCTCCCAAGCTTTTTGAAAGCAGTGCGTTAACACCGACTGCTGTGCCGGAAGCAAAAGCAATCATAAGGTTCTGTGCCGAAAAAGCAAGGCTTACCGCTGTCAGAGCGTTCTCCGAAATGTACGAAACGAAAATGCTGTCCACTACGTTGTAAAGAGCCTGAACGAGCATGGAAATTATCATCGGCAAAGACATTGTTATAAGCAATTTGTTTACGGGCATAACACCCATTTTGTTTTCCTGAATTTTACTGTTTTCTATTTTAAAAACCTCCGTTTCCGAAAAAATGGGGCTGTAAAAAAACGAGAGTTTTTTACAGCCTCGAAATTTTTTAAATAACTCAGAAGTTGCCCGAATAGTTGGGAGCTTCTTTGGTGATGAGAACATCGTGAGGATGGCTTTCGACAAGACCTGCGTTTGTGATTCTTACGAACTGTGCTTTTTCCTGAAGTTCGCTGATTGTGGCACATCCGCAGTAACCCATACCGGAACGAAGTCCGCCCATCATCTGGAATACCGTGTCGGCAAGTGCGCCCTTGTAAGGAACTCGGCCTTCAATTCCTTCGGGAACAAGCTTTTTGTTATCCTCCTGGAAGTATCTGTCTTTACTTCCGTTTGCCATAGAAGCAAGGCTGCCCATACCGCGGTAAACCTTAAACTGTCTGCCCTGATAAATTTCACGCTCGCCGGGAGCTTCTTCACAACCCGCAACAAGTGAACCTACCATAACGGCGCTTGCACCTGCCGCAAGAGCCTTGACAATTTCGCCGGAATATTTAATACCGCCGTCAGCTATAACGGGAATACCGTGTTTTGCGGCTTCATTTGCACTGTCAAACACTGCCGTAATCTGCGGAACACCGATACCTGCAACAACACGGGTTGTACAAATTGAACCGGGGCCGATACCGACCTTTACGCAGTCCGCACCTGCATCGATAAGAGCTTTTGTTGCTTCAGCCGTTGCAACGTTGCCTGCAACAAGAGCAATGTCGGGGTAAGCGGCTTTAACTTTCGACACTGTTTTGAGAATGTTTTCGGAATGTCCGTGAGCAGAATCGAGAAAGAAAGCGTCAACCTGAGCTTCGGCAAGGCAAGCGGCTCTGTCAAGAACATCAGCCGTGGCACCGATAGCGGCAGCACAAAGAAGTCTGCCCTGAGAATCTCTTGCTGTGTTGGGGTACTGAACGGCTTTTTCGATATCTTTGATTGTAATAAGTCCTTTGAGATGACCGTTTTTGTCAACAAGGGGAAGCTTTTCGATTTTGTGCTTCATAAGAATTTTCTGAGCTTCGTCAAGCGTTGTTCCCTCATGGGATGTTACAAGGTTTTCCTTTGTCATAACATCGCTGATTTTAACGTTGTAGTCGGTCATAAAACGAAGGTCACGGTTTGTGAGGATACCGACAAGCTTTCCGTCCTCATCGCAAACGGGGATTCCCGAAATGCTGAATTTTCTCATCAAAGCGTCTGCATCCGAAACAAGATGGTCGGGAGAAAGGAAAAAGGGATTTGTGATAACACCGTTTTCCGAACGTTTTACCCTGTCAACCTCGGAAGCCTGAATTTCCATAGGAAGATTTTTGTGAATAACACCGATACCGCCTTCACGGGCAATCGCAATTGCCATTTTAGCTTCCGTAACGGTATCCATAGCCGCAGTCATGAGGGGGATGTTAAGTGTTATGTTTTTTGTAAGCGTAGTTTTAAGACTGACATCTTTCGGAAGAATGTCAGATTTTCTCGGAATAAGAAGAACGTCATCAAACGTAAGACCTTCCTTGACAAATTTATCCGAATATTCCATACTCTCATGTCCTCCTTTTTGTTGTTTTTGTTATACGAGTTTTTATTAAGAGTTATTATAACATTTTCGGAGGCTGTTTTGCAACACATCTTTGCAAAAAAAGTGACGAGGTATTTACGTTTTTATCGAAATAAGTTGTCAAAATTGCTTAATCGGCATAAAAAACAAATTATGCCGTCATAATTCCGACCACAACGGTTATATCATCACGTTTTTCGCCGTGACTTTTGTCACACACGGTTCCGGCTATTTTTTGTGCGAGAATATCCGGATCGGAACGGTTAAAGCTTTCGATTTCGTTTTTTATCCAATCCGTTTGATAATTTGTAACCCCGTCGGAAACCATAACAATAATGTCACCTTTTGAGAGCATAACGCTTTCTTTTGCAAAAGAAACATCGCTTAATATTCCTGCGGGGAGAGATGCACTTTCTATGAGAAAGCATTTTCCGTTTTTTCTGACGAACGACACAGCCGCTCCCGCTTTGAAGAACTCTGCTTTTCCCGAAAAAAGGTTAAGATGCAAGGCATCGATTGTTGCAAGAGATTCGTTTGTGGATTTTACGGAAAGAACGGAATTTACGATTTTAAGAGCATTGTCGAAACTAAAAGAGCTTTCTATAAGCTTGCCGAAATATTCGGCTGTCATAGCGGCATCCACCGCAGCTCTGCCGCCCGTACCCATACCGTCGGAAATTATTATTGTTTTGTTCCCGAAACGGTCTTGACTTTCCTTTAGACAATCTCCGCAAAGTGGAGACTCCTCACTCGAAAGCTGAATTTTGCCTATTTTTATGTTCATCCACGGCTTTTGGCGGTAAATAACGGATGTTCCGTTTTCGGTAAAGTCGATTTCGGGGTCGGAAAATTTCCTCAAAGCGGCTTCTTCAATTTCTTTTTTTAATTTTTTTCTGTCAATTTCACCGTCTATCTTTTTGCAGCTTATTTTAATTGTCATATTTCCGTCCGTGTCGATAATGCACAGAGCTTTTGTGCATCTTATAGAAAAGGATTTGAAAATTTCCTTAACTTTTTGCGAAAGCTCGTTGTCCACAAGCGAACAAACGCTGAATTTTTCGGAAAACTCATTTAAAATACTGCTTGTGCATTTCATCTGTTCGCTAATCAGCGAACGTTTTTCATTAAGACGTATTTCGTTTTGCAAAGCGTCATCATATCTTTTAAAATTGTAAACAAGCGAGGCTTTAAGCTCGTTAGGTTTTAAGCATTTGCTTAAAAAAAGCTTTGCAAACGGTGTGCTGTCAAAGTCTTTGCCGGCACGGAAGTTTTCGGACAGCTCCTCAAGTCCTCTCAAGGTATATTTGAAGCTTGTGTTCCAGCATTTTTCGCTGTTTTCACATTCGGAACAAGCCTCCTGCTTTACTCTGCAAAAAATGTTTCGGTCATAATTTGAATCTATTTTTTTCAGATTTTCCGAAACCTTGTTCATACCGTCGCAAATGGACAAAACGGTTTGCGCCGCACCCGAAAGCTTTTGAGAAACATCGTTGCCGAAAGAGCTTTCACGCAAAGTTACGCTGCTTTTTTTAAAAACGGATGATGCCTTTAAATAAAATTTGTTCGGTACGGCAATAAAAATAATAACTGCGGCAATCAGACAAATTATGTTTTGCAAAGCAAATTCTTCTCCCGAAAATACGGAAACTGTCGCATAAGTCAGAACAAACGAAACGGCACATCCTGTTTTTCCGAGCGGAGAAAAAATGCCGCAAACCGCACCGGAAAACAGAAGCGGAAAAATGTTGAAATTTCCCGACAAAGCCCCCGAAAGAGCCGCACAGCAGGCTGCGGCGCAAATGCCTCCTCCCGCCTCCGAAAGAACTTGTGAAAAGAAAATTATCGCAAAGAAAGAAAAAAACATTGCGGGCGAAAAACCGTAAAAATCGTGTGTGGCAAGCGATGCGACGACTGTTGCGAGACTTATGTAAAGACAGGTGATTTCTGCGGAGGAAAAAGTTTTTTCACCGTTTTTTAAGTTGAAAAAAGCGGTGTAACATTTTTTGTAAAAGAATGTGCAAAGAGAAGCGATAAAGCCCTCTGCTGCAAATGTCAAAATTTCTTCCGTTCCGCCTTTTGTCGGAATAACCACCGCAATCCCGGTAAGAGTGCAAACGAGAAAGCAAACGAACATCGGGAAAAACCAGACCTTACCGAACCGCACCTTTGATGAAAGAAACCGTGTCCTTATTATCCACAGTGCCGCCGCACAAACTATATATCTGAAAAGATATATTCCCGTTTGTGAAAAAAGCAAGCCTATGCTTGTCCCGACAAAAGCCGCAAACGAATAAATTCCGGCGGATGTGCATATCATCGCAAAACCGAAAGGATAAAGCGTTTCAAAAACGGAGCCTTGTCCCAAAATTATGCCCAGTGAACCGAAAATTGTGAACATCAAGACGGTTTTTGAATTGATGCTTATTTTCTTTTCACGGTGTTTTGGCGGATGTGCGGCTGCTTTTTTTAAATTTTCCATTGCTTTTCAGACCTTTCTGTACATATACTTGTTGATTATCAAAGAAAAGTATATTATCGTTACAAAGAAAAAAAGGTCGTTATGTGCTGTAACTTTATGAAGAAAATGATAATTATTTGTATATACGGCGAAAATGCGGTGTTTTTCTTGCAATGAAATATTATTTATGATAAAATATTGAAGAATAACTTTATGTAAGGGTTTTGAAAAATGAGAAATGACGAAAAAGAAAAAAAGCAAATTCCCGAAGACCTCGTAATCGGAAGAAATGCCGTGCTTGAGGCAATAAACAACGAAAGAACAATCGACACTCTCTTTGTAGCAAAGGGAGAAAGAAGCGGTTCCGTATCTTCAATTTTGCGTGCGTGCAGGGAAAAAGGCGTTGTCATAAAGGAAGTTGACGTAAAAAAGCTCGATTATATGTGTTTTAACGCAAATCATCAGGGCGTTGCGGCAAAGTGTGCCGTTAAGGAATATTCGAGTGTTGACGATATTTTTGCTCTTGCCGAAGAAAGAGGAGAAGCCCCTTTCATAATCATATGCGATGAGCTTGAAGACCCGCACAACCTCGGTGCGGTTATAAGAACTGCGGAGGTTGCCGGTGCGCACGGTGTTATCATTCCCAAAAGACGTTCCGTGTCGCTTTCGTTTGCCGTGGGCAAAACCTCGGCAGGTGCGGTTGAATATGTTCCCGTGGCGAGGGTGGGAAATCTTGCAGCGGAAATCGATTCGCTCAAAGAACGCGGAGTTTGGATTTACGGTGCGGATATGAAAGGCGAAAATTGGTGCAGCGTCGATTACAGCGGCCCTTGTGCGTTGGTTGTCGGCTCGGAAGGCAAAGGAATAGGCAGGCTTATAAAAGAAAAATGCGACTTTCTTGTGTCGCTGCCGATGAAAGGGAAAATAACCTCTCTTAACGCATCTGTTGCGGCGGGAGTGCTGATGATGGAAATTTCACGTCAAAGAAGCAACATAAAAGCAAAATAAAAAGGAGGTAAGATAAAATGTCTGACGAAATGGACGTATTGGGTTCGGATATAAGAAAATACAAAGAAAAATACGGCTCGGTAATGGATAAAGCGGATGATGCCGATTTTGTCGATGAATTATTTGAAACCTCCGACGGAAAACCCGTAAAAAACTGGTCGATGGAAGACATCAACAAGCTCATAGAAGATGTTGACGGACTTCCCGATATCGAACAGGCGGGGGATGACTTCGAGTATGATAAATACGAGGAGTATGAGGAACCGAAAAATTATAAATTCGGCGGCAATGTCGAAGAAAATTCCGAAGAAGTTTATGACGAAAATGCCGTTTATTTTTCCGAAAAATACGAGAAGGATTTAGCATCCAAAACGGAAAATAAAGAGCCTGACGAATTTGAAGATTTTTCTTCTTTTTCGGAGAATTTTGATGACGAAAATTTTTCCTCGATTGAGGGAAGCATAAACGAAGCACGCCCCGACGGTGAGTTCCGTGCGATAGATGAAGCTCTTGCAAAAGAAGAATATGAACAGCAGAACGAAGTAGTCTATGACGGAACCTTTGACAGGGGAGATTATCTGAAAATAAAGGATATTTTCAAAAACTCGAAAATTCTCAGCCGCAGAAAAGCCGAAAGAGCCGAGGTCAGGGAATCCGCTCTCGAAACCGTAAAAGAAAAGTACGGCGAGGCTGTTTTCGATGCGAAGAAAAAAGAAGAAGATTTCAACGAAATTTTACGCAGACAGAGAACGGTTGAAAAAGAAAAAGAGGAAAAGAAAAGAAAGCGTGAAAAACGTTTTGATATAGACAGTGAGGATTATATTGTCACGGAAGCTCCCGCAACGGAAAAAATAGAAATTAAAGAAGACGAAGAACTCGATGACACGATTTTCATCGACGAATTATCTGATTTTGAGCAGGTGGCACGTTCCTCACACGATGAAACAAAGGTTATCGGTGAAAATCCGAAAACGGAGGATATTTATATTTCCTCCCAACGCACCGAAAACGAAGAAGGTCAGATGAGATTTGAGGGCTTTGCCGAGGAAGATTTTACTCCGAAAGAAGTAGATGCGGATGAGGTTAAAGAAAATTTAAGACGCACAAGGGAGGAAAAGAAAAATCTTTTCCGTATGACAAGTCTTCCCGATGACTATGATGACATCGACCCGAATTATTTTTCGCCCGAAAAGGGAAAATACGACGAAGAAGAATATATGGTTTTGAGCGATGAAAATGATCCGAAATCGTTTTTTACCATGTTCAAAAAATCGTTTGTTCAGGAAAAAAACAAAAAGTTCACCGAATACACAACACCGAACGAAAGACCGCAGGTGTTCAAAGAGCTTTACGATAAACGCAGACGCTCCGTCTTCGGACTGATTGCGATGACGGCATTGACTCTCGTTTTCGTAATTGTGCAAATTGTACTGGATGCCGCACAGGTGGTTTCGGGCGATGTGCAGTCGGCTGTAACGGTGAGTTTGTCGCTTGCCGCAATGCTGTTGACTTTTGTTTTCGGTTCTTCCGTAACGCAGCCCGGACTTCAAGGGCTTATCAAAAAAAGCTTTAACGTCGATTCTGCCGTTACCGTTTTGATTTTTGTTTCGGTTATCACCTCTGCCGTAATGTTTTTTGATTTGTCGCTTGTCGGGGAAATGTTTCCGATTTACACCTCGGCTGTACTTGTGAGCGTGATTATAAACTGTATCGGAAGAATTTTTGAGTTAAGCAGAGCCATAAACGCACTTAAATGCGCTACGGCAAAAAGGCAGAACAATTTGTTTACCGTTCAGAAAATAGATGACGAAGAAACAGCCGAAAACATTGCACGGATTTTTGCCGGAACAAATCCCGATTTAAAATATTCCTGCAAAACCGCTTTCCCGTCGGGATTTATCGCAAATTCGTTTTCTCAAAATCCCGCGGACAGATTTGTGAAAATTTTCTTCCCCGCTGCGGCGATATTATCCTTGATAATTGCCGTGATATCGGGAATTGTAAACAAAAGCGTTCCGTTTGCTTTTTCTTCGTTTACGGTGTGTCTGCTTTTGAGCTATCCCGTTTCGCTCCTGCCGGCACTTAATATATCGCTTTATTCTCTTAACAAAAATCTCGGCAAAAAGAATGCCTGTATTACGGGATATTCTTCAACATTAAACATTGAAAAAACAAATGCCGTTGTTGTCAATTCAACCGATTTGTTCGATGTCGGAAAATGCAATTTCCACGGTATGAAGGATTACGGCACGGTAAGAGTTGACGATATAATACTGTATGCCGCCGCAATGCTTATGAATTCGAGAGGCCCGTTGGCACACGTTTTCGATAAAGCGATTATAGGCGATAAAGCGGAGCTTTTGCCGGAGGTCGAAGACCTGTGCTATGAGGAAAGGCTCGGACTTTCCGGTTGGATAAGAGGCGAAAAGGTTTTTGTAGGAAACAGAAATCTTTTAATTAACCACAATATGGAAGCACCCCCGAAGGGTGCGGAAATTGCCTGCCTGAAAGAAGGAAAAAAAGTTCTTTACATTGCAATTGACGGCAAGGTTGCGGCAATGCTCGTTGTCGAATATGCAAAGAACGAAGAAATGAAAAAATATCTCGGCAAGCTCGACAAAAACGGTATAACAATTGTTGTCACAACGAACGATTGCAACATTGATGAAGATTTTCTTTCTCTTGAATTTAATTTGCCGAGAGAAAGCTTCAAGGTTGTGGGAGATTATGACGGCGGTTTGCTTGACGGATACATCAACCGTATGCGTAAATCGGCACCGGCAAAGCTTATCCACGACGGCACTCCCGAATCGTTTTTCAAAACACTTACATCCGCAATTTCTTATTCGGGAAGCATTAAAATGACGCTTGTTGTTCAGGTTGTTTTGATGCTGCTGGCACTTATTGTTACGGGAATTTTCGCAATAAGCGGCAAGCTTTCCGTTATGTCCTGCGGAGTGGTTGTTTTGATTGAAATTTTAATTTCCGTGTTGCTTACAACCGTGGCATCCGTCAGAGCGAAAATGTAAATAAATATTACCCCCTTTTCGGTGCATAATAAATGTGATATCGGAAAGGGGTTTTTTATGGATATTTTAATTTCTTTTATAAAAACATTTGTCATCGGCGGACTTATTTGCGTTGTCGGCCAGCTTTTGATTGATTTGACAAAGCTTACACCTGCGAGGATTCTTGTTGCTTTTGTCGTTTTGGGTGTAATTCTTTCGGCTGTGGGAATTTATAAGCCTTTTGCCGAATGGGCAGGCTGCGGTGCCACGGTTCCGCTTACGGGGTTCGGCAACGTGCTTGTTCAGGGAACAAAAGAAAAAATTGCCGAAGAGGGATGGCTCGGCGTTATAACAGGGCCGCTGTCTTCGGGTGCGGCGGGCATCACCGCTGCGATATTAAGCGGTCTTGCTGTGTCGCTTGTGGCAAAGCCGAAAAGCAAGTAAAATCGGTTTGCGGTATGCACCTTGAAGTGTTTGTCTTTGGGGAGCATACCGTTTTTTATTTTTGCGAGAAAGGTAAAAACGTTAAATTTTGTATAAAATTGCGGAAAATATATAATTTTTTTAACATTTATTGAAAAAAATTATTGAATTTTTCCAAAATGCGTGCTATAATGAACGAGTATTACGGCTGCAAAACAAAATTAATTTATTATGTGCAGTAAAGAAAAGATACAAAGGAGGAATTTAGGTGAAAGCCTATAATGCTGAAAATATTAGAAATATCGTAGTCGCCGGTCACGGCGGACGTGGAAAAACTTCTCTTTGCGAAGCAATGCTTTACCTTGCAAAGGCAACTGACAGGCTTGGCAGAGTTGCAGACGGCAACACAGTGCTTGACTTTGATGCGGAAGAAAAGAAAAGAAAATCATCCGTTTCAATGGCAATGGCAGCGGTTGAATGGAAGGATACAAAAATTAACATTATCGACACACCCGGTTTCTTCGATTTTGCCGGAGGTATGAGCGAGGGTATGCGTGCGGCTGATTGTGCGCTTATCGTTACGGCGGCAGGTTCGGCTCTTGATGTAGGTGCGGAAAAAGCTTTTAAAGCCGCAACAAAAAGAAACATCAGCAAAATTATCGCAATAACAAAGTGCGATGCGGAAAATGCCGATTACAACAAAACAATCAATGCACTTACGGAAGAATACGGCAAAGCGATTTGTCCCGTTGTTGTGCCTTATTTTGAAAACGATAAGGTTAAGTGTTATGTATCTTTCGTTAAAAATAAAGCTTTTACATACGAAAACGGCGTTGCCACTCAAGTTGATATGCCCGATGATGCCGAAATAAATGCAAAAAGAGATGCGTTCATTGAATCCGTAGCTGTGGCTGATGATGACCTTATGGAAAAATTCTTTGAAGGTCAGGAATTTACTCAGGAAGAAATCCTCAGAGGTTTAAGTGCCGGTGTTGCGGACAACAGCGTTGTTCCCGTTTACGCTTGCTCCGGCTATAATATGGAGGCGGTAGACCTGCTTCTCGATTCAATGGTTTATGATGTTCCTTCGGCAAAGAAGGCGGCGGGCGAAATTGCAAAAGATGCCGACGGTAACGAGGTTCGTCTTGAATGTGACGAAAACGGCGACCTTGCGGCAATATGCTTCAAAACCGTTACAGACCCGTTTGTCGGCAAAATGTCATACTTTAAAGTTGTAAGCGGTAAAATAACTCCCGATGTGCAGCCGTACAATGCAAATAAAGAACAGCTTGAAAAAATGGGTAAAATCATTTTTGTTAAGGGTTCAAAGCAGGAGGAAACAGGCTGCATACCCGCAGGTGATATCGGTGTTGTTGCAAAACTGGGCGGTTTCAGAACAGGCAACACCCTTTGCAAACAAAAGAAAATTTATTTCCTTGACGGTGTAACCTTCCCGTCGGCTTGCCTTTCAAGAGCCGTTAAAGTCCGTAAAAAGGGCGAGGAAGAAAAGGTTGCCGCAGGTATGGTTAAAATAATGCACGAAGATCCCGTTATCAAATTCGGCATAGAGCCGGAAACGAGAGAACAGATTTTGTCCGGTCTCGGTGAACAGCACCTTGATGTTGTGGTTTCCAAGCTTGCAAGAATGGGTGTTGAGGTTGACCTTGCAATTCCGAAAGTTGCTTACAGGGAAACAATCCGCAAAAAGGTTGAAGCCCAGGGCAGACACAAAAAGCAGTCGGGCGGTCACGGACAGTTCGGTGACGTGTGGATTAGGTTTGAGCCGTGCGAAGAAATGGATCTTGTTTTTGCAAACGAGGTTGTCGGCGGTTCTGTTCCCAAGAACTACTTCCCCGCAGTCGAAAAAGGTTTGCGTGAAAGTGTTGCAAGAGGATTCCTTGCAGGATATCCGATGGTAGGCGTTAAGGCTGTGCTTTATGACGGTTCTTATCATCCCGTGGATTCTTCCGAAATGGCATTTAAAACAGCCGCAAGCTTAGCTTTCAAAAACGCAATGCCCAACGCACAGGTTACTATTCAGGAACCCATAGGCACACTCAAAGCTTACATGCAGGATTATAAAATGGGCGATATTATGAGCGATATCACAAAACGCCGTGGTCGTGTTCTCGGTATGGGCCCGTCGGATGAGCCTAAGATGAGTGAGATTGTCGCAGACGTGCCGATGAGCGAAATGGGCGATTTTGCAACAGTGCTTCGTTCGGTTACTCACGGTAAAGGTCATTTCTCGATAGAATTTGCAAGATACGAAGACGCTCCTGCAAATATTTCGCAAAAAGTTGTTGCAGAAGCTAAAATAAATTCGGAAGAATAAAATAATTTGAAAGATTTGTTGCGAAAAAATTCATTGTTCACAAAACAGTAATTTTTTCGCAACATTTTTTTAATATTCACATCATAGAATATGATTACAGTTATTTTAATTATGTACTTCGGCGTTTTATTTCGTCCTTGTGCAAAAGAAAAGGAGTAAATAATATGAATGAGTACCTTTCAAACATCTATGAAACTGTCAAGAAAAGAAATCCGGGTGAACCCGAATTTCATCAAGCGGTAAAAGAAGTTCTCGAAACAATCGAGCCTGTTATCGAAGCACGTCCCGACTATGTAAAAGCGGGTATTGTCGAAAGAATCGTTGAGCCGGAAAGAATCATCAAATTCCGTGTTCCGTGGGTTGACGATAACGGCAACGTTCAAATAAACCGTGGTTTCAGAATCCAGTTTAACAGTGCAATCGGCCCTTACAAGGGCGGTCTTCGTTTCCATCCCTCGGTTTACGAAGGAATTATCAAATTCCTCGGCTTTGAGCAGATTTTCAAAAACTCGCTCACAGGTCTTCCCATCGGCGGCGGTAAGGGCGGCAGTGACTTTGACCCCAAGGGCAAGTCGGATAACGAAGTAATGCGTTTTTGCCAGAGCTTTATGACAGAACTTTCAAAATATATCGGTGCGGACACAGACGTTCCGGCAGGTGACATCGGCGTAGGTGCAAGAGAAATCGGTTATCTTTTCGGTCAGTATAAAAGACTTCGTGATGAATACACGGGCGTTCTCACCGGCAAAGGTATTCCTTACGGCGGCAGCCTTGCAAGAAAAGAAGCAACGGGTTACGGCCTTTGCTACTACACTGCCGAAATGCTCAAGGATAACGGTTCTTCTTTTGAGGGCAAAACAGTTGTTATTTCCGGTTCGGGCAACGTTGCGATATATGCAACGGAAAAAGCAACACAGCTCGGCGGTAAGGTTGTTGCACTTTCCGACTCAAACGGTTACATTTACGATAAAAACGGTATAGACCTCGCTGCTGTTAAGCAGATTAAAGAGGTTGAAAGAAAACGTATTAAAGAATATGTTTCAACTCATCCCGAAGCTGAATATCATGAGGGTTGCAGAGGAATTTGGACTGTTAAGTGCGACATTGCTCTTCCCTGTGCTACACAAAACGAGCTTGACCTTGACGGTGCAAAAGCACTTCTTGCAAACGGTGTTATGGCGGTTGCGGAGGGTGCTAATATGCCGTCAACTCCCGAAGCTATCGAAGCATTCCAGTCCGCAGGTATTCTCTTTGCTCCCGCAAAGGCTTCCAATGCCGGCGGTGTTGCAACATCGGCACTCGAAATGAGCCAGAACTCAATGAGATATTCATGGACATTTGAAGAAGTTGATTCAAAGCTTCAGGGCATTATGGTAAACATTTACCACGCTTGTGCGGATGCCGCAGAAAAGTACGGCTCCAAGGGCAACCTTGTTGCAGGTGCTAATATCGCAGGCTTCCTCAAGGTTGCGGATGCTATGCTCGCTCAGGGTATTGTATAATATCGGTTAAAATTTAAAAACAGCACAAAATAATCCCCGTCGATGTCTTTTAATAAACTCGAAAGACATCGGCGGGATGTTTTTTATAAATCTTGCTTATTATTTTGTATGAAGTCTGATGACCGTTACGGATAATTTGGGTGCTGTGAAATTAAATTTTTCACTTACTCCGCTTAGTGAAAATTCCTCCATAATACAGTCCTCTTTTTGACCTAAAATATTATCGTTGTTATAGCTGTCGCCCGCTACCTGATAAACGGCGGCGGTATTTTTTATGTTTTCGGCACCGCTTACGTTTATCGCAAAGGTTTTATTTTTTTCGGTAACGTTCACAATCTTAATTATTATATCGCCCGTTTCGTCCGTACTTACAACTTGGTATGCTTCGGCTTCGGAATCGGAGCCGGTAGTGTAATCGATGTAAAGCTCGTCATCGACATAACACTTTACGTTTCTTCCGCTTACGGTTATTTTAAGCTTGTAGGTTCTTCCCGTTTCAGCCGTGAACGGTTTTACCGTGCCGATAATCATATCGGTTTTGTTGCCGTTTTTAACTTGTTGAAGGCAGGAAACGGTGTTATCCCATCCGCCCAAATTCCAAAACCAGTTGTTATCTTTATCCTGCACGGCAAAAGGTATTATAAATCCCTCACTGCCGTCTGTTTTTGTGGCTTCGACGGTGTAGGTGTAATCTGTCCATTCGCTTTTTCCGAAATAAGCCGCATCACCGATGTTTGAATATTTCATATCGGTGCTGTTGTGAACGAGCTTGCCGTTTTTTATTTTATAATTTCCGTCATTTGCGTTTTCCCAATTCCACCAAAAGTTCGGAAAATTAAAGTTGTCTTTGCCGAGAACCTCTCCGCTTTCGTTGTTTACTATTTTAACGTTGTCAAATTCCGCTGCGGTGTACCACGTTCCCACACCCACTCTGCCGGAAAGATTTTTTTGCTCAACCTCAGCCCCTTTAAGCGAAGAAGAATAAAGGTCAGTGCCTTGGTTTAAAGAAAATATTTTCTGAACGTAATAGTTAACGGAGCCTGTCACCTGACTGTTGTTAAACCAAATAAGGTTCGGTGACCAGTGCGTTGCGGTCAAATTTCCGAAAAGCGGAGCGTAAGCTGCCATTTTAACAATGTCGCCGTTTCTTTCAAGTCCGGTCATATAAGCCGCTTCCGAAAGTGCGGCACGCAGTGTATTTGACTTTGCGGCATATTCACCGAGAAATACTCCGATTGTACCGCCGTAATTTGTGTCGGTCATTTCATCGACCGTTCTCTTGTAATTTTTTTCATCATAGTAATCCGTGTTTTCCAAAAACCATTCCGGTTCGTTATAATAATGCTGGTCTGTCGCACCCGCAAAATCATTAACGTTCAGTTCGGGATGTTCTTTGAGAAAAGCTTTTGCGTATTCGTATGATTTTATGTAATTTGCACCGTGTGTCGCATCGGACGCACCTGCCGAATAAATAAGCTCGATACCCTCGTAAAGCGTGGGATTTTTTTCTTTTTCTTTGTTAAAAGCGTCAAGAAAGGCAGTGTATCTTTCGTAATATTCCTCGCCCTCGTTTTCGTTGCCGACAGCTATGTATTTCAATCGGAAAGGTTCTTCGTGTCCCATAGATATACGAACCTTTCCCCATTTCGTGTCTGCGCCGCCCCTGCAAAATTCCACAAGGTCAAGCATATCTTTGACATATTTTTCAAAAAGCTCGCTTTCGGTGTCAACACCGCCCTTGCCCCTCATTTGACAGTAAAGTCCGCAGTTTATAACAGGCACGGGCAAAGCTCCGATATCCTCCGCAAGAAGAAAATATTCGTAAAATCCCAAACCGTAGCTCATAAAACACGGATACGGGTCATCTGTTGCGGAAAGATTTGTCCATATGTTTGTTCCTTGCTTTCTTGCCGCAACATCACCGTACTTTCCGTCAAACAAAAGCGGATTTCCGTTTTCGTCAACGCCTATGGAATCTTTCCAATCATAAGCCGTGCTTTCGTCGTTTCCCTCTATAACGCAGCCTCCGGGAAAACGCAAAAAGCGGGGCTGCAGCTCCTCAAGCATTTTTGCAAGGTCACTCCGCATACCGTTTTCCCGATTTTTATAGGTGTTTTCGGGGAAAAGCGAAACCATATCAACACAAACCTTTCCGTTTACCAAAACCTGTAAGGTAACACCGGAGCTTGCCGAAATATCGGAGGAGAGGGGAAGACAATATTTTTCCCAATTTTGCGAAACATCTTCGATTTTTCCGCTTGAAATTATATCTCCGTTTTCACAGAGGTTAACGGTGATTGTGCCGTTTCCCTTTGCGTAGACGGAAAAATTGTATTTTTCGCCTTTTTCAAGGCTCATCCCGTCAAGAAAGCCGCCGTTTTCAATGCCGGCAGGGGCAGTGCCGTAATTTGAAATTACCGCATAGCTTGTGTTGTTTACGTTAAGTCCGTTTTCCTTATCGTTTGTTTTAATTTCGACCTCGGCATTGCCTACCGTTTCCCATCCGTGGAGATGATTTCCCTTTGCCGTCTCTGTGTATTCAAACGAACGGTTAACTACCTTTTCGGCATAAAGACCTCCGTCTGCGGCGAAATTTATATCCTCGAAGAAAATTCCGAAAAGCAAATCGCTGATTTCTCTGACCTTTTCCGAAGCGTCGATGTCAAGGGTATAATCGGAAGTGTCGGTGTCGAAAATTCCGACGGTATTGCTTTCGGGTTTTTCCGCTTCGTCCGACACGGCGGGAGCGAAAACGGACATCAAAAAAGACATAACCGTGCAAATGATTTTTTTGAAAAACATAATAATTTTGTATTTCATATCAGACACTCCTTTGATAATTTTATAAGCTCTTCTTTTTCGTTTTTTATTTTGCCGTCAATCACATTTTCAAGTAAAAAGTCGAGAATTTTTCCGATTTCTTTTCCCTTAAAACCGAGGTAAATCAAATCGTTTCCGTCAATTGCCAAATCGGAAATTTTAAGGCATACGTTTTCTTCTTCCGTTTTTTTCAGAAGCTCCGTATATTTGTCACAGAGCAAAATTCTGTCCGATTTTTCGGGATTTTGTGCAAGAATATCCGCACGGGAAACACCGTCCAAGAGATATAAAAATTCAAACCCGAATTTAGATGCGTGTTTTTTTATGTTTTGCGGTGAATTGTAAAGTCTGTCATCGTGGTGCAGAATCAAATCGGTCACAACCGACACGGTTTTGTTATCGTATTTTAATCTTTTAAGTATCAAGTTTGCCGTTTTCGCACTGCACGGTGCGTGACCTTTAAAATGGTCACAGCCGTTTTCATCCGTTGTTTTTGCTTTCGGCTTTTCAATATCGTGCAAAAGCATTGCAAGACGTATATATTTGTTTTTCGGACTTGCGGCAACGCTTTTTACAATATGCTGCCATACGTTATAAATGTGATAGGGACAGTTTTGGGTTGTGTTTTCGGTTTCTTTCAATTCGGGAATAATTTCAAAAATCACTTCCGAAAAATCCGTCAGAATTTTTTCGGCACTGTCACCGAGAAGAAGCTTTTCAAGCTCCGTTCTTATTCTTTCCGATGAGATGTTTTTAAGCAGATGTCTGTTTTTCCTTATGCTTTCGGCGGTTTTTTCTTCAATTTCAAAACCGAGCGTTGAAGCAAAGCGGATGGCACGCATAATTCTCAAAGCGTCTTCACGAAATCTTTTGTCGGGGTTTCCGACACAGCGAATTATTTTGTTTTCGATGTCCTCCGAGCCGCCGAAAAGGTCAACAAGACCGTCTTGTTCGTTATAAGCCATTGCGTTGACGGTAAAATCTCTGCGGGATAAATCATTTTCGATATCGCGGGTGAATTTCACACTGTCGGGACGGCGGTTGTCGGTATATTCCCCGTCAACTCTGTATGTTGTGATTTCAAGCGGATGAGAGTCGATTAAAACAGTCACCGTGCCGTGCTTTATGCCTGTCGGCACTGTGCGGTAGTCTTTGAAAGCATCAAGCGTCTGCTGCGGCTCGGCAGAGGTTGTCATATCCCAATCGTTTGCATTTTTTTTCATAATTCCGTCACGGACACATCCGCCCACAACAAAAGCTTCAAAGCCGTTGTCATTAAGCACCTTCACGGCTTTTTTCGCATAATCCGGCATTTCTATTTTTACGGATATAACTATCACCTCTTTTGCAATATTCTCTTTACAATTTTACCACTAACGGGTATAATTATCAAGAAAAACATTCGGGAGGATTTCAGATATGAATATACAAATTTACGGCAAGCCGAAATGCTTTGATACAAAAAAGGCGGAAAGATATTTTAAGGAACGCAGGATAAAAGTGCAGATGGTTGATATCTCGAAATATCCTATGAGTGCCGGCGAATACAGAAATATTAAAACCGCCTTAAAAGCTGATTTTGACGATTTAATCGATAAGACTTCAAAGTTTTATAAGGATTTGTTTATAGAATACCTTGCAAACGAAAGTGACAAGGAAGAAAAGCTTTTTGAAAATCAGACGCTTTTTAAAACTCCGATTGTAAGAAACGGAAAACAGGCAACGCTCGGCTACTGCCCCGATGTGTGGAAAAATTGGGAATGAAATTCAAGGCAAATTGCCTGAAAATTAAATAAAAATGTATTGAATTTTACATTCAAATATGTTATCATTTACAAGTATAAAATTATCCTTGATTAATAGGAGGAAAGAAAGATGAAAAAAGTAATTTCCATTATACTTTGTGCCGCAATTATTATTTCGACATTTGCAATTGCCGGTGCAACAAGTGCTTTCGCAACGGAAGAAGTCGAATCGATGTCAGATGTTGCCGAGCTTGCACAGAACAACAACGGCAGCTACACACCCGTTGTTTTTATCCCCGGTATCGGACAGTCCGAAACATATGCTTATAAAGAGGACGGAAGCATCGATTCCCATTGGAATCTTATCGGTGTGAATACGGACTTTGACGCAAAGGATATTGTTACCCTTGCCAAAGCCGCCGTTCCGCTGGTGCTTACACTTCTTGTGGGCAAAAATCTCGTTTCGCAGGAATCTCTCAACGATTTGATGAAGGTTCTTTTAAAAAACTGTGTGCTTGACGAGAACGGAAATCCCCCCGCAAACGTAAAAACTCCGAATTTCCAAACATCCGTAGCAAATTATGAAGAAATGTACGGTGAAGCGGGAAAAACGGGCAAAGAAATATTTTTAAAGAGAATCCCCTGCCAGGATTTGATTGACGAAATCGGTGCAGAGAATGTTTTCTGCTACAACTATTCTGCATTTTCGTATACATATAAAGAAGCTTCTGGCTTGAACGATTTTATCAAAAACGTTGTTCAGAAAGAAACCGGTGCGGAAAAGGTTATCCTTATTCCCATGAGTATGGGTGCCACGGTTGTAAGTGCATATCTTTCCGAATATGCCGCAGAAGATGATGTCGAAAAGGTTATCAGCATTGTCGGCGCATGGAACGGAAGTGACGTTTTTGCCGATTTGCTTATGCTCGATTATGACGAGGATGCACCCGAAATGCTCTACAACGGTGTTATCGCAGAGCTTGTGGGCGAACCTTACGGAAACCTTGTAAACATTGCTCTTCGTCTTTTCCCGAAGCCGGTTCTCAGAGAATTTATTGACGAAGCTCTTTCCGCTTTGATTAAAGAGCTTATTTGCAAAACCACATCGTTCTTCTCTCTTGTTCCTTATGAAAGATATGATGAGGTTGCCAAAAAGTGGCTTTCCGGCGATGATATGAAAGCTATCAAGGCTGAAACCGACAAATATCACAAGGCGCAGGGCGAGCTTAAAAACACCCTTTACAATTGCAGAGATAAGTACGGTGTTGAGTTCTATTTCATTTGCGGATACAATATGGAATTCGGTCAGGAAACTTCCGATTTCCTGTTCTTCCAATTCTTTGCAACCTCCGATACAACAAACTCGGATGAAATTATTCAGATAAGCTCAACAGGTGTCGGCGTTACATACGCTCCCGCAGGCAAAAAGCTTGCCGTGGATTATGTTGCGAAAAATCCCGTATGTACCGACAAAAACCATAACCACATTTCACCCGACGGTTCAATTGACGTTTCAACCTCTTATTTCCCCGAAACAACGTGGTGCTTTGAAAGCCAAACGCATGAGCTTACGTGGAACGATACGGCACTTGAGCTTTGCTACGCAATCGTTTACAACGAGATAAAATCCGTTAACGATTCGGCTGATTTCCCGCAGTTTAACGAATCAAGAGATGTCAAGAAGCTTGTAAGAGATTATATCCCCGCAGCCAAAGCGATTTTGGCAGGTGAAAATGAAGATGTAACTCTTACCTCCGCACAGACGGAAAAGCTCACAAAAGCTCTTGCGGATGCGGAAGCGATGGTTGAAAGAACAATCAACGACCGTGACGAGGACGATAAGATTATAAAGGCTCTTTACGATTGCCTTGTTGAAGTCGGATATTACAACGCTCCCTCCGAGCCTTCGGTTCTCGACAATGTTCTCGATTTCATTTTGAACGCTCTTAATACGGTTGTTGATGCAATAGTCGGCCCCAGAGGTTTTTCGGATTTATTTAAAGAAATTATTGCTGCAATAAAGAAATAAGTAATTTTGGTAAAGCGGGGCTGAGTAAATTGGCTCCGCTTTTTTATTCGGAGAGATATTATGCTGGTAAAAAACAGTTGCCATAAGGTAAACATAACATCTATTAATTCTTCCGGCTTCGGCATTTGCAGAATAGACGGAATTGTCTGTTTCGTTGCGGGTGCTGTAACGGGTGACGAGCTTGAAATTAAAATTATAAAATCCAAGAAGAATTATTCGATAGGAAAGATAGAAAAAATTATTGTTCCGTCATCAAAACGGCAGGAAAACGATTGTCCCGTTTTCAAAAAATGCGGCGGCTGTGTTTACCGTCACATAACATATAATGATGAGCTTGAAATAAAAGAAAAAAATGTCCGTGACTGCTTTGAAAGAATAGGACATTTTGAAAACATAAATTTAAAACCGATAATTTCCGCAGAAAGCACATTGAGATACAGAAACAAAGCACAGTTTCCCGTTAAAAGCGAAAACGGAAAGCTGCTGTGCGGATTTTATGAGGCAAGAACTCACCAAATAACTGTATGTGAAGATTGCCTTTTGCAACCGAAAATATTTTCGCTGATTGTAAAAGAGGTTTGTTTGTGGGCAGAGAAAAATAAAATAGAAGCCTTTGACGAAAAAACAGGCAAAGGAACTTTAAGGCACATTTATTTGCGTGTTGCCGAAGCTACCGAAGAAATTATGCTCACTCTCGTTTCGGCAACGAAAAAGATAAAAAACACGGAGGAGCTTGTCAAAATAATCAACGAAAAGTTCCCTCAGGTCAAAAGTATAATTATAAATGTAAACAGCGAAAAAACGAATGTAATTCTCGGCGGGAATTGTGTAAATCTTTACGGAAAAGGGTATATAACCGATATTTTGTGCGATACGAAAATCAAAATTTCTCCGCTGTCTTTTTATCAGGTAAACAAAAAACAAGCGGAAAAGCTTTACAAAAAAGCGTATGAATATATGGGTGACATAAGCGGCAAAACCGTGCTTGACCTTTATTGCGGAACAGGTACTATCGGCTTGTGTACTTCAAAAAGTGCCGAAAAGCTCATCGGTGTGGAAATTGTTGAGCAGGCTGTTGAGGATGCAAGGGAAAACGCAAAAATAAACGGAAGAACAAATGCTGAATTTATTTGCGGAGATGCACCTGCGGCTGCGGAAATTTTAAAAAATAAAAGAATTAAAGCCGACATCGTAATAGTTGACCCGCCGAGGAAGGGACTGACATCAGAGCTGATTAAAACTATAGCCGATTTTTCGCCCGAAAGGGTAGTATACGTTTCCTGCGACCCCGCAACGCTTGCACGGGATTGCGAAATTTTCAAAGAACACGGCTATGAAATCCGAGAAGCCACACCGGTCGATTTGTTTCCGAGAACGGCTCATTGCGAGTGCGTGTGTTTGCTGACAAAAGTGTAAAAAAGACGTGAACGTAATGGAGAATTACGGCGAAGTATTAATTTGTCAATCCGATGACGGGCTTGACTAATGTTGAAGTTAAAATAGAAGATGAAACAGTATGGCTGAAACAAGCACAGTTATGTGATTTGTATCAGACAAGTAAATCAAATATCAGCGAGTATATAAAACACATTTTTGAAGAACAGGAGCTTGACGAAAATTCAGTTGTTCGGAAATTCCGAACAACTGCTTCTGACGGCAAAAATTATAGCATTACATATTATAACCTCGATATGATAATTTCCCTTGGTTATAGAGTAAAGTCCAAAATCGCAACAAATTTCCGATGATTTCACAAAATACGGAGGCAGGAAAATGAGCAAACTGATAGCAAAAGAATATCAAAGATTTGAAGATATTAAAAAAGTGCGTGAAGATGGTTCGGAGTATTGGAGTGCAAGAGAATTAGCTGTGGCACTTGATTACACACAATGGAGAAACTTTCAAAAAGTAATCAATCGTGCTATGGTATCTTGTGAAAACAGCGGGCATAATAGTTCTTACGATTTTGCTGAGGTCAGCAAAATCGTAGATGCCGGTGCGACATCAAAGCCGATATTGGATTACGATTTGACAAGATATGCTTGCTATTTAATTGTACAGAATGGTGACCCAAGAAAAGAAGTGATTGCATTAGGACAAACATATTTTGCAATTCAAACATATCGTCAGGAAGTGGCTGACCATTTTAATGAATTAAGTGAAGATAATCGCAGACTTGTTGTGCGAGGCGATATTAAACAATGGAATCAAATGCTTGCTGAAACTGCACATAAAGCAGGTGTTATTACAAACGAGGAATTTGCAATTTTTCAAAATGCCGGTTATATGGGATTGTATGGTGGACTTGATGTGGATGACATTCACGAGAGAAAAGGCTTGGAAGTCGGCCAAAAAATTTTAGATTATATGGGTAGCACCGAGTTGATTGCTAATCTGTTCCGCATTTCGCAGACGGAAGAAAAACTTCGTAAAGATGCAGTGGAAGATGCAAAGACAGCAACATCGATTCATTATTCCGTAGGTCGTGAGGTGAGAACTGCCATTGAGAAAATCGGAGGTACAATGCCGGAAGATTTGCCAACACCGGAAAAGAGCATTCAGCAAATAGAAAAAGAGCAAATGGCACGATTAAAAGAAAAGGCAGGAAAAGGAAAACTAATGTTAGACGAATAAGATTCGCGTAACAGGCAGTGGATTTGTTCCCGTCAAATGATGACATTAACGGCAGTGTCTCAATCTATTGCGAGTGCGTGTGTTTGCTGACACATATGCGAAAGTGATTGCGAAAAACAAAGTTCTATGACAAAAACGGGAGGATTACGGTATGAGCGATTGGGATTCAAACCGGTATACAAAATTTGAAAAAGAACGGACACAGCCGTCTGTGGATTTAATAAACAGAATAAGTATTCATCCCAAATGTATCCTCGACATCGGCTGCGGTCCCGGAAACAGCACGAATCGGCTTTATGAGCATTTCCCGAACGCAAGCATACTCGGAATTGACAGCTCCGATAATATGCTTGACAAGGCAAAAAAATCTTATCCTCATTTTAAATTTTGCAAATGCACGCTTCCCGATGACTTTGACAAACTCGGCAAATTTGATTTGATTTTTTCAAATGCCTGCCTGCATTGGATTCCCGACCACAAAAATCTTTTTCCTATAATTTTCGGCAAGCTTAATTCGGGTGGTATGCTCGCCGTCCAAATGCCGCTTGTTCAAAACGCACCGTTTTATAAAATATTAAATAAGCTTGTGTCAACGGAAAAGTGGAAAAAATTGAGCGGTATTCGCAACTTTCACAATCTTTTTCCGGATGAAACATACGGTATTTTATCGGAAATATCGGATGAGGTAACAATGTGGGAGACGACATATTATCATTCTGTCACGTCACACAGTTCGGTAATAGACTGGTATAAGGGAAGCGGATTAAGACCGTATCTTGATATGCTTAACGAAGCGGAAAAGGCGGACTTCCAAAACGAACTTTTGGAAATGATAAAAAAAGAATTTCCGATGCAGTCAGACGGCTCGGTAATTTTAAAAATACCCCGATTGTTTTTTACGGCAAGCAAAAATTAAATTTTAAAGTAAGGGACGAAAATACAAAAATGAAAATAGTAGCTTATGATAAAAAATTCAAGAACGATTTTATTCGTTTGAATACCGAATGGCTTACCAAACTTTATTACATAGAACCTTTTGACCAATATTCAATGGACCATGTGGAGGAACTTATTGAAAAAGGTTCAATGGTCTATTTTGCACTTGAGAATGAAAAGGTGCTTGCGACGTGTATGATAGAACCGTTGGGAGATGACGTGTGGGAAATATGCAAGCTTGCTGCTCAAGATCAATATACGGGAACGGGTGCGGGTTCAGCCGTGTTGAAGGCTTGTATGGAATATGCGATTTCTAACGGGGCGAAGAAAATCTGTCTTATTACTGTTTCGGGGTTGAAGCCTGCGATTCATTTGTACAAAAAATTCGGCTTTGTCGAAATTCCTTACAGAAAAGATGTATGGAATTCGGAAAAAGCCGACGTTGAAATGGAATATATTGTGCCGAGGAACAGCTGAAGATAAAAATACAGAAATAATTTTCAAACTTTTTTCAAGGCATATAAATGAAATATAATAAACAAGGAGTGCTTTTATGAACGGACTTACACGCAGGGAGCGTGAAATTACCGATACGGATAAAATTATCGAAATCCTCGATAAAGCAAAGGTATTGCATCTCGGTCTTGTTGACGGCGATGAAGCTTACGTTGTGCCGATGAATTACGGCTATGTTTTTGAAAACGGCAAGCTTGTTCTTTACCTTCACGGTGCAAGGCGGGGAAGAAAGCTTGACTTAATCCGCAAAAATCCGAAGGTTTTCTTTGAAGCGGAATGTGATATAATTCCGTTTGAGGGTGATGTTGCCTGCAAATACGGGATAGCCTATTCCTCCGTTATGGGCAGAGGGGTTGCCGAAATTGTTGAAGCCCCCGAAGAAAAAATGAAAGCCTTGTCTTTGCTTATGAAAACACAGACTAAAAAAGATTTTGAATTTAACGAAAAGCTTGTAAGTGTGGTTTCCGTGATAAGAATAGATGTTTCGGAGTTTACGGCAAAGCACAGACCTTGTCCGACAAATAATTTTTAAATTTAAAATAAAAGAAAGGTGATTCAGTATGAAAAAAGTAATCAGTTTAATTATGGCGGTTATAATTGCCGTTGCCGTGCCTGTAAGCGTAATGGCACAAAGCGGCGAGTGCGGCTGCGGCACAGCGCCCGTGGTTTATGTCAGAGGTTTCGGCGGAGCTTTAACAAAGGTGGACGAAGACGGCACGGAAACGGACGCATTTGCTTTTGATGAGGAAATGCTGGCAGATATGGCAGGGGATATAACAATTGCCGTGATAGCATTGCTTATCGGCGGAAAAAACACTTTCAGTGCCAAGGCTGACGCTATTGTTGATAAATTTTTAGGGGCTCTCGAATGTACATACGGCGGAGAATCAATTTACAATATAGTTCCCGAAGAATCCGATTCGACAGATATCGACAAGCATAAAAATTACAAAGCGGATGCTACCTCCGAAGAAAGAACGGAAGCTATGTACTGCTTTGAATATGATTGGCGACTTGACCCGATGGATACGGCAGACAAGCTCAACAGCTATATTGAGCAGGTTAAAGCCGTTACAGGACACAGCAAGGTTGTTATCGAATGTCACAGCGAGGGAAGTTGTATTTTGGGCGCTTACCTTTACAAATACGGAACCTCCTGCGTTGAAAAGCTCTGTTTTGTTTCGGCTGCGGTGAACGGCATTGATGTCGTGGGCAAGCTTTTCACAAAGGATGTTTCGCTTAAAGACAAAGGCGATGATGCTTATAACTACATTTACACTCTCTTGAGCGGAAGCGATACGGGAAAACTGATTTGTGCTTTTGTCGGTATTTTAAATGATGTCGGACTTCTCGATTACATTTGCAATCTTCTTGACGATGCGCTTATTGAAACGATGCTGCCGTCAGTTTACGAAAAAACACTTATAGATATGTTTGCGACAATGCCGGCATTGTGGTCGTTTGTTCCCGATTCATATTATGAAAACGCAAAAAAAGTAATGTTCGGTGAAAACAAAAAGTATGCACTTCTTGTTGAAAGAATCGATGATTACCACTACAATGTTCAAACCAAGCTTTCGGAAATTCTTAAAAAAGCAAAGTCCGACGGTGTTGACATACTTATTTTTTCACAGTACGGCTTTGCCCCGATACCCGTATATGATAACTGCACGGCAATGGGAGATATGCTTGTGGAGACCAAATATTCAAGCTTCGGTGCAACTGTTGCTCAAATGGGCAAAACTCTTAACCTTAATATGAATTCGGAAAATTCAAAATATTATTCCAAAGACAAGCTTGTTGACGCTTCATCCTGTCTTTTCCCAGATTATACTTGGTTTGTAAAAGGTGTTAATCACGCAGGTGCTACGGGTGAATGTGAAAAACTGATTTCGTGGGCGATTCTTTATGACGGTCAGCCCACTGTGTTCAGCGAAGCATCATATCCGCAGTTCGTTTTCAAGGACGGAGACGATTTCTTCCCCGTGACCGATGCCGCAAAAGATGATAACGGCAGTAATTTCATTAAACTCATAAAATATATTATAGGTTTGTCGGCAGCTTGATGTGTAAAATACGAGCAAAAAATTCAAATTTCTATTGAATTTTACAGGAAGCTGTATTATAATAAAAATACGTTGTACACTCTTAAAGCAAATGATCATTGAAAGGAGAGTATACTAAATGAACATTGCATTAATTGCTCATGACGCAAAGAAAGAACTTATGACTCAATTCTGCATAGCATACTGCGGAATCCTCAGCAAGCACAACATTTGTGCCACCGGAATTACCGGCAAGCTTGTTGCGGAAGCAACGGGACTTAATGTTGTACGTTTCCTAAGCGGTTCGCAGGGCGGCGACCAGCAAATTGCCGCAAGAATTGATTATAACGAAATAGACTTGCTTCTTATGTTCCGTGACCCGCTTGACCCCAAGCCGTCCGAACCCAATGAGGAGCATCTGTTAAGACTTTGCGATAAACATAATATCCCCGTCGCAACCAACATCGCAACGGCGGAGGCACTCATCCACGGCCTTGAAAGAGGCGACCTCGATTGGCGAGATATTGTCAATCCGAAATAAAACAAAAAAACAAAGATTCCTTTGGTAAAAGTGTGAAAACCAAAGGAATCTTTTTTGATTTTGATAAAAGTTTTTACATTTAATTTTCCGCATTAACCTTAACATCCAAAAGCTGGCTGTCAAGGATGTCGCACACTCCGTCACCGTTTAAGTCGGAAGCCGCAAACTGCGGTGAATCTTCTTCAAACGAAGATTGCATATTTGAAATCAAAAGACTGCGTGTTAAGTCGAAAGAATCGATTACACCGTCACCGTTAATATCTCCGCTTATTACAACATAATATGTTGTAACGGTGCTGTCTCCCAAAACAAGCTTTACTTCCGTTCCCGTGCCGTAACCACGGTCGGCGGGAGTGATTTTAATTTCCGCAAGTCCGTCAACCTTAAACAAGTCGGCGGTAATATCGGTGTTCGGTTCAATTCCTAAAATGAAATTCTCTTTGATTTTAATGCTTTTATTTGCGGAAGAAAGCTTCGATGTTACCTTTTTTGCGTAATCAAGCACACACCACGCATAGCTGCCGTTAAGCTCGAATCTTCCCCAAGTGTAATTGTTGCCCGTCATTTTTGCCGTTATATGTATTCTCTTATTAAACGGAAGAAATCCGACCTTATCAAAGGAAGTTCCGGCACCCGAACGCACATTCACACCGTTTGAAGATGTTATAACCCATTCTTCCTCAACACTTTCAAACTTTGCGGTGTAGCCGTTGAAGCCGCCGTTTTTCATTATAGTCGGGTAATCTTTGTAAGCAACGTCAAGGTCAACGGCAGTTTCAATGCCCGAAACCTTCCCCGACGAGGTGTATTGCCACAAGCCGTACCGTGAGCTGTAATCCCTTGTGGGCTTGCCCGAATCCATCCAGGAAGCCAGCCACAGCTCGTTGTTTTCACCGAGGGTATTTTTATCAAGGTAGTTGGAATACCAGTTTTCGTTTGCGTAAGTTCCCGTGTACCAGCCGTTTTCACTCAGCTTTTTCATAAATGCCAAACACATCTTTGTACGCAGCGAAGTGGTCATTCCGCTTGCAAGCTGTACACTGTTTTCCATATCATAATAGACGGGATATTCAAGCTGCTTTCCGTCAAGCCACGAAATCACAAGCTCCGCATCCTTTTCGGCTTCGGCAACGGTTGAAGAATATGTATAAAAATAGCATCCGAGTTCTAAGCCTGCCGCTTTTGCGTTTTTGTAATTCTTTTCAAAGCAAGAATCCTTGCCCTCCGATGTGCCGATACGCAAAACGGCAAAGCTTTTGCCGTCCTTTTTCACTTTTTCCCAATTTATGCTTCCCTGCCAGGAGGATACGTCGATACCGTAAGCTAAAATACCGTTTCCGTCACCCGAACCGCCGGCATAAGCCGTTGATATGCCCGCAATCGAAGCTATAATGCAAACGCATATGCAGAAAGAAATTATTTTTTTTATTGCCGTATATTTCACTTGTTTTTACCTCACAATGTTAATTAAGGATATTATAATACTATATTTTTTGTATGTCAACTTAGAACAGAGTGTTAAAATATGGAAAAGTTTATTACATATTTGTAAACATTTGAAATACCTATTGATTTTTTCGGGAAATAGTCTACAATATATTTTAGCACTCAAAGGTAACGAGTGCTAAAACATTACATTATATTAATTAATTACAGGAGGTAATTTATTATGAATCTTAAACCGCTTTCAGACAAGGTAGTTGTAAAGTTTGTTGAAATGGAAGAAACAACAAACAGCGGAATTATCCTTGCATCCGCATCACAGGAAAAACCGCAGGTTGCAGAGGTTGTTGCGGTAGGCCCCGGAGGAAAGGTTGACGGCAACGATGTTGTTATGACTGTTAAAGTAGGCGACAAGGTTATAACAAGCAAATATTCCGGTACGGAAGTAAAACTTAACAAAGAAGAATACACTATTGTTCGTCAGAGCGATATTCTTGCAATTGTAGAATAATTTTTCGGAGGTACTTTTATTATGGCAAAACAGATTATTTACGGCGAAGAAGCCAGAAAAGCTTTACAAAACGGTATTGACAAGCTCAGCAATACAGTTAAAATCACACTCGGCCCCAAAGGCAGAAACGTTGTTCTCGACAAAAAATACGGCGCACCTCTCATCACAAACGACGGTGTAACAATTGCCAAAGAAGTTGAGCTTGAAGACGCATTTGAAAATATGGGCGCACAGCTTGTTAAGGAAGTTGCAACAAAAACAAACGATGTTGCAGGTGACGGAACAACAACCGCAACACTTCTTGCACAGGCTCTTGTTCGTGAGGGAATGAAAAATGTTGCCGCAGGCGCAAACCCGATGGTTGTAAGAAAAGGTATGAAGAAGGCTGTTGAAACCGCAATCGAAGCTATCAAAGCCAGCTCAAAGCCCGTTACAAGCACAAACGATATTGCAAGGATAGCAACAATTTCTTCCGCAGATGAGGAAATGGGTAAAATCATTGCAGAAGCAATGGAAAAGGTTACGGCTGACGGTGTTATTACGGTTGAGGAATCAAAGGTTGCCGTTACAGACAGCGACGTTGTTGAAGGTATGCAGTTTGACAGAGGATATATTTCTCCCTATATGGTAACGGATACCGATAAAATGGAAGCTGTTATCGACGATGCTTACATTCTCATTACAGATAAAAAGATTTCCAACATTCAGGAAATTCTTCCCTTGCTTGAGCAGATTCTTCAGGCAGGCAAAAAGCTTGTTATCGTTGCCGAGGATGTTGAGGGTGAAGCACTTTCCACAATTCTCGTGAATAAGCTTCGCGGAACATTCACCTGCGTTGCCGTTAAAGCCCCCGGCTTCGGTGACAGAAGAAAGGAAATGCTTCAGGATATTGCAATTCTCACAGGCGGCGAGGTTATAACCTCCGACCTCGGACTTGAGCTTAAAGATACTCAGGTTACATCTCTCGGACGTGCAAAACAGGTTAAAATCACAAAGGAAAACACAATCATTGTTGACGGCGCCGGCGAAAAGGATGCCATTAAATCAAGAATCGGTCAAATCAAATCTCAGATTGAAACAACAACCTCCGACTTCGACAGAGAAAAGCTTCAGGAAAGACTTGCAAAGCTTGCAGGCGGTGTTGCAGTTATCCGTGTAGGTGCCGCAACCGAAACCGAAATGAAAGAAAAGAAGCTCCGTATTGAGGATGCTCTTGCCGCAACAAAGGCAGCGGTTGAAGAAGGCTGTGTTGCAGGCGGCGGTGTTGCACTTATCAACGCAATTCCCGCAGTGGAAAAACTCCTTGCCGAAACCGAAGATGCGGACGAAAAAACAGGTATCAATATAGTTCTCAAGGCAATTGAAGAACCCGTTCGTCAAATTGCCGCAAACGCAGGACTTGAGGGTTCTGTTATCGTAAACGAAATTAAGTCATCCGGTAAGGTTGCTTACGGTTACGATTTCTCAACAGACAGCTATGTCGATATGTTTGAAGCGGGAATCCTCGACCCCACAAAGGTTACTCGTTCCGCACTTCAAAACGCATCATCCGTTGCTTCTATGGTTCTCACCACGGAATCACTCGTTGCAGACAAACCCGACCCCGCAGCAGATGCCGCTGCAAATGCGGCAATGGCAGCACAGGGCGGCGGAATGTATTAATTTAAGTACCTTGCATAAATAAATTTTTAAAACGGTGCAGCTTTTTACACGGCTGTACCGTTTTTTCTTGTGTAAAAATGCAATTTTGTGATAAATTTTGTAGAAAAATTAAAAAAATAAGAATAATTTGTAAATAAATTTGACAATATGACGTATTTATTATATAATTGGCTTGAAAACATTGATCGAGGTGCGGCTGTTACTGCGAAACGTATGTCATAAGGCATATCGGTACGTTTCGTGAGAGCATCCGCCGAGATGCCGCTTGAGCTTGCCTTGCGATGCGGTGTCGGGACATTGCAGAATATGTAATGTACTGTCATAGCTTGTGCTATGGAGCGCTGTCAGGGTTTTTGTAAACTTTCCGCTTATATATGGGGGATTTTATAAAAAGCAGGCAGACGTTTCGGTCTGTCTGTTTTTTTATTTAAAAATGAAAGGATAGGTAACGATGAAAAAGTTTACTCCGAAGAAAATTTTGACCGTTATCGTGGCTTCCCTGATTCTGCTCGGCACAATGACCTTTGTGGCTTCTGCGGCAGATGCGGGAAGTAAAAGTGCGGTGATGGTAGAGTGTCCCGATTGCGGTGGTTCCGCTGCTTGTATGCAGTGCTACGGCAAGGATGCCGAGTGTGCCGACTGTAAAGGCGAAAATATTTGTTCAACCTGCGGCGGCACGGGGGAAGTGGCATCGGAAAGCAGCTTTTATGCAACCTTTTGGGCGCTTGTTCCGCCGATAATCGCAATTGCACTTGCACTTATTACAAAAGAGGTTTATTCTTCGCTTTTCATTGGGGTTATAGCGGGTGCTTTGCTTTCTGCGAATTTTAAACCCACATCATTTGTTGACCACGCCGTGAATGACGGACTTATTACGGCTGTTTCGTCAACGGCAGGTATTTTCGTTTTCCTTGTAATTCTCGGAATTATTGTGGCGCTTGTAAACAAAGCGGGCGGTTCCGCAGCTTTCGGCAGATGGGCTGAAAAGAACATAAAAACGAGAACGGGTGCCGCACTTGCGACATTTGCCTTAGGTGTTCTTATTTTTATAGACGATTATTTCAATTGCCTTACGGTCGGCTCTGTTATGCGTCCCGTTACCGATGCGCATAAAATTTCGAGGTCAAAGCTTGCTTATTTTATCGATGCTACGGCAGCACCCGTTTGTATGGTTGCTCCCATTTCTTCGTGGGCGGCGGCAGTTTCAAGCTACGCAAAAGAGGGCGAGGGACTTAAACTTTTCATACAAGCCATTCCCTATAACTTCTATTCGCTGCTTACATTTGCTTTTATTATCGGAATAATATTTATGAAATTCGATTTCGGCCCGATGCGTATGCACGAATACAATGCGGTTGTAAACGGCGATTTGTTCACATCAGGCAAGGAAGAAAAGGATGAAGAAAGTGTTCCGTGTCCGAGAGGAAAGGTAATTGACCTTATACTTCCCGTTGTTGTTTTGATTGCGCTTTGTGTTTTCGCACTTGTTTATAACGGCGGAATACTCGACGGCGTTGATTTCATTACGGCATTTTCAAACACTGATGCAACGGTCGGTCTTCCTTGGGGCGGAATTGTATCACTTATTGTAATTATCGTTTATCTCATTTTGAGAAAGGTTGTATCCTTTAAAGAAGCAATGGAATGTGTTCCGCAGGGATTTATTGCAATGGTTCCCGCAATTACGATTCTTACCCTTGCAACGGCTTTGAAAAATATGACAGGCTTGCTCGGTGCAAAGGAATTTGTAGCTGCTATGATGGAACGCACGGCAGGACGTCTTGACAATTTCCTGCCGGCGATTATCTTCCTTGTTGCTTGCGGACTTTCGTTTGCTACGGGAACATCGTGGGGTACGTTCGGTATTCTTATTCCGATTGTTACCAACATCTTCCCCGAAGGAAAAGAAATACTTATTATAAGCATTTCCGCTTGCCTTGCGGGTGCTGTTTGCGGCGACCACTGTTCACCGATTTCGGACACGACAATTATGTCCTCCGCAGGTGCGCAGTGTAACCACATTAACCACGTTTCAACGCAGATACCTTATGCTGTTTCCGTTGCGGCGATTTCGTTTGTTATGTACATCGTTGCGGGATTTATCCAAAGTGCCTGGATAACACTCCCGATAGGTGTTGTGCTTACGTTTGCTTTCCTCTTTGTTATGAAGCAAATTACAAAAAAAGTAGAGGGCAAATAAACTGATTAGACTATAATAAAGGAGCTGTAAAAAACTTGCGTTTTTTACAGCTCCGCTTTTATGTTTATAAATTTTTATTGCAAAACGAGTTTAAATTACATTCTTCACATTTGGCTTTTCGCGCGGTACAGGTTTTTCTGCCGTGCAAAACACATCTGTGGCAAAAATCATTGCTTTCTTCGGGAGGCAATATTTTTTTCAGCTCAAGCTCCACTTTTTTCGGGTCTTTGGAAGAAACAAGACCTATGCGGTTACTTATTCTTATTAAATGAGTGTCGGCAACAACGGCAGGCTTGCCGTAAACATCACCGCAAATTAAATTGGCGGTTTTTCTTCCGACACCAGGCAAACGTGTAAGGTCATCTATGTTATCGGGAACTTTGCCGTCAAAATCATTCAGGATTATCTGTGCCATACCGACGATATCTTTGGCTTTTGTTCTGAAAAAACCGCACGGACGTACAAAGCTTTCAATTTCGGAAATGTCGGCATTTGCGAAGTCTTCGATTGTTTTGTATTTTTCAAACATCGGCGGTGTAACAATGTTCACACGGGCATCTGTACACTGCGCCGACAGGCGTGTTGCAACAAGCAATTGAAAGGGTGTGTCGGCATTTAATGAACACACGGCATCGGGAAAAGCTTCTTTCAGTGCATTTACCGATTTTATCGCAAGCTCTTTTTTCGTCATATGTCTACCTCCGATGAGGGAAAATTTTTGCTTTATCTATTGCGGCATACAGCGGAAGACCTAAAATGTAACACACCGCAAGCTCGCCCAGACCCACCCAAAGGGAGCTGATTAAGAATCCCGAAAAAGAAAAGGCTTCTCCGGCGGGCAAAAAGAAAACATTTATTTCAAGCCCGATGATTACCGCATTGAATATAACGGGGAAAATAAGCGATAAAACGGGCAAATTTTTAAATTTAATGTGTCGGGAAAGATAAGTGCAGGCTGCCGCCGAAAGCGTTGCTGCGGTGCCGAAAATCGCATCTATCCAAGAGTAGGGGCCGATGATGTTTGCAACGAAGCAGCCTACGGCAAGACCGGGTATTGCGGCAGGGGTAAAAACAGGCAGCACGGTGAGTGCTTCCGAAAATCGAATTTGCAGCGACCCGTAAGAAAGCGGGTAAACGGCAAGTGTAAGTGCGGCATAAGCCGCTGCGATTATTGCACTTTCAACGAGAAAGCGAGTTTTTTTGTTTATCATTTTTTCATCTCCGTAGTTTTATTTTAAGTCAGGATGGTCACGAACTGACTGTTTTGAACAGTAAAAAGGAGCTGTAAAAAAACGTCCGTTTCTTTACAGCTCCCAAAATTAAATTTTAAGCTGCCGTCAAATTATGCGATTGCATCGGGTGTCTGTGTAATTTCAGCATCACCGATTGTGTAAGCAGCAAGAACTGCAAGGTCAAACGCATCAACCGAACCGTCTGCAAAGACGTCTGCTGCTTTGTAAACAGCCGAATCTTCGTCAACATCAATGTCACCGTTTACGATACCTGCGAGTGTTGCATAGTCAAATGAATCAACAACGCCGTCACCGTTTACGTCACCGAAGATAACGATTGTGTATTTTTCGAGAGTTTCGCCGCCAACTACGAATTTAACAACAGTACCCGTACCGAAGCCGTAAGCCGATTCTTCGTATTCAACAGTACCGCCGGCATATTCGATGTAAGCTTCAATATCCGAAAGTCCTTCGTCCGAAAGACCGTAGATAACGCCTGCTTCCTTGTCGATAACGGTTGTTGAGCCTTCTGCTTTGCCAAAGTAAGCCGAAAGAGCAAGTGCGGATTTTGCATTTACAAGGTTTGTAAGAGCTGTGTTGATATCAGCCTGTGCCGCATTTGTAAGAGCCTTTGCAGCATCATAAGCTGCCTTGTAAGCGTTCCATGTAGCTTCTGTGTAGATTGAAGAATCTGCAACAGCGTCATATTCGTTTGTAGCTGCTGTGAGGTATTCTGTGTAAGTAAGAACTTCAAGTGCCGCAATTTCCGAACGGATGCCTGCTACGAATGTATCAACAGCAGTCTGATCTTCGATTGTAAGACCCTCTGTTACATATGCTGTGATTTTGCTTTCGATAGCTGCGATTGCATCGGAAGAATATTTTGCTTTGTCTTCCGAACCGAGAGCGCCGTCAATGTAAGTAGTTACGCTGATGGTTTCTGCTTTAACTGCCGCTGCTTCACCGGAAAGCTTGTTGAACTCCGAAAGGTCGATGGGTTTCTTGTTAAGCTTTGTTACGGCATCGTTGATTTTTGCTGCCGCAGCGTCAATAGCTGTCTGAGAATCCTCTGTCATTTCGCCTTTAAGAAGTTCTTCAGCTTCCGAAATAGCGGAATTGAGTGCTTTCAAAGCATCGTCATCTTCATAAATACCCTTTGCGATTTCAGCTTTTGCATCGGCAATTGCTTTGTTTATTCCTGCTGTGTCAACGGGAATTGTGTAGCTTGCCATAAGTGTTGTGTAAGCTGATTTGATTGCTGCTGCTTTTGCATCAACTTCGCTCTGGTTGTCTTTATATGTGAGGCTTGCATCGTCATACATTGCCTGACCTTCTGCAACAAGAGCTTTGTAAGCCGAAAGAAGGCTCTGGTCATAGTATTTTTCGTTGCCGGGGATAGTAGCGCTTATAGCGTTGTAAAGCTCTGTCTTATCGGCACTTCTCAAAACAAGACCGCTGATAGTGTCCAAAATAGCCTGTTCGGCTTTGTCGATTTCATCCTGACGTTCAATAGCCCAAGCTTCTTCTTCGTAAGAGTCGATAATTGCCTGTGCATTCTTAACGGGGTTGATAAGGAGTGAGCCGTTGATGTAAAGTGTACGGTCAATTGCATTTGCCTGTGCTACCGCCGCTTTAAGGTTTGTGATGCTTGCGGTAAGAGGAGCAAGGCTGTCGATAGCATTGTTGATGTTTTTCGCATAGTTGTCTACAGTGTCCTGTTCGAGCATTGTGAGAGTGTAGTCAACCTCTTGAATCTTGCTCTGGAGGTACTGCCAAGATTCCGTAGAATAGAGTGTGGAATCGAGTTTTTCGGCTTTTGCGATTGCCGCATAAACCTCTGTGTAGTTTGCCGAATAAGGTGTTGCAAGGTCAACGGCTCTCTTGAGGTTAGATGCCATAGTGTCAACCGCACCTTGATAAAGGATGTTGTAGTTGTTCTTAACCATATCCATAGCTTCTGTTACAATTGCAATATCCGAAGTGGGATAGCAGCTTGCATTATCAAGGATTTCCTGAGCCATTTCGGAATATTTGTCAACCTCTGTGTAGTCAGCCTTTTTAAGGATAAGGTTGTTGTAAGCTTTCTGAAGAGCTGTTGCTTTTGCATTGATGTCATCCTGCAATGCTTTGGGGTTGTTAAGGCAGCTCAATGCTTCAACAAGACTTGACTGGAAAGCCGAGAATCCTGAGTTATAGTACCAGGACTGCGGGTTTGAACCCTTCTTCTGGTTGCGGATTGCGGGGCTGTCGGGGTCACTGCTCATAACATAATCGATAACTTCACGAAGAGTTGACTTATCAACAACGTGGAAAGTGATTGTTGTGGGAACATAGGGCGAAGCGGTGATATAAGCGTTTTTCGGTCTGAAGAATGAATAATACTTGTTGATGATTGTGTAAGTTGAACCGTCAACAATGCCGGAAACCGCACCTGTAAAGCCGTATGTGAAAATGTTTGTGTACTGCTTGTTTTCGCCTGTAACGGTCAAACGAGCCTGTGTGCCGTTGCCGCTTGAAAGCTTTTCTTTAATGCCGTTGTCTGCCTTTGCGGGAACGGAGTAACCGAGAACAGACTGAGCCGTTGTGCTGTTTGTGTATGCTTCGGGAGCTGATGTTACAGCACCTTCCATAACGTAAACATCATCAAGAGCTGTGTAGGGGTTGTCATTGTTTCTGTCTGAAAGAGATGTTACATTGGCATCAAGTCTGAGGTTGAGGTCTGCAAGAGTTGTGGCAGCGGATTTATCAACATAGACGTGAGCTGTGGATGTACCTTCGATGAAGTCGGAAATGTCAGCTTCTTTTCTGGGAGTACCTGTAACTTTTACTTCCTTATCGTTTGAATAGAAAGAAGTGTTGTATCCTGCCGCAACGTTATCGATTGATGTAGCGGAAGAAACGTCATAAATACCGTATGATTTGTAGGGGCTTGACTCTGAAGTTGTAAGGTCAGAGGGTGTTTCGTAATAAACGCCTTTACCGAGAAGACGTGTTGAAGCACCTGCACCGCCTCTGTACCAAGAGCCTGTACCGCTGTTGGGTTTGTAAGTGATCTGAACGTAAGCGTGCGAACCGCCTGTTACAATGCCTTCAACGTAGGATACACATTTTTCCTGATATGTGTTTCCGTCAGTCCATTTGTAATCAACGGTGAATGTGATGGATTCACCTGCGTTTGCGGTACCGCTTATAATTTCAACGGAGTATGTACCCGTTGCGGAATCATAAACCATATCGCTCAAAACAACTGTTTCGTTGCTGCATGAAAGACCTGTGATTGAAATACCCGTTGAAGTGGTTTTGAATGTAACCTTTGTTGCTGCGGGTGTTTCACCGGCATATGCCTGAGCTGCATATGTACCCGTAAGTTCGGGAACACCTGAGGGCGTTGCTTTAACGATTGTTGAACCGGGTTCAACCGAACCTACGGCAGCGGCAACACGGGTTACCTCTGTGCAGGTAAATTCAACTTTGGGACGTGCAGTGGGTTCCAAAACAATTTCGTCAAGCAATGCTCCGTTTGTTGAGTCAACGGCAGTTGCCGTCAAACCGACGCTGCAAACAGAGAAAACCATCAAAATTGCCAAAACGGAACTTAAAATTCTTTTGGATGTTTTCATAATTCTATACCTCCTTGTTAAGATACGATAAAATTATAGCATATGTTTTTTTGTTTTGCAATATTTTTATACATTTTAATTATGTAAAATTATTAATTTTGCCGATTAAAAGCGATTTTTTTTGTTTGTAAAAGCGGAAATGAGCATTTTTTCCCTATACCTATTTATATATATAATAAATTTCAGTTTTTCGCACCGAGATATTTTTATTGCCCGAAGACGCAAACTGTGGTAGAATATTTAACGGGTGAAATGAGATATGAAAATTGAAAAGCAAAAAAACGACTTACTTGTGTACGGCATCGATTGCATAAATCTTGACTTTACCCTTGATTGCGGACAGTCGTTCAGATGGAGAAAGCAAGACGGTGTTTGGCACGGTATTGTTTGCGGAAGAAAAGCTTCGGTTAAACAAATCGATGACAACACACTGATTTTTTATGATACCGATAAAGATGATTTTGAAAGAACATGGAAATCCTATTTCGATTTGGAGCGTGATTACAAATCCATTACGCAAAAATACAAAAGCGATAAGTATTTGTCGGAGGCTTGTGACAGGTATTACGGAATCCGTGTTCTTAATCAGGAGCCGTGGGAGACGCTTTGTTCGTTTATTATCTCTCAAAACAATAATATACCGAGAATCAAAGGGATAATCGAGCGTCTTTGCGTGGGTTTCGGGGATGCTTTGGGCGGGGACGGTTTTTCTTTTCCGAGTGCGGAGAAACTTTCTTTGTTAAAAGTCGAGGATTTGTCTCCTCTGCGTGCGGGATTTCGTGCAAAGTATATTATCGATGCGGCACAAAAGGTTGCCTGCGGCGAAATCGATTTCGACAGGATTATTAAAGAAGATATTTCTTACGGCAGACAGGAGCTTGAAAAAATTTGCGGTGTAGGGCCAAAGGTTGCGGAATGTTGTCTTTTGTACGGCTGCAAAAAAGCGGAGGCTTTCCCTGTTGATGTTTGGGTAAAGAGAATTATGGGCGAGCTTTATCCCGACGGTCTTCCCGAATGTGCGTTGCCGGAAAAAGGCATTGCACAGCAGTATCTTTTCCATTGGAGAAGAAATCTCGAAAAAGATTGATATTTATTTGACAAATAGACAGTTTTGGTGTACTATATATAAAGTATATTATAATGCGAAAGGGAGAAACGCTATGAAATACAATATGACATTGACCCCCGAAGAAGAAGCCATACTCAACGGCTCCGAAGGGGAAACAATGGCAAAAGTAATGAAAACACTTGTGTTGTACGGCGATGCTTTCGGTGCAACAAAGATGGTACCCGTAACAAGCAAAATGGGTCACCTTGTTACAAGCTTCGGTTTAAAGGTTATGCGTCCTGTTTATGACCTTATGGATCAGCTTATTGAGGCGGGAGCAATTTCAAAACAGAAATTTTCCGTTGACCCCAAACCTCTTGACCCCAACGTTCCCGCAAATTTCCTTCAGAATGTTGTCTTCAAGAAGTTTATGTACTCAATGCAGGACAGCTACGATAAGCAGCTTTCCGAAATCGGACTTATCGATGACAAATCCTACACCTGCACCTGCTATATGGACGAAGTCGGCAATATTCCGAAAAAAGGTGAGGTTCTTTCGTGGGCTGAATCCTCGGCTGTTGTTTATGCAAACTCCGTTCTCGGTGCAAGATGTAACCGTAACTCCGGTATCATCGAGCTTTTCGGTTCAATTGTCGGCAAAGTTCCCTATTTCGGTCTTGTAACAGATGAGGGCAGAAAGGCAACTTGGATTGTTGAAGTTAAAACATCCAAAAAACCCGAAGCGCAGGTTCTCGGTTCGGCAATCGGTATGAAGGTTATGGAGGATGTTCCTTTCGTTAAAGGACTTGACAAATGGATAGGCACAGAGCTTGACGGCGACACCAAAGCTTACCTTAAAGATTTCGGTGCCGCAACGGCTTCAAACGGTGCCGTAGGTCTTTATCATATCGAAAACCTCACGCCCGAAGCAAAAGAGCAGGGTGAAAGCCTCATAGAAGAGGGCGCACAGGTTTATGTTATTGATGATGCCGAGCTTGAAAGGGTAAAGGCAAGCTATCCCGTTATGTGGAAAGATAAGGAAGCAACTCCCAAGCTTTGCTTTGTCGGATGTCCGCATCTTTCCCACGCACAGCTTATCGAATGGACAGACAATGTTGCCGCAGGACTTAAAAAGAACGGTCTTAAAAAGGTTTCCGTTCCCACAGTCTTTACTGCCGCACCCGCTGTAATTGATGAATTTAACAAGACGGACTATGCAAAGAAGCTTGCGGATGCCGGAGTTATTCTCAGCTACATCTGCCCGCTTATGTATATGAACAATCCTCTTGCAAAGAAGATGCCCGTTATTACCAATTCAAACAAGCTCAGAACATACACAACAGCACGCTATTACACAAGTGCTGAAATTCTCGATATTATAACAAAGGAGGCAAAGTAATATGAAACAGTTTAAAGGCAGACCTGTTGTGGCAGGCAAATGTACGGCGGATGCCCTCGTTTCGCACGGCGGTTTCAACACTCTTGCTTCTTTCCAAAACGCACTCCAATTCGGTGATAAAAAAGCAAAGTGCGGCGACCAGAACAATGCAGACCTTTATAATAAGCCTATGGTAAACACGGCTCTTTGTCTTCCTCAGACAATCGGCTCAACAACCGGCGGTATGGTTCTTTACTGTGCAAAGGTTCTTGAAAGAAATCCCTCTTGTATGCTTTTCTCGGAGCATATCGATTCTTTGGCGGCTGCCGGTGCTATTCTCGGTGCTGTTTGGACTGATTCTCCGATGCCCGTAATCGACTGTCTCGGTGAGGAATTCCTCGCTTATGTTAAGGACGGAATGAAAATTACGGTTGAAGAAGACGGTACAGTTACAGTAGAATAATTAAATTTTTTAAGCGGTGTGTCTGTTCGGATACGCCGCTTTATTTTTTCTTTCTTATTAAACAAGCGGGATTTTTTAAATAAATTCAAAAAGAAGATTCATACGCAAAACACAATATATTGTAGCTAAAACAATAATAACCCATATATTCAGTGGTAAACGCACGGGAGGGTTGAAGAAACGGATAAAAAAAGGAAAAAAGTGTT
>CAYYRN010000007.1:0-53594 GCA_964474295.1 uncultured Eubacteriales bacterium
CATAACCGGACACCGGTTTTGATGCCATGCGTATCGAAGCGGGTGTCCGGTTTTTAAACCCTTGATTTGCAAGGCTTTTTCTGCCGATACTGATATTTGGTATGCAACAAACATTGAAATTTTCAATTATACTATGGCATACCGTTCATTGCAATTTAATGTTGACAGAACCGTGGTATACAATCCGACACTGTATACAGTTGGGTTTCGTGCCGACGGCAAGGATTACAGCATTTCTTCGGGCGAAACACTGAAAATCTTTTAGAAATTCTTGAAGCACATCGTTTGAAAGAGAGCAGACGAAACCGTTACATACGAGAACAAAGAAATGCCACGCTACTCTGCCGAGCAGAAGCAGAGAGCTATGGAGCGGCAAATAAGAAAAGAACGCTCGGAGCTGGCAGGTCTTGATACGGCAATTAAAAGCTCTGAAAACGAAGAATTGAAAATAAGCTTAAAAATGACTTTGACAACCTTTCCGTCAAGCTTAAATCTCACGAAGCAAAGTATAAGGACTTTTCCCACAAAACGGGGTTGCCCTCACAAAAACAGCGTTTGCAGATGTACGGATTCAATAAGAGCGTAAGTCAGAAAGCGGTACACGCAAGCAAATCGTCTATTCTTTTGCAAACCGAAAACCTACAATATAAAGAATATTTAAGCCAATTGAAAAATGGAATGGTGGAGCTTAAAGAAAAACAAAAATTGCTATTAGCAGGTGTTGAAAAAGCGGGTGATTTTATACAGGTAAAGAAAAAAGATGTATCTCTTGACGATTTGGCGGCTTTATCGGCAAACCAAAAATGTGAATTTGCTATTTTCACAAAAGGAAAGAATCGCATTCTTTTGCGAGGTAATTATAATTCCTGCAATATTTCAGAGTCTCTTTCGAAAATCGTCTTGGACAAGAAATGGGAATGGACAGGGCATTCTCATCCGACAATTATAAAAACATCAGCATCAGCAGCCGATAGAAACGCACTAAAGCACTTTACTTGGCAAAAAGAAAGTAGTATAATAGATTTAAAAGGAAATACTATTACCTTTACATCTGATGAGCAAGAATGGTTTAACGAATTATTAGGGGTGAAATAGATGAAGCAGGACTTAAAGCTTAAACATTGCAAAAAAATAGCAAGTTTATCTCTTATCGATATGTATGGAGAAGACTGGATTAAAGAAAACTCATCAAACCTATGTTCTGCAATTAGTGATGAAGGTACAGTTGTAAAAGTTACATTCTGCTTGGCTTCTATGTTGCCGACTGAGGATGAGATATTATCTGAAAAAGATTTCAATTATCAACCTAATGGAAGTATTTCATTTATTGTTAATAAAAAAGATGATTCTTGTAAAGTTTTTCGTAATTTAATGCCGAAAGTGCTCACATAAAAGCATCCTTCCAAGGGTGCTTTTTTTATACCAAAAATTTAATAATCAAACGTCTTACTTCCACGGTAGGACGTTTTTTTATACCCATTTTCAGCGAAAGGAGGAAAAAAGCATGACAACAGACGAGCTTAAAAACCTCGGTCTTTCCGATGAGCAGTGTCAGCAGGTGTCAGACTTGCACAACAACGAGGTTTCCGCTTTGCAAACACAGCTTTGTATCGTCTAATGAATACCGTTTTAATGCAGCTCTCGAAAAAGCCATTACCGACAGCAAAGGATGTTATTGGGAATTGGTTTTGATGATGCTTTACTTTTTGTTTTTAAAAATGTGTGACATAAAGTGTGACGAAAATGTGACAAAGTGTGACGAAATGTGCCGAAAGTCGAAAAAGTGTCAATTATGTAATTTGAAAAAGTAAAATGCCCATAACCTCAACATTATCAAGGTTATGGGCATTTTTGGCGGAGAGCAAGGGATTCGAACCCTCGAACAGGCTTTGACCTGTTACACGATTTCCAATCGTGCTCCTTCGGCCAGCTCGGACAACTCTCCGTGTAAAACGTATTTGCATTTATTACGCAACAAGTATTATATCTAATTCAAACGGAAAAATCAAGTCTATTTTCACATTTTTTAAAATTTTAATGAATAAATTAAATAAATACTTGTATATTCTGTTAAAATGTTATACAATATACGAGATATATTCCGATTGTCGGAATAATTTTAAGTAAAGGATTGAATCTAATGGCTAAGAAAGAAGAAATTTCAAAGGCTGAGCTTTACCGCAAGGAGCGTAAGGAACGTCTTGCGAAAGAAGCTAAGAAGAATGCAAAACGAAATGCAAAAATTGCAAAAGTCAAGAGAATCGCTGTTAAAGCAGTTGCAATCGTAGCCGCTGTTGCAGTGGTGTTGGGTGCGACGGTTGCGATTGTTAACGCAACAGGTTCTTCGTTGTTTAAGCTGACCGTTGCCAAAGTGGGCGACATTAAGGTTTCGACAAGCGAGTTCCAGTATTATTACCGTACATCACACGCAAATCTTGTTTCACAGGCCGCTCAGTATGACCAATATTACGGAAGCGGTTACTATGCCGAAAATCAGGGCTTCGATTACACACTTTTGCCCTCAGAGCAGGATTTCCCGAATGAAAAGCTCGAAGGTGCAATCGATGAAACATTTGAAACATGGGATGATTACATCACATATTCCACCCTTAATTCCATCCAGTATTTCTATGCTCTTGCCGAAGAGGCGGAAAAAGCAGGCATTGAGCTTACTGATGATGAAGTAAAAGAAATAACCGACCAGATTGAAGAATTGAGAGAAACCGCTTCCGAAAACAGCAGAACCCTCAACGCTTATCTCAAAGCTTCTTACGGTTCGGGAATAAACGAAAACAACCTTGAAAAATGGATGCTTCGTGACGCTCTTGCACAGAAATATGAAGAAACAAAACAGGAAGAGCTTTACAACAGCTATAGCGACAGCGATATCAGCAAGGAATTTGAAGAAAATTCAAAAGATTATTCTTATACGGATATTCGCTACTATGTATTTAACGTTGAAACTCCCGAAATTGAAGACGGTGCAAGTGAATCCGAGGTAACAAAGGCTCAAGAAAAAGCAGTTGCCAAAGCTGAAAAAGAAGCAAAAGCATTCCTTAAAAACATCAAGTCGGAAAAAGACTTTATCAAGGCTGCCGAAGCTCTCGATAAAGCATCGGCTGATGACAGCAGCACGGAAACAACAACATCCGCTGACGAATCAACACTTCTCGAAAAGTGCGAATATGCCGCTTTTGAACAAAGCTTCGGTGAAGATGATGCAACATGGACATTCAGCGAAAGCCGTAAAGCAGGCGACAAAAACGTTTTTGCGGCAGAAGAAGACGGTGCCGTTGCACATTATTATGCAATTTATATCGTGAAACCCGCATATAAAGACACGGCGGTTCTCAGTGACCTCAAGGGATATGCTTTCACATACGAAACAGATGCCGATGACGATTCAAAGGCTGAAACAAAAGAAAAAGCACAGGCTCTTGTTGATGAATGGAACGAACTTGAAGATAAAGAAAAAACTGCTGAGGAGTTTGCTCACATCATTCACCATGTTTACCCCGATGAAGCGGAAACAATTACCTGCACTGATTATGAGGATTATACAAACGGTACAATTTCCGAGGAAGTTGACAAATGGGCAAATGCAAAAGCAAGAAAAGCGGGCGACGTTGCTCTTATCGAAACTTCAAGCGGTTGCTATGTAATGTACTATGAAGCTAAGAACACAGAAGCAAATTGGAAAATTACAGTAAGAGAATCGCTCAGAGATGACGCATACGATTCTTATACAGAGGAGCTTGCCGCTTCGGATGATTATGCACTCGATAAATCGGGAAGCCTTATGTCATTTAATCTTAAAATGCACAAAAAGAGCATTAAAAAGGACGTGGAAACTTACCTCTACGCAGTTCTTAAAAATGCTTCCTCAAGCAGCTCATACACTTCATAAAAAGTAAAATGAGGCTGTGAAAAATCGCAGACCGTATTAAACAAAATTTTAAGTTAATTAAAAAGATTCCTTTGGAGCTTAAACAGCAAAAGCCAAGGGAATCTTTTTTTGTGGGAATTTTTGATAATGAACGAACCGAGTACCCAAAAGAAGTACTCGGTTCGCTGTTTATGCTGTTATAACACTGAAAATGATTTAGCGAAAGTCAAAATTCAAAAATCAGTGAGTGGGGGTTATGCTGTGGTCAGGTAAAAACCACTGGAAAGAAACAACATAAACTAATTTTTTAATTAAGTTTCCTGCCCAAAGAACTATCGTGTAAGGTATTCTGACAATCCAAGCTGTATGGATAGCTTTTTCACTTTCTGATTTGCCGCAAACCTCACAGGTATGGGTTTTTGTGCCGTGCTTGAAAATTTTTGCATCATCATTAAGCACCCAATCGCCCCAAATATGCTCTTTTGTTTCCGTAAGCTCACATTCGGAGCAGGTTCTTGTGTGAGCCGTGCCGTCTTCCGTATCAATCCATTCGCTCCAAGAATGACCGAGTGCATCAATGTGTCCGTCTACATATTTGTAACCGCAGATTTTGCAAACGTGAGTTGTGTAGCCGTCCTCGGTACAAGTAGCTTCCTTTACGGTTACGTCATAATCGCAATTTGCACTCTCGAAATTGTGACATCTTGAGCATGTGCGTGAATGAGTGCCGTTGCTGTTAGTGTACCAATCGTTATAATCGTGACCGAGCGAGGGAATTGTGTATGTTCCGAATTTTACTCCGCAGGTTGCACAGAAAATTCCGCCCTCACCGTTATTGGTGCAGGTAGCTTCAATGACCGTTTCTCTGTAACCCTCGGAATGTTTGTGCAGCTTAAAAGTTTTGGATTCCAAAGCTTCGTTACAGCTTGTGCAATAGCGGCTCATCTGTCCGTCGTGGTCAGCTGTGGCTTCAAAATCAACTTTCCATACACCGTCATTATGTCCGAGTACGTCAATTGAACGTTTATCTGTTGCTTTGCCGCAGCGTGTGCAGAAGCAGGTTTCTTCACCTTTTGCGGTGCAGGTGGGTTGCGAAGTTACAATCCAAGTACCCTCATCGTGACCGAGCGCATCAATTGAACGCTTGTCTGTTGCTTTGCCGCAACGTGTGCAGTAGCAGGTTTCTTCGCCCTTTGCGGTGCAGGTGGGTTGCGAAGTTACAATCCAAGTACCCTCATCGTGACCGAGTGCATCAATTGAACGCTTGTCTGTTGCCTTGCCGCAACGTGTGCAGTAGCGGGTTTCTTCGCCCTTTGCGGTGCAGGTAGGTTTAGCGGTTACAACCCAAGTTCCCTCATCATGACCGAGAGCCTCAACGGTGCGGGTGTCAATAAGTTCTGTGCAATCGGGACAGTATGCCGTTTGCTCACCGTCTGCTGTACAAGTCGGAGCAACGGTTGTTGTCCAAATAGCTTCTTCGTGATTGTGACCTTTCGGCTCGATAATATCATAACAGGTAAATTCGCATCTCTTGCAAACATATTTCATTTGTCCTTTGCCCTTGCAGGTAGCTTCGGTAACAACTTCGCTTGCATAATCATGACCGAGTGCGTCAATTTGACGGCTATTAAGGGTGTCGCCGCAACGTGTACAAAAAATCTTTTCCGTACCTTCTTCAAGACATTTGGGTTCAAGCGTTACCGTCCAATTACCCTCGGAGTGACCGAGAGCCGATATTGAACGGCTGTTAAGGGTTTCACCGCAACGTGTACAAAAGATTTTTTCAGTACCCGCAGTTGTACATTTTGCCGCAACGGTTGTTGTCCAACTTCCCTCATTGTGACCGAGTGCATTTACATAGTTGTCATTGTAAGTATCACCGCAGGAAGAACAAGTGTGCTTCGTATACCCACGTGAAGTACAGGTAGGTGCAACAACGCTGTCGGTGTAGGAGTGGGTATGGGATGTGCTTTGAGAACTCCAGTTTTTACCTCTTGTTATTGCCATAGTTGTTCCGCTTCTCCAAGACCATCCAATAGTATGCTTTTCAATACGGTTGTGATCACTTGATGTCCAGTTATTATCCAAAACAGTCATACCTGAACTGTCATGAGAAATGTAAACAACGCTGTGATGTGAATCAATTCGTATAACATCACCTGTTCTTACACCGGAATTATCCAAATCACTTTTGGTATATTTTCCTGTGTAAATATTTGTCATTCTGACATTGTCAGATGAATTTTGGGCATAAATATACCAAAGGCAATAGTTTGCAAAGCCGGCACAAGACGATGCACTGGGATAAATATAGCCGGTGCTGTCTTCATAGTGTCCCGGCATTAAATCGACTGAATCCGGAACTAAGCCCATTGTGTTTTTCAGCCATGCCGCTTTGATAACATACATGTTTTTGCAATAATCACAATCACTGTTACCGCAAGAAGCTTGCGTTGTTGTGAAGTGCTTTCCGTTTAGCGAATTTACAAGAGCATTTGTTCTGCTTGCTGCCGTTTCAGCATCAACTGTATGGGATGCATCAGCAGCAGATACATTAAAAACCGAGGTCGGAGCAATTCCGATTACCATTATCAGTACTAATACAACAGACAAAATACCGCTTAAAATTCTTCTTTTTTGTTTTTTCATTTTTAATTTGTGGTATAATACCACTGTCTCCTTATTTTATTTACGCTCGCTTCAAAGAGACACCGTTCACTGAAAGAGCCGAACGAGCGTATGGATGCAAACTCTTCAGCGAATGACGGGGAACGATGTCTGCCTACATCGTTCTCTTTTCATATCAAGCACACCGTCGCAGTGCTTTTATATACAAATTTCCTCCATAAACCACCTCCCAAACGAAAGCTATAACACCATACGGTACTATGCAGAATAATTTTAACACCAAACGGTGCTAAAGTCAATAGTATCATTCGATACTATGCTACAATTATGTCAGTTGATTAAAAGGGAGGCTTATTGTGAAGCTTGCACAAAGATTACGAAATATCAGAGAAGATCACGATTTGACTCAAACCGACATTGCAAAAATTCTTAACACATCGCAAACCGTCTATTCCCGTTATGAGCGTGATGAACGGACGTTGCCCACCGAAATGCTTTTTATTCTTGCCCAATACTATAATATATCTGCGGATTACTTATTGGGACTTATCGATGAACCCCGCAAAATAAAATAAGAAGCTGTAAGCCATTTGTTTTCAAGGTTTACAGCTTCTTTTGATGTATGGAAATATAAATTTTTTCTTGTGTAACATCGAACAAAAATGCCCGATGTCCGAGAAATTTAGATTTTGTGACGTGCTTTGTGAATTTCAGTAAAACTTATACAGGTGATGCTTGTGAATAAAAATGAATTGAGAAAAAATATAAAAGACAAATCAGCTTTACTTTCCGAGGAATATATAAAAGCTTCAAGCGATAAAATAGAGAAGATTTTTTTAGAATCATCTGACTACAAAAACTGCGAATCGCTGTTTGTCTTTGTGTCAACCGATAAAGAACCCGACACGTCAGTCATAATAAAAACTGCCCTCAAAGAGGGCAGAAAGGTTTATGTTCCCAAATGCTTTGAAAATGGGAAAATGATTCCGATTGAAATTACCGAAAAAACCGAATTTGAAAAAGGCTTTGCCGGCATTTACGAGCCGAAAGGCTGTGGGTACACAGCGGAATTTCCCCGAATAGATTTGGCTGTTGTTCCGTGCGTCAGTGCCGACCTTAACGGTAACAGGCTCGGTCACGGCGGGGGATTTTATGACAGATACTTGTCCGAAAACAGCGTGAAAAAAGCTTGCCTTTGCTTCGGAGAGCTTTTGTCAAACGAAATTGTGACGGAAAAACACGATGTTAAAATGGATTGCCTTATTACCGAAAACGGAATTTACGGCTTTTAATTTTTGCGTTTGAGATAAAGCTTTGCAAGTCCGCCCTCTGATGTTTCACGGTAATGGAATTTCAAGTCCTTGCCTGTTTCGTACATAGTTTCCACAACCAAATCGAAAGAAATTTTTCTCGTTGAGCTTAAAAAGTTTGCAAGGTTAAGGGCGTTTATCGCTCTCATTGCGGCGATAGCTCCTCGTTCGATGCAGGGGATTTGAACAAGCCCCGCAATTGGGTCGCAGGTAAGTCCGAGGTGATGCTCCATTGCAACCTCTGCGGCATATTCAATCTGGTCGATTCTCATACCGAAAATTTCCGCAAGAGCCGCCGCTGCCATCGAACAGGCAGTACCCATTTCCGCCTGACAGCCACATTCCGCACCGCTGACAGAGGCGTTTGTCTTTACAAGTATGCCTATAATTCCGGCAACCGCAAGTGCATCGATTATTTTTTTGTCGGAAAAACGTTTCTTTTCCTGCATATATTTCAACACGGCGGGAAGAACGCTGCTGGCACCGCAGGTAGGCGCAGTTACAACAGTTCCGCCGCCTGCGTTTTGTTCACCCACAGCAAAAGCATAAGCGCAAACCATTCGGTTTTCGTAAGTTATTTCGCTTTCGTCAATGTGCTGCTGGTCAAGAAGATACCGTGCCTTTCTTTCAACCTTTAAGCCGCCCTCAAGAACTCCGTCTGCAAGCAGTCCTTCATTAATGCAGTCCTTCATCGCCGCCCAAACCTCGGCAAGAAACTCTTTGATTTCTTCGCCCTCGTTCATATAAACATAGTCGCTTATGCGAATCTTTTTCTTTTTGCATACTTTTGCTATTTCGGCAAAAGTATTTTCTTTGTAAATTTCTTCGGGTGTAACATCGGGTCTGCCCTCAATTGAAAAGTCGCCGCCGCCGATGCTCATAACACGCATTTTGGCAATTTCCTTACCGTCTTTGTATGCAAAAAAATCCACGGTGTTTTCGTGCGGAAGATTCTCTGTTTTCGTATCAAACACAATTTGCGTTTTTTTGCTGCCGAAGCTTTCGAGAATTGCCTTGTCCGTATGGTGTCCTTTTCCCGTTTTTGCAAGAGAGCCGTAAAGTATAGCCTTGAAAGAGTCCGCCTGCGGATTTTCACGGCTGAAAAGTGCCGCAGCCTTAGAGGGAGCCATTGTGTGCGAGCTTGAAGGGCCTTTGCCTATTTTATAAAGTTCTTTTAATGATTGCATTTTAACATCTCCGTTTTTATTTTGAGTTGGTTTAGTCTTTAATTATATCGCTTGACGGTGCGTTGGCGTTCCACTCCGTCAGCAGTGAACGAACGCTTTCGGGGTCTGATGTAATAATCTGGTTCGGTGAATATGAAACGGCTTTGATAATGTCTTTTTCGCTTTCAACATCGAAAAACGAGATTTTAAGCCAGTTTTCTTTAAATATGTTTTCCAATTCGGTGCTGAAAACATCAACACTGCAATTTATTCCGATTGCACCTGAGGAGGAAACCTCACTCATAACGATTGAAATGTATTCTATGTTATGTATTTTGCTTTTTTCAAGCTCGTAATCGAGATAAAAATCTATATCACAGCTTGAACGAACAAAGGATGCCTGATTGACGTTGACACCTGTTAAAAAGCAATATTCTTCCATATCGTATTGCTTTAATATTTCTTCGATATTTTCGAGGTTCGAGGCATCAACAAGGTGCAGGTTAAGATAGTGGCGGTTTATGTTGCTTTTTAACGATTCCTCCGAAAAATAGCTTATAAGATATTCGAGCGGCATAGTGCTTTCGTCTATGCTTTTGTAATCGTCTGTAACATACGGTTTTCCGTCTTCGTCAAAGCAAACATCTATTTCAACACAGTCTGCATCGTTGAGAAGTGCGGATTTCACATAGAGCAGGGAATTTTCATCATTTCCGCCGAAACCGTTTTCTGCGGTTATCAGACCGCTTGCGGGGAAAGTATAATAGTTTTCAAAAAGGCTTTCCTTTGCTGAATTTATAGCCGCATTTTTCAGTGAGGGAATTGCAATCAATGCCGTAAAAGCGGACATAACGGCAATTACAACAAGGCACGAAACGACAATTGTAATACGTTTTTTGACTTTTTTATTCATTCAGATACCTCCCCGAAAGAGCGGAAACAATGTTTTCCATTTCATCTTTCTTCTTTTCCATATCTTTAACCAAAGCAAATTGAGTTCTTGCTCTTACAAGATTATGTTCGGGGTAATCTGTGTGGAAATAAACGTCACCGTCGAGATAGTCCGTCAAAAATCTGATGCCACATTCAAATGTCAGAAGCTTTGCGGAAAAGGCGAGGTTTTCGATTTCAAGCGGAGTAAGGCTTTTTCCCGCACTTGAGAGATAACCGTCCGTATACGCCTTGAAAAGCTCGGTGTCAAGCTTCATTTTGGAGGCATCTTTTTCGTCCTCCGCAGCCGTGCCTGCACCCGAACGTATGGCATCACCGAAATCGTAAAGCGAAAGTCCGGGCATTACCGTGTCAAGGTCAAGCACGCACAAGCCTTTGTTTGATGTGTTGTCAAACATTATGTTGTTGATTTTTGTGTCGTTGTGCGTAACTCTTATCGGAAGCTTGCCGTCTTCGATGAGATTTACAAGTTTTTCGGTATCGTCTTTTCTTTCAAGGACAAAATTAATTTCTTCATTTATAAAGTCTTTTCTGCCCGATTTGTTGTTTTCAAGTGCAGTCAGGAAATTTTCAAAGCGTTTTTTTGTGTTATGAAAATCGGGTATTGTTTCATAAAGCGTTTCGCCGGGAAAATCCGAAAGCTTGCTCATAAAATCACCGAAAGCGGCACCTGCATTGAAAAATATCTGCGGATTTTCGACAGTGTTGCAGGAATAAGCGTCGGTAATGTAATTAACGCATCGCCAAAAAGAGCCGTCGGACATAATGTGATAGGGCTTTCCGTCCTTTGCGTAAATCGCATAAAGCGTTTCTCTTTCAACATCTCCGCCTGCCGATTTCGTTTTTTCGGCAAGGTGACGTGTAACGTTGACCATATTTTCCATAAGCTGTACGGGATTTTTGAACACTGAGGTGTTAATCATCTGGGCAACATATTGTTTGGCTTTTCCGTCAAGCTCAAATTGTAAAGAGAAAGTGCTGTTGATGTGACCTGCGATGATTTCACTGTATCCGATGTACTTCCCCTCAAAGCCGTATGATGACAAAATTTCATCAATATACTGTTCGGTTGTCATTACTTTCGCCCTTTCAATTAAAATATTTTTCTACTGTGTCGGAACAAATTTGTTTTGAATCCTTTTCTTCAAATTCTTTCGGGGAAAAAGTCAGTATTACTCCCTGTTCAAACCTTGCCATATCGCCGTAAAACGGTGTCGAAACAAATGAATCTCTGTCGAAATACTGTTTTCTCGACTTTTCTTGAAATCCTATAAATTTAAACTGTCCCGAAAGATGTTCGAAAAATTTTTCCCACCTTACACGCTGATAGCACGGCAAAAAACCGCCGAGAAGCTGCCAGCCGTAGTCATAACGTTGGTTATCTTCGTTCATTGGCCCCCAAAGACCTATAAATGCAATATAGTTAATGATAAAATATGTCAGCTCATCATCGTTCTTTGCGATTTTTTTAAGCTCGTCTATATAGCTGCCGGCATAGAAAAATCTGTTGCTCGAAAGCACAGCGTCAACGTCATCCGTTATCTGTAAAAATTCCTTCGTCTTTTGTTCATAAAGCTCTGCGTTTCTTGTTCTGTAAGCGTTTGCGATTTCCTTGTGGACAAAAAAGGCTTTGTTGTCAAGAAGCTGCTTTGCGATGTTTACAAGGTCATACTTGTACCCCTCGCTGTCACTGCCGAGATTTTGCAGCGAAACGAAAATTTTGAGTAAATCGCCGTTTTCGTAAAGAGGCTCAACTCGGTCGAATATTCCCGTGTGACGCAAATTAAGCTGCGGTCGAGTGCAAATTGCGGAGCCGACAGGCACTTCGCTGTGTTGTTTTGAATAACAGGTTTTTTTATAAAGATTAAGCCTGTCTTCAGCGAAAGAATCGGTCGTGCCGTAGCGAAGCTTTTCGTAGTTTTTATACCAAGCTTGCAAATCGATTTTGCTGTCTTGAGTAAGCACATCAAATGAAAGCGAAAAGTACATCGGATTTTGTCTTAAATTTTCGGGAAAAAGACCTGTGCCGACAAGGTTTTCATATTTTTCCTTGTACTCAAGGTAAGGGTTAGAGGCGACTTCCTCGATATCACCCTGCATACTGTTGTGAGAGTTGTTGTGCTGTGAATTTCCGAGAACGAATTCGGTTGAGCCAAAGCCGTTTGTGATTTTGTGAGCGGAAGCATCGATGTCAAGTACGAGTGCGGAGCATCTTTTTATTTTTGAAACAAATTCGCTTCTGTAACCCTCGCTTGAAAAAACGAGCGTTGCGTTTTCGTTGAAATAGTCAGCCATTTTGTCAAGCTCTTTTGCGGAGGCTTCGAGATATGCGATTTCCTTTTTCTTTTGTCCGAGGTGCGAATTGCACAATTGGTTGCACATATAGTAGTCGGAGTGTCCGATATATTCCTCTTGAATTTCAAGATATTTCAGGAAAAAGCGTCTGAAATTAACGGAGTCGATATTCAGCTTATGCGTTTTTGCGAAAGATGCCCATTTTTCCTCAACGGTTATGTTTTGCGAACCGAAAAGCTTTTTTGTAACGAGGGGAACAAGTCCCGAAAAGGTTGAAAGTATGGGCGTGATTCCAAGCTCTTTCATCCTGCCGACAACAAGCTTGCCCAAATCAAGTGAGCGTTCGATGTGTTCAAAGGATTTGTTCGGTATGTAATTGCAAAATCTGTTTGACATCTGCCACGCATAAAAAGCGGGGCCGGAAATAAACTCAAGCGCAAATTCCTGCGGATAATCCATCTTCATCAAGGTGTAAAAGCAAACGCCCTCGTTGCCGACAAGGTTCACAGCCATATTAATTCCGTTTAACGCAAGCATATCGAGAAAATGCTCCCAGTCGGAAAAATCCCATTTCCAAGCTTCGTTTGAATAGAAGGTGTAATCACCGAAAACCCTCAGCTTTTGAGGAATACAGGCTGAAAATTCTTCTTTCGGCAGGGGAGCTTCGGTAATTTCGATTTTTTCGCCGCCGCAGGGAATTATTTTTTTACCCAAACAGTTTTCGAGATATTTTCCGAAAGCCTTTGCCGTGCAGACCTTGTCCGTTCCGTAAAGATGAATTTTTCCGTCCTTTTCTTTATAGCCGTAAAAGTCCTGCCCGTTATGTTTTTCGACAAATTCAAAAGTAAAGTTGTTTTCAAAACCGGGGGCAAGACGTTTTATTAAGTTGAACATAATGTTCCTCCGTGGATTTAATCTTTATCATTATACCATTATTATATCATAACATAAAGTCTTAAAAAAGTCATTATCTTTCTGTAAAATCTGCGAAATAATATTTTTGTTTAAATATACAAACGTTATTGAAAATCAAAATGACGTGTGGTAAAATTAATAACAGTAATTCGCAAAGGATGTGTTTTTGATGATAAACGTAACCGTATGGCACGAAAATTATCACGACAGAACAGATGAAAGAACGATGAAAATGTATCCCGGAGGCATACATAATGTAATAGCGGAGTTTCTCGGCAGGGAAGAAGAGCTTTCCGTTACCACCGCAACCCTCGACCAGCCGGATTGCGGCTTGCCGGATGAGGTTTTGGAAAACACGGATGTGCTTATATGGTGGGGACACGCAAAGCATGATGATGTACCCGATGAGCTTGCCGAAAAAGTACATAACAGAATCCTCCGAGGAATGGGTGCGATTTTTCTTCATTCCGCACATATGTCAAAACCGTTCAGGCTCACAATGGGTACGAGCTGTACCCTCAAGTGGCGGGATAATGACAGAGAAAGGCTTTGGACTGTTATGCCGAACCACCCGATAGCAAAGGGCGTGGATGAATATATCGAGCTTGAAAAAGAAGAAATGTACGGTGAAAGGTTCGATATACCTCAACCTGATGAGCTTATTTTTCTCGGCTGGTTTGCCGGCGGCGAGGTGTTCCGTTCGGGATGCACGTGGAATAAGGGACTGGGAAAGGTTTTCTATTTCCAGCCGGGACACGAAACAAACCCGTCATACCATAATCCGCAGATTCAAAAAATAATAACCAATGCCGTAAAGTGGGCGTCCCCCGATATCATTGCGGAAAAGCTCGATTGCCCCAATTACAAATCGCTTGAAGAAACGTGGAATGAAAGACATTAATTTCAAGGGAGATGTCATATAATGAATTATGCGATAGTCGGCACGGGTTGGATTGCCAAAGCGTTTGCTGACGGTGCGAAAGCGGCGGGAGGTTTTGAACCTTATGCCGTTTATTCGAGAAGCCGTGAAAAAGGCGAAAAATTCGCAAAGGAAATCGGTGCAAAAAGAGTTTTTACGGATATTGAGAAAATGGCTGAATGTGAAGAAATCGAAGCAGTCTACATCGCTTCTCCCAATTCTCTGCATTACAGCCAAAGCAAGCTTTTTCTTCATCACTCAAAGCACGTCATTTGTGAAAAACCGATTACGGTAGAACCCGAAGAATTTGAGGAGCTTTTTGATTTTGCAAAGTCAAAAAAGCTGGTTTATATGGAAGCCATAATGATGATGCACTTCCCCAACAGAATTTTAATAGAAAACGCCGTGAAAAAAATAGGAAGAATTTATTCCGCACACATCGATTTTTCACAGCTTTCGTCAAAATATCAAGCTTATAAAAACGGGGAAAATCCGAATATATTCAATCCCGAATTTGCAACGGGATGTCTTATGGATTTGGGCATATACAATATTTACGCCGCTTTGTATTATTTCGGAAAGCCTAAAAAAATAAACGCAACCGCTTATTTCCTCGAAAGCGGTGCCGACGCTCTCGGTACTGCCGTTTTTCATTATCCCGACAAACAGGTAACTCTCACTTATTCCAAGCTCGGTCAGTCGCATTACGGCTCGCAGATTTTCGGTGATGAGGGTACGGTAACAATCGAATCCGTCACAAGGCTGATTAATGCAAAGCTGTTTCTCAATGACGGTACCGCCGAAACGATAGCGGGCGAGACGGAAAAGGAAAAAGTTATGAGCTTTGAAGCTGCCGATTTTTTAAAGTACATTTCGGAATATGACAAATACAAGGATGAATATTTTAAATGTGCGGAGTATTCCCTCGAAGTCAGCAAAATTATGAAAGAAATACGAACGCAATGCAATATTAAATTCAATTGAAAAATCGTTTGTAAAAAAACAAAAAACACGCATCTGTCATCAGAGAATTTTTAAAATTTTTCGTGTAGAAAATTTTCCCGAAATTTTGTTAAAAATTTATGAAGACAAGGTGCGTTTTTTTATTGACAACAGAGCAAAAAAATGATAAAATACAATGGATATTATGGAGTAAGTGGAAGTATAACTATGCCATTTTTCCGAAAAAGAAATTTAACCGAAATCCTGCAATATGGAGAGTGCTATTATGGCTGAAGAAAAAAAGGTAACAACAAGAATTCCCAGGGCAAGAACAATCGAAATGATGTTTAAGCCTGTTTTCGATGTTCATTTGAATATGGCAATTGATTTTTACAGCCGTGTTCAATTAATCGACCGCAGTATGGGCATTATGTATCCGCAAGGCTACGTTCCGGTTGCCGAAAAGTCAAATCAGATTTGCGAACTCGGCAAATGGGCAATTGAAGAAGCTTGCGATGCTATCCTGCGAGCCGAAGCCAAAGAAGCTGAAATAAACAGCATCATTCTTTGGACTTCTTTAAAACATCTTAATAAAAAGAATTTTGTAAAAACAGCTTCGGGCATCCTTGAAAAGAAGGGAATCAGTCCCGAAAAAATCTGCTTTCAGATAACCGACCACATTCTTCAAGCCGATAAGGACATTATTTCGCAGAATATTTACGATTTGCGTAAATTGGGTTTTGCGGTGGCAATTGACGATTTCGGTGTTGAATATTCGTCTCTTTCAAACCTCGGACAGTATGAGGTCGATTACATAGGCATTGATGCTTCTCTTACAAGAGACATCGAAACAAACGAACGTCAGCAGAATATGCTCCAGGGTATAATCGATTTTGCGAAAAAAATCGAAACCGGTGTTATGGTGGCGGGCGTTGATACACAGTCAAAAGCCGAACTGCTCAAAAAGATGGGTGCCGACAGAATGTCGGGAAGTCTTTACGGCGACTATATGAAAGAAAAAGAAATTACCGTTTGAATTGAAACCTTGATGAAAGGAGATGTCGCAGTTGGCTAAGAAAGAAAAAGAATTGCCGCAGAACGAGGCTCAAAACCCCGAAATGGAAAAGTACGGTGTGCGTACAACCGCAAAAAAGGTAAGAAAAAACAAGCTTCTGTTAAGAATAGCGGTTATAATCCTTGCTTTGTTGCTTTTGTTCTTGGCAGTGTTCTTCGGATGTATAACATATGCAAATCAGGCAGGACGCTTCACTGTAAGCCTTGATCCCGATGCAATCGAAAAGTACGGCATATCGCTTTTTGAAAGCTATGACGAAGCTTACGGAATTTCCGATCCCGAAAGCAGTGATTACGAATCGGGTGTGCTTATAAGAGGTACGGCTGTTGAAGATATGACAAATATCACGGAAGAATGGTTGCCCGATGACATTGACGGCAAGTATTCCGGCAGTCACAACGGCGATGCCGACAAAGACGGCATTATAGATTACATAGCGTACACCTTCTACCTTAAAAATACAGGTAAGGAAGATGCGAAATATAACGCAACAATCGATGTTCTTTCTGCTGACCTCGGTGCTGACGAAGCTGTCAGAGTTAAGGTTTACAGGAACGGAAAAGCAATTACATACGGTAAAAAACCCGTTAAGGGTACCGAAAACAATAAATATGCAAAATTCGGCATTGACAAGTTCTTTGTAAAAGAGAACAAGGTTATGGATATGAATGTATCCGATTTTAAATCAGGTTCGGTCGATAAATACACGGTTGTCGTCTGGCTTGAAGGATGGGATCCTGAATGTGTTGATGATATTATGGGAGGAGAGGTTAAGCTGTCTATGTCGTTCCATATCATAGACAAAAAAGCCGAAAACAAGGAGCTTGTTTAGGAAAAAGTGAACAACACGCTTTTTTAAGATTTAAACAAGTTCCTTAAGTAAACTTTTCTCCCGAATCAAATCAACACATATTATGGATATATACAAAGAAAGTAAAACTTTCAAAAATTTTTATGGAGGAATATTTCATGAAAAAGACAATGAAAAAAAGTGCTCTTCTTTCATCAGTAGCAATGCTCATCGTATCAGCTATCGTTCTTACATCAGCTACATACGCATGGTTCTCGGCTTCTGATAAAGTTGAGGTAAAAGAAATTTCTGCAACTGTTGAATCTTCAACAGGTCTTCTCATCAGTATCGACGGCGGTACTTCTTGGAGGACATCCGTAGACGTTACTTCTTACAAACCCACTTCTTTCTCACCTGTATCAACAGCATCGGGTGCAGCCGGCAGTTGGGTAACAGGTGGTTACAAGAACAGTGCTCTTGACCTTTCCGAAGCAACATCCGGTGCAAGCGGTCAGTTTATGATGTATAACCTTTGGGTTAAAGGTCCCGACGGAAAAGTAGTTACAGTAACTCCCGATTTCGGCGGTACTGTTGATAGCGTAAAGAAGGTTATGAAGTTTGCTCTTTATGACACTTCATCAAACAAATTCCTTAACAGCGGTGTTATTGCTGCCGACGGCACAACAACAGGCTACACAGGTACATCTGCTACAGGTTCTCAGGTTGCTGATGAAAACACAACAGCTTACTTGACAACAGCAGGTTCAGCCATTAATGAAGTATCAAGCTACTCATTCACACTTTCAGGCATACATAAGTTTATTGCTTATGTATGGGTTGAGGGTAATGACCCCGACTGTAAGGCTGAGGACATTGCATCAGGTTCAGCTATTGAATTTGCTTTGAATATGTCTATTCCTACAGACTGATATTTTGAAGCAATTTAACTTCAGTGATTGTTCAACTTTAGAGTTATAATAAGCTCTTAAACGTTTCAAATCGGCTTTTGAAACAGCTTAAAACTTAAAAAACATAGCCCGGGCGGGGTTAACGCTCCGCTCGGTGGGTGTACTGTTAATAAAATGATATGAAGATAAAGGTGGTTCCGAATTATGGCGGAAGAAAAAAAATCAAATAAAGTGATAGAAACCATCGGAGATATAGTTACGGTTATAATACTTGTTTTTTCGGTCGTTTTCACAGCTTTGACTTTAACGTCATTGAATTCGGAAAGCGGATTGCCGAACATCGGCGGTTACTCGTTGTTTTCTGTTCAGTCAGAATCAATGGAACCCGTTTTTTATACAGGTGATCTTCTCGTTGTAAAACCGTATGACGGTTCCGAATTGGAAGTCGGAGATATAATTTCGTTCAGAACTATCGAGGACGGTCAGTATATCGTAAATACCCATAGAATTGCGGAAGTTCACGATATATTGGGAACAACAACATACAGCACAAAGGGTGATAACACCCCCGGTTTCGATAAAACCGATGTTGTTGCAAGTGAAATTGTCGGTGTTTATGCCTACAAATCAGAACAGGAAAACGGTGTCGATAACGGTGTCAGAATTAAAGGCCTCGGCAAAGCTATCGATTTTGTCAAAGGCACGGGAAAAACCGGCGAAAAGTGGACTTTAACTCTCAACGAGGGCAAAGCCAATGAAAGAAGACTTAACCTTTCATTCCTCTTCTTTATAATTCTGCCCCTTGCGCTTATCTTCCTTTTCCAGATTTACAAGTTTATAGTTGCCCTTAATGATTCAAAGAAAGAAAAGCTTATGGCTGAGGTTGCGGAAAATGCCGAACTCAGTGAAGAACTCAAACAAAAGGCAATTGAAGAATACCTTGCAAAGCAAGCGGAGGAACAGGCAAAAGCCGCTGCGGAAGAGGAAATAAAGAAAAAAGCCGTTGAAGAATATCTTGCAAAGCAGGCACAGGAAAAATCGGATGAAGAAAAAACCGATACTCCCGCAGAGCCTAAGCAGGAAAACGGCGAAGATAAAAACGAAAATTAAATCCCGAATACTTAACCGCAGGTTTTGTAAAAGGATTATTATATATAATAGAAAGCAATAATTTTTAAAAATATTACGAGGTGACAAAAATGAGCGTGCTGATGAACTTCATTCAAGATTTTTTAGGACAGTTCTTTGTTAGCGGTTTTTGGGGAATTCTTAAAGGTATCGGTTTAGGTATCGCAAATATATTCAATTTCCCGAAATATGCTGAAATTTTCAAAAAGTATTCGTCTAACTTCGGTGCGGGCGAATGGGCTCTTGCAATTCTTTGTATGGTTTTGATTGTAGCTGCCCTTGCCGCAATTGTTCTTGTTGTTGTACTTCTCTTGAAAAAGTATGCAAGAGTTCGTAAAACACTTGTTGACCAGGAAGAGCTTCTCAATGAAGTAGGCAACCTTAACCGTGAGGTTATCAAGCTTAATATGGAAAAGCAAAAAATCCTCGCAATGAAAGTTTCACAGCTCGGTCTTAATCCCGGCGAAACACCTTATGATGAGTACGCTGAAGATATGGGCGGCGAAAAGAAGAACGGCGAAGAGGAAGAAGTTGACAGAACCTCTGATGATTACAGCCGTTTCTACAAGCTCACACAGGTTGATATCGAAATGGAAAGTTACGTTCCTCATGAGTTCGATGATGAAATTACACTTCCCGAACTTTGCGAACGTTTCCGTAACTTTGCTTGCAGCAGGCTTGGTCTTTACTACGAAATCGACACTCTCCGTCTTTTCATTTCGGCATTTGCCGCAACAAGACTTATTATCCTTCAGGGTATTTCCGGTACAGGTAAAACGTCACTTCCTTATGCTTTCGGTAAATTTATTCAGAACGATGTTACAATCGCATCTGTTCAGCCCTCATGGCGTGACCGTACAGAGCTTTTCGGTTATTTCAACGAATTTACAAAACGATTCAATGAAACCGAAGTTCTCAAAAAGATGTATGAAGCAAAGTACGTTGATGACGTATCTGTTATAATTTTGGACGAAATGAACATCGCCCGTGTTGAATATTACTTTGCAGAACTCCTTTCAATCCTCGAAATGCCGTCCCGTGATGAGTGGGTTGTCAGCCTTGTTCCCAGCGTTTGGCCTACTGACCCCAAATTGTTCTTTGACGGCAAAATCAGACTTCCTCAAAATATGTGGTATGTCGGCACAATCAATAACGACGACTCTACCTTCGCCGTTACCGATAAGGTTTATGACCGTGCTATTCCCATCGATATCAACACTAAGGGTAAATATTTCGAGGCACCTCTTGCCGATCCCTTGTATCTTAACTATAAGCATCTTGAAAGTATGTTTGACGAAGCAAGAGAAAAATATCCCGTTTCGGAAGAAAACCTCAAAAAGCTTGCTGAACTTGACGATTATGTTATTGAGCATTTCCGCCTTGCATTCGGTAACCGTATTCTCAAACAGCTTAAAGATTTTGTTCCTGTTTATGTTGCTTGCGGCGGCTCGGAAATTGACGGTATCGACTTCATTCTTTGCCACAAAATCCTCCGTAAGTTTGAAAGCTTGAACATTTCTTACATCCGTAACGAAATTACAGGTCTTATTACATATCTTAACAAACATTTCGGTAAGTCAAATATGAAAGATTCTAAGGATTATCTCGAAAGACTTCAGAAGCTTATGTAATTTGTAACTCACCAAACGATAAACTTTACACAAAAGGGGACGTTCTCAGATGAGCGAATCATATTTGGATCTATACTCAGTTTATAAAGATAAAATGGCTCAGCTTTCAGAGGAAAATGAGTATTATAACTATATGTACGAAGCAATTTCCACGGGTCATAACAATTTTTCTCAATTTAATCGCTTTTTTGAAAAGAAAATTGACCTGCGTTGGGTTGAAGCAATTGAAAGCTGCATCATTCCTCTTGATACTATCATCAGAAATCCCCGTAAGTTCATTGTTCAGGAAGAAGAAGTTGTTAATATCGAACGTGCAAGAAAAATTACTGCCGAATCGGTAAGGCATCTTGCTCAGCACACTAATTTAATAGCAAAGGTTGAGGATGACGGCAGCGTTATGCCGCACCATATCCTTAACGTTTTCCGCGAAGAAAGTTTTGAAATTTACGAAAACCGTTTTATTTACACACTTATCAAACAGCTTGAAATGTTCCTGCATTTCAGGTATGAAGCTCTTGCCGGTCTTGCCGAAGACGAAAATATGAGTTCCTTAAAAATGGAAAGTTCTTTCAAAAAGGGCAATGAGCTTATTACATATAAAATGGAAATCGCAACGCACTATACAAACAGTTCGGATGATGACAGCTCCGGTAAAAAAGAAAAAACCGTTATGGAAAGAATCATCAGACTCAGAACCCTTGTTGATGATTTGGTTCACTCATCATTTATGCGTGAAATGCGTAAGTGTACTCCCGTTCGTCCTCCTATTATGAGAACTAACGTCATTTTGAAAGACCCTAACTTCCGTCAGTGCCTTGCATTGTGGCAGTTTATTCAGTCATATGATGATGTCGGATATGAAATTACGGTTAAAGAATCCGATGATATGGTCAGCAATGAATATCGTGATGACCTCTACGGTATGATGGCAAGCAACTATATGCTGCTTAAAAAGAATACTGCTCCGGAAAGTGATTTCAGAGGTAAACTCAGAAAGCGTAAAATCAAGCCCAAGTTCATTAAACGTCTTGCGGAAGAACTTGTTCTTAATTACGATATGGATGAAGCCGAAATCAGAAAAGTATTTATTGATGAATTGAAGCTGGCAAACAAGAAGAAAACTGCCGGCGAACAGAAAATCAAAGAGGCAATTGCCCGTGCATTGGCTTCCGAAAACGAGCGTAAACGTCTTATTGAAGAAAAAATCAAAGCAGAAATCGAAAGAAAGAAAGAAATCGAACGCCGCCGAATCGAAAGAGAAAAAGCAAGAATCGCAAAAGAGAAAGAATTGGAAAGGCAGCGTAAAGAAAGAGAAAGAGCAAGGCTCAAAGCGAAGAAGGAAAAAGAAATCGCTTTGGAAAAGGCTCGAAAAGCCAAAGAAAAGGAAAAACAGCGTCTTGCAAAACTCAAAGAACAGCAGGCTATCGCCGCAGCGAAAGAAAAAGAACGCATTGCAAAACAAAAAGAGAAAGAACGCATTGCGAAAGAAAAGGCAATGGAATTGGAAAGGCAGCGTAAAGCCGCAGAGCTTGAGAAAAAGCGCATAGCCAAAGAAAAAGCGGAATTGCTTGAAAAAGAACGCAAAGCCAAAGAAAAAGCCAAAGAGAAAGAAAAAGCAAGAATTGCTAAGGAAAAAGCTGACTTAGCGGCAAAAGAGAAAGCAGAAAAAGAAAAGGCAAAAGAAAAAGCCGCTAAAGAGAAAGCAGCACAGCTTGAAAAGGAAAGATTAGCTAAAGAAAAGGCAAAGGCAAAAGAGAAAGCCGCCAAAGAAAAAGCGGCACAGCTTGAAAAAGAAAGATTAGCTAAAGAAAAGGCAAAGGCAAAAGAGAAAGCCGCCAAAGAAAAAGCGGCACAGCTTGAAAAAGAAAGATTAGCTAAAGAAAAGGCAAAGGCAAAAGAGAAAGCCGCCAAAGAGAAAGCAGCACAGCTTGAAAAAGAAAGATTGGCTAAAGAAAAAGCAAAAGCCAAAGAGAAAGCCGCAAGAGAAAAACAAAAGGCAAAAGAAGCTGAGCAGTTGGCAAAACAGCGTGAAAAAGAAAGATTAGCAAAAGCTAAGGCTGATGCCATCGCAAAGGAAAAGGCTAAAATTGCAAAAGAGAAAGAAAGAGCAAAACTTAAAGCGGCACAAGCAAAAGAAAAATCTAAAAAGTCAATGAATACAAACACCGAAGATGAGTAATTTGTAAAGTGTATCAACTTTACGCAATAGATATTTTTGTAAAGCAAACAACTTTACAAAAATATCTAAACCCTTGATTTTACAGGGAAAATCGCAAAGTCGGCTTCAAACCCGAACACGGTTGTTTTAGAATCAGGACTTTAGCATTTTATTTACGGAGGTATTTTGAATTATGAATAAAAATTTGATGAAAAGGTTAATAGCCTTGGTTCTTACCGGTGGGGTACTTATATCCTCAACCGGTGTGTATACTGCTTTGGCAACAACAGAGGAAACCACTGTAAGTGAAACTACCTCCGCACTTGTGGAAACTTCTGAAAACGTTGCAAACGAAACAACCGTCGTCTCAACAACGCAGGAAACAACCTCCGAGCCTGCAACCGAAAAAGCGACGGAAGCTCCGACCGAAAAGGAAACTTCAACAGAAGAAGAATCATCTTCCGTTCAGAAACCCGAACCTCCGACATCCGATGTCACGGAGGGTGACGTTAGTTCGCAGAACCCCGACGATAACAAGCAGATTTCGTGGGTGGGTATCGACGGCACAGAAGAAGATGCCGGAACGCTCAACAATCCCTATGCCGTAAGCTCGGTAGAGCATTTCCTCGGAATGAATGAAATTATCAACGCTACCGGTACATCCAGAAAATATTTTCAGTTAACGGCCGATATCGATTTCAGCTCCTACACGCTTGATACCGAAACGCTTCGTAACCAGTCAAAAACAGGTATGAACTATTCGCTTGTTTCCGTTGACCCGTCGTTGTCGAACAGTTCGGATGTTTTCTTCGTTCTCAAAGGTAACAATAAAAGGATATTAAACGTAACGATGACTTCCGATGAACTCAACTCAATGAGTATTTTCGGATATCTTAACAGTTCTTCTTCGATAGAGAATGTTACGTTCAAAGACATAACAATTACCAATGAAAACTCAGCCGGTAAGGCAACGGGTATAATTTTGAAGAACAGCGGTACTGTAAAGGACTGTGTCTTTACAGGCATCACTGTTAAAACAAAAGCCCAGTCAAGAGACGATAAGGCTTTCCAGCCTGTGTCGGATTTAACGGTTTATCCCGGAACTTCGGCTTGTATCGTAGACAACTCCGGCATTTTTGAGTGTTCGACAAGCTATGACCGTTCGGAAATTTCGGTGCAGGTGGATAACATAACGGTTGAAACCAACAGCTCCTATGCCGGTGTTCTCGTAGCACAGAACAGAGGTAAGGTTAACAAAATCAGAGCCGACTATATTCAGGTTTTGGGTAATGCTTCGTATTCAAATAACATCGGTGGTCTTGTCGGTGCCAATAAAACCGCAAGAACAAGTTCCTCAACCGGTATATATTATGCAGAGGTTGCCAGATTTAAAGCCAAAGGTTTAACCGGTCAAAACTATATAGGCGGTATCGTCGGCTATAATGAAGGCCGTGTTCAACATTCAAAAGTTAACGGTAACGCTAACGGCAGATTATTCAATGCGAGCGAGAAACCCACTGCCAACACCTATTCAATTGCCGTAAGCGGTGGCAATATCGCAGGCGGTATCGCCGGCTACAACACAGGTGACGTTCGTCTTTGTACCGCAATTAATATCGGTACTTATTTCACGGATACGGTTGATGAAGCCGTATACGGCGGTATTGTCGGTAAAACGACTTACAGCATACGAAATTGTGTTGCAACCGGTTCCACCGAAGGTGCAGGCACGGCTTCAAGCATCAAAAGATACATCGGCGGTATTGTCGGTGTCGGTGACACCTCGTCATCATTCGGCGTAGAAAACTGTTATGCCCTTGTTAAAATTATCGATTCCAAAGCCGACCTCGGTGCAATTGTCGGTTTTAACGGCGAAACAGCTTACAAGGCAAACAGAATCAAAAATGTCTTTTATTCAAGTATAATTTCAACAAGACCCTCTCCTGTTTCGTACGGCGGAGCAGGGGCTTCCGAGGGCGACCTTGTTTTTTCAAAATCATATATGAACGCTTATTACCGTGATTCGGTTGCGGAAGCACAGAAAAACGAAGTTTCGGTGAAAACCTCCGAGTTGTCTTTCTCCGGTTGGGGTGATGTTTCAATTGCCGTAACAGGTGATTTTGAAGCGAAGGATAAGCCGAGCGGTTCATATTTTAGTAATTCAGGTTCTTCAATGACATATTACCTTACGTCTACGGGAACAAATACAAAAACAACAGTTTATTATTCCGTCAAAATCACGCTTCCGTCCAATGTCGGAAGCAGCACTACCGTTCTTACGAGCGAAAAGATGGAGTTGGGCATACTCAACACTAAATATGACCTCAAAGGCGAAGGCACAAAGGATTCTCCATTCGAGCTTACACAGGTAGAGGAGCTTAATCTTCTTTCAATGGCACCTGCGGCTCATTTCGTTCTCAAAGCTACATCGGCTCTTACCGCAAACAGTACCTATTTCACAGCATCCCCTGCAACATTTTGGGGTTCTGTCGACTTCAACAACGTAAAGGTGAACTACTCTGTCGATACACCTTTGTTCAGAGCTGTTTACGGCTCAAGAGACGGTTCTCTTTCAAATAACGATTCGTCTTCTCATAAATCATCGAGTGCGGACAGTGATGATTCGGCATCAAATCTCGAATACGGTGTAATTAAAAACGCAAATATTGTGCTTGAATCGTCATCAATGTCAAACTTCTTCGGAAATATATGCAACGCTACGGTCAAAAACTGTTCCGTAACATTCGGTGATGCGGTCACAGGCACGGTCAAAGCAAGCGAAGGCAACAGCGGACTTTTCGCAAAAGCTGTTTACGGCAACAGCTATATTTACGGCTGTTATGTAATTCCGAACAAAATTGTGGGTTATGCCACTCAGTACAACGCAGTAAGCGGCTTCATCGGAACGGTTGATGCCGAATGTGCGCTTATTGATAACTGCGGTGCAAACATAAATGTTTTGGTCGGATATGTCAACGCATCAAACTGTGCTGTATTTATCGGAAAAATCAAGTCGCTCAGCGGCGGCTATATTCAAAACTGCTATGCCTCCGGCGGTGTAGCGGCATATAATGTCAATTCCACAACGGGTTCTTTCGGCAGCAATAACTATATTTTCGCAGGCGAAAGTGCATCTTCGAGCGTGTCTCTTTATAACTGCTATTATTCACCCTCTTACTATTACAGTAACGGCAGCGGTATTAAAGACGGCATAAAGTCAGGTTCGTTTACGGGTTCGTGCAAAACGTGGAGCTTTGCACAAATAAATTCGTCAAATAATACGTGGAGCGATGTGTCGATTAAAGTCAGCACGGCGGAAGATACGGTGCATTTGGCAACGCTTGAAAACATTGATAAGTACGATATCAATACGTCTTCAAGCACGAATGTTGAAAAATATTTCACGGCATCATCAAGCAATGAAACCACTCTTTCGGTCACGGGCTTGTACTGGTCTCCGTCAAAACAGAGGGTTGAAGTTGCGTATTCATTCTCAGGTGCGGCACATTCAAATGCAACGCTTCTTGTAACACACAACGCAACGGGACTTGTTGCAAGACTTACCGTTTACAATTCATCGGATTTGGAAATTGACGCAGACGGTTTCTACTTAATCAAAAGCCCGATCGATTTGTATTATCTTTCGGCTCATCAAACCGATAAGCTTTATGACGGCACATACAAATTCACTTCATCAACGGTTAAAATTAAGCTTGTCGCAAACATCGATATGGGGGATTATATAATCGAGCCGATTGGTCAGTCAAACAACTACTTTGAAGGTACGTTTGTTTCCGATGTTGATGAAAGCGGAAATCATTACACAATTTCAAACCTTACTTTCAGCGGTCAGCTTGATTGTCAGGCTCTTTTCGGATATGCCAAAAATGCTGTAATTGACGGTGTTCACATTGATAACGCTGTAATTGACGGTACTCGTACTTGTGCCGCACTTCTCGGTGAAGCAATAGAAAAAGTAACAATAGAAAATTGTAAGGTTACAAATTCAAGCATCAGTGCAATCAGCGGTGTCGGTGCAATTGTCGGTGGTGTCGGCATTACAAAAGCCGGTACAGGCGAAGTTACTGTCATCAAAAATTGTACCGTAGAAAATACAACAATTGTTTCCAAAGAGGAAGTAGGTAAGGCGGCTAATATCGGTGGTATCATCGGTAGAGTCGGCACAAGCACTACGACAACATCTTTTACAAATATTGAAAACTGTACGGTTAAAAATTCCGAAATCAGTGCTGCGGGTTACTATGTCGGCGGTATCGTAGGTTACGCACCGCACAACAGCAACACAATAAACGGCTGTACGGTTTCCGATTGCGATATTTACACAACTGCGTCAAACGGCACTGCAAAAGCAGCTTTGGGCGGCATCGCCGGTGCGTTCGGCGGTTCGGCTATTGCCGATTGCGGCGTTGTCGATTCGCAAATAACGGGCGAGTGTGCGGCAGGTATAGTAACAAAGCTTAATAACGATAATGAAGCTTCTTCAATAACAGGCTGTACTGTTACAAATTCCGTTATCACCTCCGATAATATTGCGGGCGGTATAGTTTCGCAAATCGGCTCTTTCTTCGGTGATAAAACAGTCGAAAACTGTAAGGTTTCCGCCGATACCAAGGTAACGGGACTTGTTGCGGGCGGTATTGTCGGTAATGTTCAGTCATTCAGCGGCAAAGTGCTTAAAATTACGGGCTGCACAAACCTCGGCACAATCACAACAACCGGTGCAAAAGGTTCAACCTTTGACGGTGCGGGCGGTATTGTCGGCAGATTGGGCAGTGCAATCGACACAAGCAACTATTCGATTACAGGCTGTCTTTCACAGGGTAAACTTACGGGTGTTTCTGTGTTGGGCGGTATAATAGGTGTGTATTCTTCTCTTGCACACTCATCCAAAGTTCCGATGATATCGGATTGTTATGTGACCTCCGCTTTCGTAAGCAAGAATATCGCCGTTGTCAAAGGCTTGATTGCGGGTTATGTCGGTGCTGCTGCGAAGAACAGCATTTCAAAAGTGTCGAATAATGTAGTTTATTCTTCTCTTGACACCAAAGTTTCGCTTTTCGGCAATGTTTCCGCCACCGTAAAAGAAGTCGGTGCGTACGATATGAACCTCGGCAGTGACCAGGAAAAAGGACTTACTGTTGATATCAGCAGTGAAGTAACGGGTCAAACGCTTCTTTATGTAAAAAATGCTGTGGTCGGTTATGAGCAAAACGTGGAAGACGGTAAAGTCAATACAACTCTCGGAACTAACACTTTAAACCTTAAAGATAAGTGTTATAAGGGAAGCAAGGAGTTTGAGAATTACGGTAAAAAGGTTACTTATGACGGAAGCACATCTACTTCTACACTCGGTCAATTGTCCAATACTCGTGCTCCGCAATTTGAAATCGGCAATCAGCCGTCACTTGAGGGATTTGCCGCACCCACTGAAAATGTCTTTACAACTAAAGTAAGTGAGCAAAAGTTAGTCCTCGGCGGAATACCCAAAAATTTCACCTATAATGGTACGAAAATATCAGAGGACGCCACAACTTACAACACATTTGACAGACTTCGTATTTACACATTTGCCAATAAATGTAATGCGTCCGTCTACACAACATATACCGGCACTGTAAACGGCGAAACGGTAAAATACAACGTCGGTTTCACGGTTGTTGTCAAGGGTAACCATGCCTTTGACGGTACGGGAACAGAGAGCGATCCGTTTATCATTTCAACTCCCGAAGATTTGCTTTCAATCAAACAGCATTTTGAAAATCCGAATGATAAGGATGCCCATTATTCCGATCCCGAATATTATTACGCTGACGGCACTTACTACGAAGTGGTAAACGATATCGATATGTCGGAAGAACTTGAAAGTGCAGGCTTCTCCTTTGCTCCGATAGGTTCTGAGGAAAACCCGTTCTGTGCAAGCATTAAGTCAACGAGCGGTGAAAAATATACAATTAAGAATATGTATATCAACACCCCCGTAGGTTCCTCATCATATGCCTACAATAATGAGTACGGCGATGATTATTCAGATGCACTCGGCGTGTTCGGTTATACCGACGGTGCCGAAATCAGCGATTTGATATTTGAAAATGTCAACATAACGGCAGTTTCAAGTGCCGCAAATGAATATATCGGTTCAAAAACCGGTGCTGTTGTCGGTAATGCCGTTTCAACGAAAATTTCCAATGTCGATGTCATCGGAGATGTAAACATTCAAATTGCGGGTGAAAGCACAGGCGGTGCAGTCGGCGGCATAGTAGGTATTGCACGCAATGATGTAATTCTTTCCGATGTTTCTCTTGTCGGAACGGATAACGATAGCAGAGCAACCGTTTCTTCCCTCTATTTAACAGGCGGTATTGTCGGTTCATCTGCAGATTCAACCGGCGGTTCAATAACAAACGCAAGGGTTGAAAATGCCGATATCACCAACAACGCAACATCGGGTAGGGGCGTTGCAGGTGCGGTTGCCGGCAGATATTCCGGTGTGATAAAAGGCACATACAGTGAAGAAATTGTGTCTAAAGAAGTGGCTAAAGAAAACGGCGAAGTCGAAATAGTAACAGAAACCGTTAAAACACGCAACCCCGTTGTTGTCAATAATGTTTTGGTAACTGCAATTGTTGCGGGCGGTGTTGTCGGTTCAGGTAACTATAACACCTCTCTTTCGGGCGGATGCGACCTCACTGTTGAAGTTGTCGATGTAAAGAATGCCGTGATTGAGGTTCCCGAAGTTGTCAGAACAAATGCAAATTCCGTTGCGAACGGTTTTGCGGGCGGTGTTCTCGGCACATCTTACGAAAGCTATAATTATCTTATCGAAGATTGTATCGTTGAATCTACAACCACAGTAACAACAGGTTATTGTGCGGGCGGTATTGTCGGACGTGTAAACAACAGAGGTGTCGGCACATTCCTGTCGGATACGTCGATGTATATCAAAAATTGTGAGTCGTATGCAGAGCTTAACCAGCTCAATGCTCCCAACTCGGCTTCAATAACCATTTCGGATGACAATCGCAGGGCAACAGGCCTCGGCGGAATAATCGGCGTTGTTTCCACAACATCGTTTGTTATGAATATCAGCGACAATTCCGCACAGCTTAAAATTTATGACTGTACGGCAGGCGGCAACCTTTCGGGTACTTTTAATGTCGGCGGCTTAATCGGTCAGTTTGCCTGTGTTCAAAGCAAGCTTAACGAAGCAAGCGAACCGTTTGCGGAAAACTGTATCATTTCCGCAAAATTTACGGAATTGGCTGACTCGACCGAACGTTTCGGAATAATTTTAGGCTCGGTTGACGGCAACACGAAAAACCCGAACAACCCCAACAATCCGGAGCTTAAACAGGAAGTTCCGTTCCCCGAAGCCGATTCAAGCGGTGTAGCTGTTGAGTATGCGGTAAATCCGTTTAACAACATCTTCTACTCATCCTACACAACCTCTGATTATAACCTTTACGGTATTTCCTCAATAAAGGATTATCAAGATGAATCGGTAGTTGCCGTGTTTAACTCAACGGTTTATGACATAAACAAGGTTAATTTCAATTTTGTTTCCGACGGAACAACAACAAAATTGCCCGTAAGTATCGTCAAGGACGGTGCAGCGGGTGGCCCTGCCGCTTGTTATCAGTGGTTCGGAAAAGAGGAGTATGTTTTCTCCGATGCGTTTGAAGCTGTTCTCGCAGCCAACAACGGTTCCGGTGATCCTTTCGGATTCACACTTGCCGGCAGAGATTTTGAACTTGCCGAAAACGGAATTTCTTCCTCGGACGAAAATATTTTCAAAGTTGTTGAAAATACGGATACACACGCAGATAAAGAAAAACAGCCTTACAAAATTAAAGTTGAAAAATTCGATACCGCTAATTTGGTATTCACCTATAAAAACGGAATGAAAATCGCAATTCCCGTTATCTGCGGTGTTAACTATGAGGGCTCAGGTTCATCATCTGACCCGATTCAAGTTTCAAATGAGGATATATTCTATTTTGTCGTCAAGGTTCTTCCCGGCTATTCATTCATACAAACAGCAGACCTTGATTTCACGGGTAAAAGTCAGTATGTGGCAAAATCCGCTGATGAGCTTATAGGTAACTTTACGGGAACTTATGACGGCCAAGGTCATACAATCACAGGTCTTACGGCAGAAGTTGCATCTTCAGACTCACCCTTAGGTATCTTCGGAAAAATTTCCGGTCAGCAAACAGATGATAACGGCAACGTTATCGCAAACGTTAAAGACTTAACATTTGTTAATTGTACAATCACCGGCGGCTCGACCGATGACGGTACAGGTGTTTTCGCAGGCGAAGTCACCAACAGCGCAAAAGTCGAAAACATCAAAATCGAAAGCTCATCCGTCACATCCTCGGCAGGTAATGTCGGCGGTGCAATCGGCACGGTTTCGGGTGCTTCGACAATTGAGAACGTCCAAGTTTCCGACACTGTCGTTACATCTTCAAAAGGCTCGGCAGGCGGTGTTGTCGGAACAATGACGGATTCCGATTCAAAAATCATATCTCCGAGCGTTACAGGTTCGACAATCACTTCGGGTACAGGTACGGGTGACGAATTTGCAGGCGGTCAAAACGAAGATATAGCGGGCGGTATTGTCGCTCAGGCTGTCGGTACAATCAAAGGCGGCTTTACCTCAACAGATGATGAAGGCAATTTGCTTGAAAACGAAGTTCTTTCCGATGCGGTAAGCGGCACAAAAGTCAGTGCTTATTATGCCGGTGGTGCAGTCGGTGCTGTTTACAATACCGGCAATGATGCCGAATTGAACGTTGAGGATGTTAAAGTTTCTTCTACCGCTGTCACCGCAAAAGAATATAACGGCACTAACCCCGCAACAAGCGGCGGCGGACTTCTCGGCATTGTAAGAGGAAAAACGGCTGTTAAATTCCAAAACAGCTATGTTGACAATAAATCAACCGTATATTCACAGCGTTACGGCGGTGGTGTTATCGGTACAAACACAACATCGCAGTTTAAGTCTATTGATGTTATCAACACCGAAGCCTATGCCAAAGTGACCGTGTCGCAGGCATCTGCCGATAAAACAGTTCATGCCGGCGGTATTATGGCATACATTCAGGCAACGGATAAATTCCCTCTTGACCTTAACTGTATCACAATCGACGGTAGTGTCGCAGGCGGTAAAATTACAGCCGAAGGCAAGTATGCGTATGCCGGCGGTGTAATCGGTGCATTTAACACTGATTTTATCACTCAAGAGGTTACAACTCCGTTCTTTGTAAACGGTGTAGTCAGTGCGTCCGTTTATGCTTTGAACGGTGAAATTCAGGATAATGCATCAGGTTCGGTTCAAGCTTCCGACCACCGTACAGCTAAGTTTATAGCTGTGTATGACGAGGGTGACGAAACCCCCGTATTCCCCACCTCAAAAGAAAGCTTCAAAACCGTATTCAGCGGAAACTATTACTCAACCTATCCGCAGGATATTGATTTCTTCCATTCACAGGGCAATGACCAAAGCGTTTACGAAAGCTTGATTACGGATGATGAGTTTAAAGACATCAACATTTCTGGTAATCTCGTAATAGCTGATGAAAATCAAAGCAGTTGGAACAGTGTCGCCATAACCAAGGATATCGGAACAGACACCTTGCTTTATGCAAAGCTCAGCGGCGATTATTCTACACTTTACTACGGAAGCAAGGATAATTCAGGCAGCAGCAGTAAGGTGAGCGTTGTTTCAAAAGACGGCTTCACGTTTGAGGCTGTTGACGGAAACGATTGCATTGAACTTGTCGGTGATATTTCCGAAACGGCTCAAGACGGTACTTATGAGCTTACCGTCAGACCGAAAGCCTACGGCGCACAAGTTCTCGTTGCCGAATACACCTGCGGACTTGCAACCACCGCAACGGTAATTTCCGTTGAAATCAAGGGTGAGGGTACAGAAGCAGCTCCGTACCTTATCGGCACACCCACACAGCTTCGAGTTGTGGGATACCTCGCAGACGGAAACAAGCATTTCAGACAGATAAGAGATATCGACCTTTCAAATTCTTATAATGAAAACGGCACCGATACAGATAAGATAATTAACTATAACGGTGGCAAAGGCTTTGCACCTATAGGCACGAACAGCACTCCGTTTGACGGCGTGTTTGACGGTCAGGGATATAAGATTACGGGTGTTACCGTAAACCGCAATGCGGAAGATTATGTCGGTCTTTTCGGTTGCATAAGAAAGAACGGAAATCTTGTTCCCACAGTTAAGAATGTTCACGTTGAGCTTACTCCCGCAGATGCGTCACTTAACAAAGCAAACGGTATGCTGGGTAAGGATTATGTCGGCGGTATTGTCGGCTATGCCGAGGGTGCGCTTATAGAAAACTGCTCCGTCACCGTAGGCTCCGTTACAGGTAACGATAAAGTCGGCGGTATTGCGGGATATGCCTGCGATTCGGAAATTAAAAACTGCTTTACACAAAGCGATGTGAGTGCTTTCGGAACATCCAAGCCCAGAGCTGCCGGTATTGTGGCGGAAATAAAGCAAGAATCAGGCACAATGTCTGTTAAAGGTTGCTTTGCTTCCGGCAGTGTTTACGCAACCCCCGTTGCTGATGATATCGATTCTTCAAATGCGGCAGGTATCGTGGGTTACATTCACGATAAGTCATCGGGTGTGGAAATCAAAAATTGTCTCTTTACAGGCACAACCGCAAGCGGCTACGGTATTTTGGGCAGCACAGGCAGTGTTAATATGAAAAATATTACTGTTTCCTCCTGCATCGATGCCGGTCAGAATGTGGCTATGGCGGCAGGCAACCGCTTTGACAAAATCAAACGTGCGGTAGCTTCCGAAAATGTTGAGGGTAATGTTAAGTTCGAGAATGTCTATTATGACAACGCTCTTCTTAAAGTTGACACTGAAAATTACCCGGATGATAAAACAGGCTTCAACGGATTACCCACATCTTCACTTATAAACGGCAGCATCAAAGACGGAATTTCGTCCTCCGAATGGTCATATACGGGCGGTTATTACCCCGTACCGATTACATCCGAAATAACTGTAAACAGCTACAACAAAGATGATGAGTTTGTATCAAGTGCAACATATGCCGATGCTTATTCGGCGGCTTACGCACGTTTCCTTTCCGCTCCGGTTCAGGTAAGCGAGGATGAGGAATGTAACGATATCAGCGATACATCGGTTTACGGTTACGGTAAAGGCTTGGTTTATCCGGTAACTCTCATTACCGAAGTTGACAATAATAAAGTAACCTATTCTTCATCGATTTTCGACACATCCGATACTGTGTCTTATCCCAAAGGATATGATACAAAGCTTTACGGTGTAGGGGAAAACAAAAATGTTGACCTTCTCTTTGAAGATAAAGATAACGGTTACACATATGTTTACAGAAACATCTTCGATTCAACAATCGACCTTGTTTCAAAAACAGAAAGCGGCACCGTAATTTCAAAGAACACAAGGGTTAATGCAGGTGCTTCTTCGGGTTCGGTCTTCGCCAACGGTGAGGCTTATTACAACGCACAGGTTCCCGTTGTTCACGCAACTGCGGAAATTAATGGTGTGAAAGTCGAAAGAGACATTAAAGTTCCTCTCAGCTACGGTACAACTTACTGTATCGCAACACAAAGGCAGCTTTACGCTCTCGGTAAGGCGGATTACGAGCTTGAGGAAAACTCAAAGTTCAGTGATTTCAGCAACCCGACTTATAATTACAAGCTTATTGCCGATATCGACTGCGGCGATAACACAACAGTCTTCACTCCTATCGGTTCTGATGTCGCAGCGGGCTATACAGGTCAGTTTGACGGCAGCGGACACACAATCAAAAACCTTATAATAAAATCAGACAAAGATTATGTCGGTATGTTCTCTAAGGTTTCAAAGGATTATAACAACAACATCAACCCGTTCGTTAAAAACCTTACGCTTGAAAACGCAACGGTTGAGGGTGCAAGCTATGTCGGTACTCTTATCGGTTTGGTACAGGGTGAAAACGTAACTGTGGAAAATTGCCACGCAGTCGGCAGCACCGTAAGGGATGAAAACGGTAACATAACCGAAACTTACGGTACGGTAACGGGCAGCGGTTCTTATGTCGGCGGACTTATCGGTAAAGTCGACTATCCGAGTGATACAATTTCAAAGAGCAGCGCCTCCGTTACAGTCAGCGGAAACAAGAATTCGGTCGGCGGACTTCTCGGTGAGTCGGGCGGTACAATCAGTTCGTGTTATGCAACAGGTAACGTCCTTTGCGATTCGCTTAGCGAGAACGGCATTTGCGGTGTCGGCGGACTTATCGGTATTATGTCAAACGGTACTGTAAGTGAAAGCTTCGCTTCCGGTAACGTAGAGGTTAAGAAGTTTAAAGATATTAAGATGCTTTCTTCAAATTCCGATATTGTTTACGGCGTCGGCGGTTTTGTGGGCTATGTTTCGGAAAAAGTTACATCTGCAATCACAGAGTGCTTCAGCGGCGGTAATGTGGAATTGGGCGAGGGTGCAAAATCCTCATTGGCTGTCACTTACAATAACAAGGGCATCGTCGGTATCGGCGGCTTCAGCGGTGTCAGCTACGCACAAATCGAAAACTGCTATTCATCTGCGGCTGTAAAGGCATCGTTTGGCAGCATTTCAAACAACAAATTGTATCAGGATGCAACTTACGGTGTCGGCATCGGCGGTGTGTGCGGTGTTGCACTTAACAATGTTAAGAGTGTTTATTCGTCAGGTTCCGTTGTTTCATCATATGATGAACTCAACGAAAACGTCGGCAACTGTTATTACGGTGTCGGCGGTACGGTCGGAACAACGATGAACGCAGATAACGTAAAATGTGAGTATTGCTACTTCGATAGATGGACTAATACCGATTCGGAACTTAAATCAATCGGTAACAAAGCTGATGATGAATTTGCAATGTCACTTACAACTGATGAGCTTGCTGTCAGCAGTACGGCACCGTCAAAGGGTATGTGGGATTCCACCGTTTGGGGCTTCACCGCAAACGCTTATCCTTACCTGATATCTCTCCTTAATGAGAATGTCGATAATTATATCAAAACAAACGCAATTCTTTCCGTTGTTTGCGTAAACGTTGATGAAGAAGACGTTTCGGCTAAGAAGGGCAGCGGTATTACAATGGCTCTTACCGTTCCGTCAGAGTTCAAGTACACCGATAACGGCGAGGTTAAAACTTATAACCTGTCGTGGTCGGGAGCTACGCTCAACGGCAACAAAGCGGCTATCAACAGAACCAAGAACGTTGCGGAATACCTTGACGTTGTGGCAACGGTTGTCGATTATGAAAAGTATGCAAACCGTACTTACAGCAGACTTTGTGCCGATATGAAGGGTACATATTCACAGCCGTATCTCATCGGTAACGAAACCGACCTTGAACACGTCAATATGGATGCAGACGAACTTGCAGCGGCAAAACAGAAGTACACAGGCTTCTATGACCAGTGGGCGACACCTCTTGATGCCGGAAACAATCAGGTCGAAGGAACTGTTTATTATCAGTTGATGTCGGATATCGATGTCAAGACCGCAAGAAACATTCCGTCAGCACCCGAAAAATACAAGTACAATGTTTCCGTCTACACAACAGACGAAAATAGCAACACAACAGTAACTACGGAAGAAAAAGAGTTTACTTACCAAGGCTTTGTATTTAACGGTAACGCTTATGCAATTCAGAATGTTTCAACCACAGGTAATTTCATCACAAAACTTGATGAAAACTCAAAGCTTACCAATATGATTTTCGATAATCTCACCTTTGAGAACGGCTCTAACAGCGCCCTTGTCGGAACAAATAACGGCGAAATTTATGACGTTTACGTTAAATCAACGGTAGGTAACGGCGAAGCACTTGAAAAAGCAGCGGGTCTTACCCACACCAATAACGGAACAATTGACGGCTGTGTTGTTGATGTTACAGTCAACGGTGCAAGCAAAAATGTTGCTGTAATGGCACTTGTAAACGCCGGCACTATCAGAAATTCGGCAACGGCAGGCTCAATTAAAACAACAAATGCAAGCGAAATTTCCGATATAGGTGCATTCGTTATCAACAATACGGGCAATATCGAAAAATCGTTCTCAATGGCAGATATTGATGTATTGGCTTCCGAGAATGCTGATGTCAGCGGTGTTTCGGGCTTTGCGGTAAAGAACTCCGGCACAATTAACGGTGTTTATACGAGGTCCGCAATCAGCTTTGAAAATGCTCCTGCGGCAACGCAGACTGTGTCTTCGCTTGTCAGCACAATGCAGTCGGGAGGAACGCTCACAAACGCTTATGCGGCAGGTTTGCTCGGCTACTATAACAATTCTCAAAATTCAATAGCATTCGGTTCTGTTTACGAGGGCTTCTCAAAACCCGACAGTGTTTACATCGACAAATCACTTTCAGGCAAGGCTTCTTACAACAGCTTCGATTACGCCGCATCAACTTCAAGCATTATAAGTATGCAGTATATGTTAAGCAGTATGAAGTATGTTAAGGATGCAAATGAGGACGGCATATTTGTTGCGGGCGAAGAAAGCACAAATACCTTCCCGCAGCTTGCATCAATCCTCAATGCGGAAAATACCGAAATTATTGATGAAAACGGTGAACCGATAGAAATTGAAAACGGAGTTATCATAAGAAATTATGATGTAATCAAAGCTTATTCGGCTGTTTCGTCAATGGCTCTTAAAACTTCACAAAGTCAGTACGCTGACGGTTTGGCACCGAAGTCCGCAAGTACGGCAACATACGGCGGAATTAATCTTAATTCCGAACTTAGTATTGTTGACGGTATCCAGTGGAATAGGATGTCATCAAACGAAATTGTCATAATCAATCCCGCAACCAAAAAGTTGGAAACAACCTCGCAGGAAGGTAAAGAAACAATTTACGCTTCTTACAGAAATGCGGTTGAGCTTACAAGAGGAACAAAAATCAATCCTCAGCTTCTTATCGATGTCGCCGTGGCAGGTGAGTTTGATAATCCGAACTTCGATTCCGGTTACGGTACAAAGGAAAATCCGTACATCATTAAAGATGCGGATAGCTTGCAGTCTCTTAAATATTACGGCAGCGAATCCACACTTTACTTTGAACTCGGTTCCGATATCGATATGAGTGAATACTCTTTCGCTCAAATACCGGTGTTCAATGCACATCTTAATGAGGGAAGTTCTTCGCAGTATGCAATCGAAAACCTCAAGTCGGATAACGGCGGCTTGTTCGGATTGGTAGATAACGCAACAGTTAATAATGTGGCTCTTGCAGGTGCAAAAATCACCTCAAGCGGTGCTTATACGGGTGCCTTGGCTGACAAAGTAAACGGAGGAAAAGTTACCAACTGCGTCATTTCCGCAAATGTTGCTTCTTCTTCGGAAGATACGGCTGCATCAACAGGCTTGCTTGCAGGTATCGTTTACGGCAATGCGGTAATAAGCGGAATTATTACAACGGGGGATGTCACAGCTTCTTCCGGCACCGCAGGCGGTGTAATCGGCTACGCACAGGGTGTAACAATGAGCGAGTTTGTTTCTACCGCAAATGTTTGTGATATAACCGAAGCAGGCGGTATTGTAGGTGTAATCGGTGAAGACGCAACACTTGAAAATGCGGTGTTCGGCGGTGTGGCAAAGAACAACTGCCCGATTGTATCGACTGTTGCAGAGACTTCTGCGGTAACAAGTGCTTACTACGACAAGCAGCTTAACAAGGATGTTGCAAATGAGGCAGTCGGTCAGGCAATGACCACGGCTCAATGCTCGAATGTGTTTGCATCAAACGATAAATTCGTAACGCTCGGCAACTTGTATTATCCGATTCCCTCGGCGGTTGCGGTATCGCTTGAATCGGCAGCATCGAATTCTTACTCCGCAACAGCATCTCTTGCGGCAGCCACGATGACATTCTATTTGGGTTCAAGCAGAGGATTTATCGGTTACTACACATCAATGCAGTTTACGGATAGTGTAGATGTTGAAGGTAAAAATTATAAAGTTACCGTTAAGGAAGAAAATAACGGCGGCTACTTTAACATTGAAAATACGTCAGACTTGTATGTTGTAAGAGTAAATAAGTATAATGCACAGCTCAGTCCCGTGCTTGTTCTGACCCTCGAAAACGGTGCAAAACGTACAATTGCTCCCGGCCTTGTGCGTACGGCAAACATTTCCTACACAATAACAAATCCGAATAACTATAATCTTGATACGGCAACTTATGCGGTTCTCTTCAAGAGTGTTGCAAGCAAATCGAATCTCGAAACAGTAAATGTGCTTAATGATTTCACAAAAGAAATCGGAACAGCTCAGACGGTGGATTCACTTATAATTGCCGATAATGTTGACGGCTTCTATGTCGGAGATATGCTCCCGTCGGGTTATAAGTATGAGGTAAGTGCAAAACTCAACGGCACCGAGCTTGATTCAAGCAAGATTGTTGTTGAAGAAAATGTTTACGGCACGTTTGTTAATTTGAAGTCCGACAGCGAAAGCGAAAGCACAAACGTTGAGCTTACACTCCGAATTGTCAAGGATGATGAGCCGTGGGGTGTTCGTTCAAGAAACGGAAACTTGAAGTAATATTAATCAAAAGCAGGGGAGATGTAAATTTCTCCCCTGCGAAAGAACAAAAATTTCAGCAAAGAGAGGTAAGAGTAAATGGCGAAAGTTAAAAATCAAAATACCGCTAAAAGTTTAGTACTTCTTATTGTAACAGGTATAATTCTTGCAGCGGCAACTCTTTGCTGGTTTGCTATTTCCGACAGAAGCACGGTTGAAGATGTTGATACGCAGGTCGAAAATGCCGCTTCGTCAACAGCAAATATTTATTACGGTGTGGACAGAAACGGTGAAATTGCAATAAGAAAAGAAGACGTTGCTTCTTACAAAAGAATTGATACAACGACTATAGAATTAAAAGATATGTTCCCCGGTGCCGAGTATTTTTATATGGCTGAATTTTCCAATTGTACCGAGGGCAGAACAGTTTCACTTTCCTTTGAGGGAATAAAAGATACAAAAGGCAATTTAAGCCAATCGGTAGAGGTTGACAGAAAAATCGTTTATGTCGATTCTTCAACTTCAAGTGAAACCGATTTGAAAAAATCTCCGCAGGAAAACAGTACATCAAAGGTTTTCCTTAACCAAATCGATAACGAAGTTTTTAATTGCAAGGTAACGGCGGCAGGTAAGTACAAAATTTATTATTCTTTCAAGCTTGAAGAAAAAACAACAAGCGAAAAAGAAAATTCTTCGGTAATAATCGAAAATGTAAATGCAGTGGTAAGTGATTGATTTTATGAAATTTTTAAAAAAAATACTTTCTTTTTTAGCGGCAATAATTTTTATAGTTTGTCTTGTACTTTTGGCTGTTGTTATGATAACTCCCAAAAATGAGAACGGCTCAAAAGTTGTCAGCGTTGCCGGATACAGTGTTATGAGTGTATTGACGGGAAGTATGGAGCCTAATTACAATATAGGCGATTTGGTAATAGTTAAGAAAACAGATACGTCTGAGTTAAAAGAAAAAGATGTCATCAGCTTCTATTCATCCGATCCCACCGTTCAGGGGGCAGTTGTAACTCACCGTATTTTGAATATAACGGAAGAAAACGGAAATAAAAAGTTTGAAACCAAAGGCGATAATAACGAAATTCCCGATTCGGAGAAGGTTTCCGAAAACGAAATTATCGGTAAGGTTGTCGGTAAAGTTCCGTATGTGGGAAAGGCAGCTACGTTTATGCAGACAAACAGAACGGCTTTCTTTCTTATTGTTGTTCTTCCTATGCTTATAATAATGGCAATAGAGGTTAAAAACATAGTTGTAATTGCACACAGCGGTGACGAAAATGATGAAGAAAGTAAAGCAGAAAGTAATTAATATTTTTACATATTTTATAATGATATTTTCGCTTTCGCTTATTCTTATCGGTGTTGTACCTCGTCTGTTGGGGTACGGGGGTTATTATGTTTCCTCCGAAAGTATGTCTCCGGCGATAAAAAAAGGCAGTCTTGTTTTTGTAAAGACCGTTGATTTTGAGGATATTGAAGTCGGTGATGTTCTTACCTTTACGAGAGAGGGCAGCGAGAAGTGGTTTTCTCACCGAGTAATAGATATTGATTTTAAAGAAAAGTCCTTTAAAACAAAGGGGGATCATAACAGCGTTTCCGACCCCGGATATATTTCGTACAGTTCTGTTGTCGGCAGGGTTGAAAAGCAAATTCCGCTTGTGGGCTTTATATCACTTGCTCTTTCAACGACAGTGGGAAAAGTTGTTTTGGTTTTGGTTTATGTTTTGTATATAGCGGTGGAAATTGAAAATTATTCCGCAAAAAAGAGCAAAAAAAAGAAAGGGGTATCTGAATGAAAAAAAGGATAATTTGTGTTGTTCTTACCCTTGTCGCGGTGTTCAGCCTTTTTGGTTTTCAGGCTACGCAGGCGTGGTTCAGTGACGGTAAAAACAAAACGCAAAGCTTGACATCGGGTGCTTTAAATTTTGAAGCAGTAGGTGATTTTTCGTTCAAAACCACCGAAGACGGCGGAAATGAAATTAAAGTTTTGCCCGGTACAAAGCTTTCGCTTGCAAACCCCATTGAAATAAAAAACACTTCTTCAATTGACAGTGAATTCAGAATGAAAATCGAGTGCCTGTACAATGAAGAGCCGCAGTCTTGGATTTCTTTTGTTTTGAATGATGAAGAAAACGTGTGGACTTTAAAAGAAGAAAGCGACGGCTACACTTACATCTATTATAAGCCGAACGGTGAAGGCAGGCTCAAAGCCGTGGAATCCGGAGAAAGCAGTTCTTTCTCCTTTGACGGAAGCATCTCAATCGGTGGTGAAGTTCCTTACGAATTTCAAAACAAGGAATTGCAGATAAACCTTGTTCTTCAGGCAAAGCAGGCAGATTTTATGTCTTGGGAAAATTTCTATAACCAATACGGAATAGATGTTCCCACAACCGATGCACAATGAAAAAGATACTGAGAATTTCGGCAAACGCACTTTGCGTTCTTGTTTGCATTATGTTTTTGCTGGTACTGTTTGTGAATCTCTGCGGAGCAAAAGGCTATGCGGTCGCATCAAACAGTATGAAGCCGTCACTTAACAGGGGCGATGCGGTCTTTGTCAAAGAAACAGATTTTGAAAGCCTGAATAAAGGTGACGTTGTAACCGTTGCTTTTAAGTCCGGCGACGGTACTTACACCCACAGAATCGTGTCGATTGATTATAACAAAAGGGAAGTTAAAACGGCGGGCGATAACACAGGCGTTGTGGATATCGAAAGTGCGGATGAAAGTCAAATTATCGGAAAGGTTTGGTTTTCAGTTCCGCTGCTGGGTTATTTTTCGCTGTTGCTCACCGATACGACCTATGCCGCCGTGCTTGTATCGGCGGTGCTGGTTGTGATGCTTGTAGGCTTTTCGGTAAGCAGATTTTATAAAAATAAGACAAGAGGTGATGTAAATGAGCACAGCAAAGAAAAAAACGGTTAAATTTACTGCGTTCGTTACAATTTTCATATTAAGTATAACTTATTTCAGCTTTCTTTCACCTACGAGTGCATATTTTTATAAGGAAGAAAAAAAGAACGGTTCTGTCAAATTTGCGCTTTTTAATGCTTCTGATGATTATATGACTGTTTTTGAAGAAGGAAAAAAGCTTGAATTTAAAGGTGCGACAAAATTTGCCGATTTTGATGAAATGCTTTTTGATGATGTGGCAATTCAAAAGGAAGTAACCGTGACGAATGATGCGCAGGGCGTTCCGGCGAGGATTTTGGTTAATGTCACACCGAGTGACACGGCGGTCGAAAACGGATTGAAGTATATGACGTTTGTTTCAAAAAACGATGCCGCTTCCGAAGCTGCCGAAACCGACGGTGAAGGACAGGAAGGTGACGTTGTAACATCCGTCCAAAAAGGCGAGTTAAAGTCAAAAATCGAAAAGACGCTTTATGATTTTGACGGCAGCTTTGTTGACGGCATAGATTACAGTAGCGGTCTTTCGGTTCTCAACAGCTATAACGAACAGCAAAAAACAAGTTTTGTTACTTTGCAGCCGGGCGAAAGTGCAACCGTAAAATTCGTGTTTTGGTCGGAATATACGGCTCTTTCGCAACAGTACGGCGATAATTGGGAAAAAGGCTTGTCGGTCAATGAAATAGATTATTCCTGTAAGGTCGAAATTATTGCTTCTCAGGATAACGATGCGGCAGTTGCTTCTATTTACAAAACAGAAACGGTCGATACATAAGAGAGTGTGGTAGGTGTCAGTATGAAGAAAAAATTTATGGAAGACAAAAAGTTCAGACTGATAACGGTTTTGCTTGTTACCGTGCTGATTGTTGTCGGGTTTTCGTTTGCGTGGTTTATAATGCGTACAACCGATTATAATCAAACATCGTCTGTTTCCAACTTTCAGGCAAATCCCGTATGTTACTTTGAAGGATATGACGGAAATGTTGCGGATTTTACGGATTCCGAAACCGGTCTTATATCTCTCAGTACGGATTCCAAACAGCCGAACTATATCGGTAAATTTCGTGTGAGAATTGATTATACGGGTAAAGGCAGTGCCTATTTAAGGGTAAAAACGGTTCACGAATTTTCCGCCGGCGGTTCTTCCACACAGTATACCGCTTATGTTCCTTATGTAACCGAAAACGGTTGGTACGATAACCGAGGCAACGATTATTGCTTCTATTACAAAAGTGTTCTTAAATCTTCAAGCAATACCGATAAGCAAAGCGTGTCGCTGATAAACGGCGTTGATGATGTTGATATCGAAGATATTGCCGAGGGTGTTGAAATCAGAGTTGCCGTTGAAGCTGATATGGTTCAGATAAACAGATATCCGCAGCTTTGGGGCATAGATAAGCTTCCTTGGAAATAAGAGGAATGTTTTATACGTTTTAAAAACGCTGTCAATTTATGGGGGCTGTGAAAAACTTGTTTTTTTACAGCTCCTTTTTAAAAAACAAAAAATGTACACAACGGATAAATCCGACAAAATCAAGGCTTTTGTACTTTTGTTGAAAGGGAGCTGCTTATGGCAAAGTCAAAAAAAGGCAAGAAAAAAACAAAGAAAAACAGTAACTACAAAAATGAAGTGATTGAAAAGAATGTTCCGAAAAAATCGGAAAAGAATCGGAAAGAACTTGAACATAAAGCGAAAATAAAAGAAAAGCAGAAGAAAAAGGAAGAAAAGCTTTCAAAAGGCAAGCCCAAAAAGGAAGAAAAATCTTCCTCAAAAGACGTAAAAAATAAGGTGCAAAAATCCGAAGAAGAAAAGCAGGAGGTTTCAAACGAAATCTGCGAAGAAGCATTGATTCCGAAAGAGGAAATATCGGAGGAGCTTTCACCGAAAACAGATACGGAAGAAAAAGAATCGGAAGAAATTTCCGAACAAAAATCCAACATAATTTTAGAAAACGTTACAAATAATGATGTTGAACCGAAATTGCGGAAAGAAAAGAAAAACATTTTTTCAAAATTTAATTTCAAAAAAATTAAATTAACAAAGAAAAATGTAATTATTGCACTTGTCGCAATTGTTACTTTGGCTGCGTTGATTTCAGTGCTTTCCGTTATCCAAATCGGCAAAACCGATTATTCACCGGCAATATACAGCGGTAAAAGCTTTGAAGACAGCGAAGTCGGAGTTATATCGATTTCAGACGAAAAACAGTCGGAGCTTATCAAAAAAACAGACGCTTCGGGAAATACAAGTAAGTTTTCGTTTTATGCGAACACGGTTATGACGGTGACATCGCCCGATTCATCTCTGCCGATTACGATAGCAAATCCCACAACGAGCGATAAAATAATCCTCTGCACAATCGTTAATGATGACGGTGTAATCGTTTACCGTTCTCTGGGAATCCTTCCCGGAAGATTTTTAAATAAAGTAAAGCTTTCGCAGTATCTTGATTACGGCAAGAATGAGCTTACACTTTATGTATCTGCGTTCAAGACCTCGGAAGCCGGCAGCGAATTGACATACAAAAAGGTCGGAACGCAAAAAGCAAAGCTTGAAGTTAATGTCGGCACGGATTATGCCTCGGAATAACTTTGAATACGCTCAAGCTGATTTTTATAGTACCGCAGTGCGGTCAGTTGATTTTTTCGGTGCTTTTCCGAAATGGTTAATTTGCGGACTGTTTTTTCTATTTCACTGATACGTGATTTTAAATATTCTTCTTCGCTCATTCTGTATCACCTCAAAAATATTTTCGGTATTTTTCGGTGTCTTATGAGTGTAATTATCTTGAATTAATATGGGTGTAAAAATGGATTTTCAGAAAAATTTGGAAAATTATATTCTATCTCTCGGCGTCAGTGATGTCGGTTTTGCAAAGCTTGAAACACCTGTCGGCGGTATGGAATATGCGGTAAGCTTTGTTGTACGGCTTTCAACGGCGGTAATTGACGAAATCGACAATGCACCCACGCACACTTATTTTCACCATTACCGCACAGTAAATGCGTTTATCGACCGTGCGATACTTCAAACCGGTATGTTCTTGCAAAATTCGGGCTACCGTTATATACCTGTCGGTGCATCGCAAAGCATTAACAAGGACGGCTGGAATTATAAAGGCTTGATTTCTTCAAGGATGGTTGCATGTTTTGCGGGACTGGGAACAATCGGCAAAAGCTCTATGTTTATACATAAAGATTTCGGCCCTGCGGTCAGATTGGGGACGCTTTTGACTGATTGCAGCTTTGAAAATGTCGGAAAAGCTATCGAAGAAAATTTGTGCGGCGAATGTACAAGGTGTGTGGACGCTTGCCCCGCAAAAGCACTTACCGGCAAGGTTTTCAAACCCGGCGTTCAGCGTGAAGAAATAATAAATCCCGAAAAGTGCAGCGAATTTATGAAAAGGGAGTTTAAACACATCGGGAGAGGTGCAGTCTGCGGAATTTGTATGAAAGTATGCCCAAAACGAAAATAAAAGTAAAGATATGTGTAACAAAAAGGATTCTTTCGGTTAGTAAACTGCCTCAATTTGTACGAACGGTGCAAGTTGGGGCAGTCCAAGCCAAAGGGGTCCTTTTGTTTATATTTAACTTTGGACGATGTTTGCGAAAAAAAGATTTATAATCAAAAAAATGTATTGACAATGGCACAATTTTCTTGTATACTATTCACGAAAGTGTGTTATGACATAGTAGCAATAATAATCGGATTAGGAGTGAGGGAATGACGAAGAAAGTGGCGGATATCGGTATGAGCACCAAGGATAAGGTCTTGCACTCTGCCGCCGTGCTGTTTCTTGAAAAAGGGTTCCAAAAAACAACTATTGTAGACATTGCAAGGCACGCCGAGGTTAACAGAGGTTCTGTTGTGTTTGCCATTACGAGCAAAGAAAATTTGCTGAAAATGTTGGTGGATTATGTTCTTGACGGTCAGTTTGAAACCAGCAAACAGATTGTTGCGGGAAAGACGGATGATACAATCCTCTATTATGCCGTTGAATGTGCGTTGCAGCTTTATATGGCAGAAAGCAGTGAACAGGTTCGTGAGCTTTATGCTGCGGCTTATTCTATGCCGACAACGTCCGAGATGATTTACACAAAATCCACTGCCAGACTTGAACCGCTGTTTAAAAAGTATAATCCAACGTGGGAAACAAGCGATTTTTACGAATGTGAAATTGCAAGCGGCAGTATAATAAGAGGTTATATGACAAAGCCGTGTGACCTATATTTTACGATGGGCAAAAAAGTTCGGGCATTTCTCAAACATTCGCTGGTTCTTTACCATGTGCCGCAGGAAAAAATCGATGAGGCAATACAATTTGTGTCAACAATTGATTTTGAAAGTGTTGCAAATGATACCATACACAATCTGCTTTCTTATTTGGAAAAAAGATTTGCTGAAATTTAAAAGAAATTTACAGGAAAGGAGTGGGAATTATGATGATTGCTGTTTGCGATTTCGGCAGACGGGGTGGTTATTCCTGCTCTGCACCTAAAAATAAATATTTATTTAAAATAAAGCCATCCAAAGGATATGGTTTGGGCAAGTGTTTGCCCGCTGTGTCTTTTGGATGTTTTTTTCGATAATATATAAAGGAGATTCTTTAATATGAGCAAAAACGAAAATAAAAAGAAAACCACTGTCTTGATAGCAATTCTTGCCGTTATTACGGTCATTGCCGTAATAGTTACGGTTTGGGCATTGTTCTTCAGAGGACCCGGTGTAACGCTGACTCCCGACTATGCTCCGAGAAATGAAGAAAAGCACGCAGTCGAAATCCCCGATGATGATGACGGAAAAATGCAAGCCGATGAGGGCGGCGGGGCTGTGAGCTTATCCTACGGCTCAAACGTATCGATTATTCTTTCCAATAAAACGGCTGCGCTGATGTTCGCAAATCCGGGAAAATCCACACAGGATATCGTTTTGCAGGTTGTCATTCAGGATAACATCCTTGTGCAGTCCGGCAGAATCACACCCGGCTATCAGGTAACAACGCTCGACTTGCTTCGTGGTGCGGCGGATAAGCTGTCGGTAGGTGAGTATGACGGAAAGCTGGTTGTTTTATATTATGACCGTGAAACACGGGAAAAAGCGATGGTCAATACCGAAATACCCGTAAAAATTTCCGTTGTCGAGTAAAGCTTTTTACTTTACAATTTACACTTTTTGCAGTCGGCGGCTGTTTGGCTGCAAAAAGTGATTGACAGAAAGCCGAACAATTGTGTTACAAAGAAAGGTGTAGAAATCGGCTCTGTCAGAATTGATATAGATTTTATAATATAGAAAGGAAAAGGCTTATGAAGAAAATTTTCTCGGCTGTGCTTACGCTTTTGATGATTTTCTGCTTTTTCGTGCCGTCATTGGCAACGAGCATAACGAGTACGCAAAGCGGCGACAACACGGCGTCTGCTAATGTGAGAGCGAATTACTTGCTTTCCTCCTCGACTTCGGAAGACGAAGCAATTTGGGGAGCTTCCGCAGACGATTTAAAAATCGGCAGTGGCACGCTTGCCGAAGCCTTGAGTGCCGCAAATGAAAGCAGCAACGTCAAGTACATTAAGCTCCAAAAGGATATACCTAATTTAGAGGGCTTTACAACTATCGAAGGCGGAAGCTTTACATTTGACCTCAACGGTAAGGTTGTTACTTGTAATGTCGATGACGAACCTGCATTTTATGTAAGTAACGAGAATGTCGATGTTGTTTTTACGGACAGTGGCAGCGGCGGTAAGATTGTGGGTAACTGTCCTTCAACAATTACAGTGGCGAAAGGTAAAGTGAAATTCACAGGCGGCAAATACATATGTAAAGACAATTTTGCTTTGTACATTACTGACAATGGTGAACCTGCCGTCGATGCGGAAGTTACAATTCAAGAAGGTACTTTTGAAAGCACCAACGGAAAAGCAATATATAACAACGGCGGCACTTTGACTGTCAACGGAGGTACCTTTTGCGCAAAGGAATCTGCAATTTACACAATCGGCACAACAACCGTCAAAGGCGGTACTTTCACTTGCAATTCCGATACAGACTGTCATTTCGATTACGAAGCGGGTAAGCTCGATTTATCCTCTTACAACGGTGAAACCGCAATTACCGACTATACAATTTACAACATAGCTTCCGATTCCGTAACCGTCGGCAGTGATACAGTCAGCTTACCTAACGGATACACACTGTCGAAAGACGGAACAACTGCCGTTAGCACTTTGTCGGCAAGCACTTATTATTCAATAATTTACACATCTCAAACACCGGAAATTACGGGAATCGGCATTAAGGTTACGGAAAACGGGAAGGATGTTTCGCCCGTGGATGGTGTTTACCGAATAACATCCGCCTCCACCGTAACGATAATAGTGTCGGGCAATGCTTTGAAGAATGTATCGGGTATACATCGGGTGCATTATACATTAGGAGGTTCCGATACTGTTTCTGATAAAAGATGGACTTACAACACCGACGGCACATTAAGCTGTACTTTTTCTTCTGACGTATTTTCAGGTAGTACGAACGAGTTTGAAATTGAATACTCAAACAACAGCGGCTCTACATGGATTAATTCGGGTGTTAAAATAATTTACTGTGTTGATGAGACAAACAAAGCGGAAATAACGGGCGTCAGCATTACCGTCAGGGGCAAAACCTACACCTCCGGCACTGCCGTGATTACTCCCGACAGTACCGTTACCGTGACCGTAACAGGTGAAAATTTGAACAACGCAACACAAGACATGAAAGTGTCCCATGTTCGAGGTGCAGTAATATCGGTTACTGCGGCTTACGGTTGGACATTCAGCAGTGACAACAAAAGTGCAACCAAAGATTTATCTGCGGATTTGTTTGAAGGTTGCACAACCGCCTGGGAAGTTTTTTATACCAATGACGATGAAGTAACCAAAGTCAAAACAGGCATTTATGTAATTTATCAAACGGAATTTACTTCTGCCGAAATCACATGGGGTAAAATGAACTTCATTTACAGCGATGAGCAGGTAAGCGGTGCGGATAAAGGCTGGTCTTGCGAAGACGGCGAAAACAAAGTGACAGTAAAAAACGAGGGACCGGTAAAATTCAATGCGGCTGTGAAATACACTGCGGAAACAGATTATACAGCAATTACCGGCACGTTTGATGTTTCAAAAAAAGACCTTGACCAAGATGAAAGCCAAGCATTTTCGCTGACGCTTTCGGGCAAGCCTGAGGCGGCAATTGACAATGTGAAAATCGGCAGCATAACGGTCACAATAACCAAAGAGGGCGATTCGGACGATGACGAAACATACAAAACCGTCAGCACGGAAGCTGATTTAAAGACAGCACTTGAAGCGGGCGGTAACATCAAGCTCGGTTCCGACATCACATCAACGGAAATTATCTTTGCTTATTCAGACTTTAATTTGAATCTTAACGGCTTTGAATTAACTTGCAGTCAGTTATATATCGGCGATTTAAATGAGTGTTCTGTTTTCGGCGGAACAGTCACTTCAAATGCAGGCGATGATGCCATTATGGCTACTATAGGCTGTAAAGTTACCGTAAGAAACTGTACACTTAACGGTGACGGCTATTTCGCAATGTATGTCTACGGAGCTTCCGTAACCGTAAGTGACAGCGTTCTCAACGGCGGTGCATATGTCGGTGAAAAGGGAAGCTTAACCGCAACGGATAATGTAACGGTAACTACGTTGGAAAATTACGGAATAGGCGTAGATTCGGGTTCGGCAACCGTAAGCTTTGACCCGGCAGACTTTATCGCCGTCGATTGTACCGATGCCACAGTAACCGATAACGGCGACGGCACATGGACGGTGAAGAGATAAATCAGTAAATCATAATGCTAAAAATAAATAAAAAACAGAAAGGAAAATGGCTTATGAAAAAATTTTTATCAATTATGCTTTCAATTATGATGGTTTTAAGCTTCAGCGTACCGTCATTTGCGGCAAGCATAACAAGTACTCAAAGTGGAAGCAACACAGCTTCCGCTGATGTAAAGGCAAGCTACACACCAACTGCCGAAGTAACTGCAACTATTACGGGCGTCAGCATCACGGTTGACTCAACCGAGTACAGCAGTACAAACACTTCGTCAACAGCTCCCGCCAAGATTACACCTACAAGCACGGTGGTTTACACTGTAACGGGTACAAATCTTGACAAAGCAACCGGTAGCACCAACGTTGGCTTCAGCGAAGGCAAAAGTGCTTCTTTGAATCTTTCAAGATGGACTGTCGAAAATAACGGCACAAAGGCAACGATGACCGTAGCCGGCAGTGAGTATACTACTTGCAATTCGGCTTTTCAGATAATGTACACAAATGACGGTCAGAGTTGGACAGAAACAGGCATATACATCATTTACGACAGCGGTCTTTCCGAAGATGATAAGGCTGAAATCACAGGTGTCAGCATTACCGTTGACGGCACACCTTACACAACGGGTACTGCCACGGTTAAGCCGACCAGCAGTATTACTTTTACCGTTACAGGTAAAAATTTGAATAATAAAACGGGTGCTAACATTGTTTCCGTTGCTCCGGGTGTCGGCAGTCCGCTGACTGTCAGTTGGGAAATTAACAGCGAAGGCACAAGTGCAACCAAAACCTTCGATTCAAGTTACTATCAAGACTCCACCACAGCTTTTGAAATTAAATACACAAACGACAATCGGGCAACATTTGTATCCACAGGTATTTACATCCTTTATCAGGCTGAAACCACATCCGTTGACATCACATGGGGTTCAATGACATTTACTTACAGTGACGAGCAGGTAAGCGGTGCGGATAAAGGCTGGACTTGTGAAGACGGTTCAAACAAAGTTACCGTTAAAAATGTCGGCAGCGAAAAAATCAATGCGTCGGTAAGCTTTAAAAAGACTAATGATGATATTGCTTCCGTAAACGGAACGTTGAGCAAAACGAGCGCAACGCTTGCAAATGAGGAGAGCGAAGTATTTGCCCTGACGCTTTCCGGCAAACCCACAACAGCACTCAGTGACATTACGCTCGGTACTGTCACAATAACTATCACAAAACCGGAAGAGGAAAGCAGTGCAACATGGAAAACGGTTTCAACCGAAGATGATTTAAGAAGCGCTATTGCGGCGGGTGGTTACATTAAGCTCGGTGAAAGCATTGAAATTAACAGAAGCATCACAAGCACAGGCAACGTTACACTTGACCTCAACGGCAAGTCGCTGACAGCCGGCAGTAGTATGATTCAGAGCGTTCTTATGCTTACATTCCACAACGGCACAATTCAAGACAATGTCGGCGGCGGCAAAATCGAAAGAAGCACGGGCGTTGCTCCTGTCAACATTACGGGTGAGCTTACCGTGAAAAATATAAGCATAACGAACGAGGGCGAAGGAACGGCAGTTGAACTCAACGACGGTGCCAAAGTAACCCTTACCAATGTCACAGTTAAAAGCGGCTCACTCGGTGTTGTGGTAAAAACAGGCTGTGAGCTTACTGTAAACGGCGGCAGCATCACAGGCACTAATTATTATGCTGTTTCGGCTGCTACAGGCAGTACCGTAACAATAACGGACGGTGAACTCAGCGGTGGCTATTGCAGTGTATTTCTTGGCGGTACGGCAACGCTTAAAATGACAGGCGGTACTGTAAACAACGGCAGCAGTTATGCAATTTTAGGTGACGGCTCCGGTAAAATAACAATTGAGGGCGGCAATGTCAACGGTAAAATCACAAATGAAGGTGGCTCCGGTTTCGTTAAAGTTACGGGCGGTACTTTCACGGTTGACCCGACAAGCTTTGTTGATGCCGACAACTACACGGTAACAAACAGTGACGGCAAATATACAGTTGCAAAGAAAGCGTAAATTTTAAAAAATTCAGAAAGGATAAGCGGCTTATGAAAAAATTCTTATCTATTATGCTCTCGTTCATAATGATTTTGAGCTTGGGTATTCCCGCATTTGCGGCAGACAGCGACAATATTACAAGCACCGAGAACGGTAGCAATACCGCCTCGAAAGAAGTAAAAATTAACTATACACCGAGTACGGTTGCAAACCCCGAAGCAAAATGGGGCGAATCCAAAGAAAAATTATCCGAGGGTGGCAGCGGTTCGCTCAAAGAAGCGTTTGATGCGGCAAAAAGCGACAGCAGTGTAAAGTATGTTCAAATTCAGAGAGATTTGGATTTAACGGAACCGACTTTCATTTCCGGCGGAACTTTCACCTTGGACCTCAACGGCAAGGTTATTACCGCAAACAACTACATATTTGTAATTACTTCCGAAAATGCCGATGTAACCTTTACGGACGGTGCAACCGGCGGCAAGTTGGATAGCTCTGGCACAGGTGCGGCGGCAGTTTGGGTGCAAGACGGTAAGGCTACATTCAACAGCGGTACATATAAAGGTGACCAGACAATTTCCACAGGCAGCGGTTCAACCACAGTAATTAATGACGGTATTTATGATGTTCTTAATTCCTCAGGCCGTACCGTTACAAACGGCGGTACGCTTACGATAAACGGCGGTACATTCACAGGCGGCTGGAGTTCCGTTTGTGCAGGCAGCAGTGCGGTTTCCACAACTGTCAACGGCGGTACATTCACTTTTGACAGCTACGGCAGAGGCGATTTTGAATATTATGGCGGTAAGCTTGATTTTTCGGGCTTTACAGGCACACTTGCAGGCATAACGGTTTATAACCGTGTAGCCGACCTTGAAGTGGGCGACAGCACAATTAAATTGCCCACAGGCTACGGTCTTTCCACAGATGATACGAACGTTGTAACAACACTTTCAACTTCAACAAGATACACCATCATTTCTTCAGGCAGTACAACACCCGAAACAAAAGCTGTAATCACAGGTGTTTCAATTGAAGTTGACGGCACAACGTACACCACAGGCACAGTTACGATTTTACCCACAAGCACAGTTAAATTTAAAGTTACAGGTACAGACCTTGATAAAGGCAGCAAAGATAATGCGGTCGCTTGGAATTACGGAAGCGTGACTATGGAAAACGATTCATATTCCTGGACTGTCAATGATGAAAAAACAAGTGCAACCCGCAACGAAATGAGTGCGACAAATTTTGTGAACTGCACTCAAGCGTGCCGAATATACTACGGCAATGAAGGTGCTGATTTTACAAAAATGACAGCTACCGATTTGTACATTATTTATCAGTCTAAATCCACATCCGTTGAAATCACCTGGGGTTCAATGACATTTACTTACAGTGACGAGCAGGTAAGCGGTGCGGATAAAGGCTGGACTTGTGAAGACGGTGCAAACAAAGTTACCGCAAAGAATACGGGAACGGAAAAAATCAATGCCGCTGTAAAATACACGGCAGAAGCAGA
>CAYYRN010000008.1:0-17089 GCA_964474295.1 uncultured Eubacteriales bacterium
CGGAACGAACCGAAACGAGAAGCGGGTTTTCTTTATCGCCGAACTTTTTGCCGACAACCTCTTCCATCTTTGTGATGTATTCCATAATCTGAGCCTGGATTTCATCATTGATTTTTCTGCCGTCTTCATAGTACTGTGTGCAAGCCTCTGTTGTGATTGTGAAGCCCTGGGGAACAGGAAGACCGATATTTGTCATTTCTGCAAGGTTAGCACCTTTACCGCCGAGGAGTTCTCTCATATTGGCATTGCCTTCTGAGAAAAGATAAACAAACTTTTTACTCATGGTTCTGTATACCTCCAATAAAATTATTAACGAATTTTTTCTCCCCAAATTACAGGGATAAACCATTGTACCACACAATGTAAATTTTTTCCATAGTTTTAGGAAAAATTTTTCATTTATAAAAAACAGCCCGTTACGGAATTTATTTCCATACAGGCGTTTTTATGCTGTTAAATTATTCGGCAAAGCCCGATTCAACGAGAGCAACGAGAGCATTTACCGCTTCTTCTTCGTCTGCACCGCCGGCAATGATACGAATATCCGTTCCGCCCATAATACCGAGTGAAAGAACACCGAGAAGGCTCTTTGCATTTACCCTTCTCTCTTCTTTTTCAACCCAGATGGATGATTTAAACTCATTGGCTTTCTGGATAAAAAACGTTGCAGGACGTGCATGAAGACCTACCTGATTCTGAACTGTGACATCTTTTACAAACATATCTGAAAATCTCCCACCAAAAAATTTGTTGCACAAAAATATGAGGATACCTGAATATCCTTGACATTATTATAACACAAAACTTGTCCCCGTCAACAAAAAAAGTTGCTTTTTAAAATAATTCATAAGGAAAAACAAAGTCCGACATTTTACGAACCGAATGTTTGTATATTTTGCCCATTGAACAAGCCTTCTTTTGTGATATGTACTATATTATCGTATTATATTCTATTCAGATTACACAAAAAACGTCTCTCGAAAGCCGCTTTTTCACGCTTTTAGGCGTCGGAATTACTGTTCAGTTTTTCCAAAAATTTTCTGTCAAATTCATTAAGCTTTGCTTTTTCAATCATATCGGGACGCTTTTTTAAAGTTCTTTCAAGTGCCTTTTCGTGTCGCCATTTTTCGATATTCGCATGATGACCGCTCAACAAAACTTCGGGAACCTTTTTCCCTTTCCATTCAAAAGGTCGTGTATACTGCGGATATTCGAGAAGTCCCGAATAATGGCTTTCTTCTTCAAAACATTCATTATCGGAAAGCACACCCGGAATCATCCTCGAAATGCTGTCGGCAAGCACAAGCGCCGGAAGCTCACCGCCCGTCAGAACATAATCGCCTATCGAGATTTCCTCATCGACAATTTCTTCTATCACTCTTTCGTCCACGCCTTCGTAATGACCGCAAAGCAAAACAATATTTTTCATTTTCGACAGTTCTTTTACTTTTTGCTGTGTCAAAACAGTTCCCTGAGGTGACATATAAATCATATACGGCTTTTCTTTTGTAAGCGTGCAAATGTGTTCAAAACAGGAATTTATCGGTTGAGTTTGCATTATCATACCCATTCCCCCGCCGTAAGGCGAATCATCAACCCTGTTATGCTTATCCTGCGTATAATCCCGTATATTATGGCAGTTTATTTCGACATAACCGTTTTCTCTTGCTCTGCCGACAACGCTCGATGACAGGACGCTTTCGCACATTTCGGGAAAAAGTGTCATAATATCAATTCTCATCATCGAAAATTCCTTTCATCGGACGTATTTTTATTATTCCCTTTTCGACATCAACGCTGATTACAACTTCCTTTATCGCCGGAATAAGATACTCTTTTGAATTTTTCGTAATGTGCCACACATCATTCGCACCCGTTTGGCTGACATCGGTTATAATCCCGTAGGTTATGTTTTCATCATCCGCATCAATAACAGTGCAGTCGTTCAACTCCGCAATGAAATAATTGCCCTTTTGCAGTTTTGCGTCATCACGCTTTATGTAAAGAATTTTGCCCCTCATCGCCTGTGCCTGTTCAACACTGTCTATTCCGCAAACGCTCAAAAGCGCAACATTGCCGTGTTCTCTGACAGACTTTACATCAAGGCTTTTTTCGCCGTTTTCATCAAGATAAAGCTTTTTAAACTTTTTCAGAAATGCAGGCGAATCACACCACGGATTGACACGCATTTCGCCGTGTACACCGTGAGTACCCACAATTTCCCCCGTTTCAAGAAAATCCTTTTTCATATGTTTTCATCCTCTGAATTTATTTCTTTTCCTTCGCCTTCGATTTCTCCGTCCGAGTTGATAATGTTTTTGTACTCCCTTGTTACACTTATAAACGTCCACAAATCCGAAAGACCCGCAAACACAAAAACACCGCCGAGAACTCTAAGCAAAACATCAAGAGAAAGACCGGGGTTGACAATGAAAATTATTCCGAGCAAAATGCAGATAATCGAATTTACCAAAATACTTTTCCACTTTTTCATACCCGATTCTTTAAGATTTAAGGCACTGCGACATTTGACTATTCCGTCCGCAAGAATAACAATTCCGAAAACGCTGACAATAAAATCGGAAACTATGTTCGGTTTTGCAATTATATATATTCCTGCAACGGCAACGATTATTCCGAGCGACAAGCCGAAAACCGTAACGTTTTTTTCGGAAGAACGGCTGAAATAACCGATAATCCGAGTAACTCCGAAGCCGATTGCCAAAGCTCCGATTATATAACCCGCAAGCTTTGCCACGGTACTCGGAAAAGCAATAAGCAAAATTCCGATTACCACAAAGCCGACCAAAGCGAAAATACTGTTTTTTCTGATATTATTAAGTATACCTTTCAAAATCAACACCTCTTTTTCGTCTGATTTGTTTTAAAAGACAAAGGGCTGTAAAAAAACGGTGAGTTTTTTTACAGCTCCGATATCAGTCAATTTCCACTTTAACTCTTACATCATTGCGTATTGCCGCCGCACGCATAACAGTGCGTATAGCTTTCGCAATTCTTCCCTGTTTGCCTATAACTCTGCCCATATCGTCAGCAGCTACATTAACATGAAAAACCGTAAGACCTTCTTCTTCGACTGTTGATGATGTAACTTTCACAGCATCAGGGTCTTCGACAAGTCCCTTGACAATCGATACCAACAATTCTTCCATCGCTGATTCCGTCCTTTCTGTTTCCTTTACACTTTAAGTATAACCTAAAAGTTTGGAATTATTAGGCAAAACTCAGATAATGTTTTCTTTTTTGAGAAGTGCTTTTACAGTGTCGGTAGGCTGAGCGCCGTTTGCAATCCATTTCTTTGCTTTTTCCGCATCAACCTTAATCTCTGCGGGTTCTGTCATAGGATTGAAGTAACCGATTTCCTCGATGAATCTGCCGTCACGGGGATATCTTGAATCCGCAACAACCACACGATAGAAAGGTGCTTTCTTAGCGCCCATACGACGCAATCTGATTTTTACTGCCATTTTTGTTTCCTCCATTAATAAAAATATTTTTTATAAACTTAATTATATTTTAAAGCCGTTCATGTTCTGCATAGCAGACATATTAAAACGTCTTTTTTTACGTTTTGAACCCGACTTGCCGCCGAGCTGTTTGAAAAGCTTTTGCATCTGTTTGAACTGCGAAAGCAGTTTGTTTACATCCTCAACCGTTTGACCGCTGCCTGCGGCAATACGTTTTTTTCTTGAGGGATTTATGATGTCGGGCTTTGCCCTTTCGGCAGGTGTCATCGATTCGACAAGCGCACGCAATCTGTCGAATTTGCGTTCGTCAATGTCTATATCGTCAACCTTTTTGCCGATGCCCGGAAGCATTTTAAGAGTATCCTTAATGGAACCCATCTTTCTGACTTGTTCGATTTGCTCTATAAGGTCATTTAAGTCAAATTTATTTTCACGAAGCTTGGCTTCCAGCTCCGCTGCCTTTTTCTCGTCAATCGACTGCTCGGCTTTTTCTATAAGCGAAAGCACATCGCCCATACCGAGAATACGCGAAGCCATTCTGTCGGGATGGAAAACATCAAGATCACCGAGTTTTTCACCGACACCGACAAATTTGATGGGCTTGCCCGTAACCGCTCTTGCGGAAAGTGCCGCACCGCCCCTTGTATCGCCGTCGAGCTTTGTAAGAACAAGTCCGTCGATTCCGAGTGCTTCATTGAAAGAAGTTGCAACATTTACGGCATCTTGACCCGTCATAGCATCAACAACAAGCAAAATTTCGTGCGGATGAACCGTGCCTTTTATGCTTTTTAATTCCTGCATAAGCTCTTCGTCAATATGAAGACGTCCTGCAGTGTCAAGGAAAACATAATCGTAACCCTGGTCTTTTGCAAGCTTAATTGCGTTTTCCGCAATTTTTACGGGATTTTCGGTACCCATTTCAAAAACGGGAACACCCGCCTGTTCACCGACAACCTGAAGCTGTTTTATAGCTGCGGGACGGTAAATGTCACAGGCAACGAGCAAAGGTCTGTGTCCCTGGTTTTTAAGCATAAGTGCGATTTTTGCACTGTGCGTTGTTTTACCGGAACCTTGAAGACCGCACATCATAACAACCGTAGGCGGATGGTTTGCAACCGCAAGGCGTGATTTTGTTCCGCCCATAAGAGCCGTCAATTCCTCATTGACAATTTTTATGACCATCTGACCGGGGGTAAGACTTTCCATAACCTGTGCACCGATTGCACGCTCGGTTACGGTTTTGGTGAAATCCTTTGCAACCTTGTAGCTTACGTCAGCTTCGAGCAAGGCAAGGCGAACCTCACGCATTGCTTCTTTAACGTCAGCTTCGGTAAGACTACCTTTACTTTTTAACTTTTTAAACGCTTCTTCAAGCTTATCGGCAAGTCCTTCAAAAGCCATATTCTTTCTCCTTTTTTAAAAAATCAATCAGGAAAGTTCGTTTACAGCCGTTCTTATTTTCACCGTCAAATCGCTGATTTCCCTCGAAAGTGAAGTTTGCATATTAATTCTGCTTATTTCTGCGGCATAGTCACTTATATTTTTAAGCCCATCGTTCAGCTTTCCGAGCCTTGCGGCAAAGCCGAGCTTTTCTTCCGTTTCAAAAAGGAGTGCTTCCGCACGTTTTATCGAATCACGCACACCCTGTCTTGTTATGCCCTCGTTTTCGGCAATTTCCGAAAGGGACAAATCCTCGTCATAATAAAGCGAAATAAAATCTCTCTGCTTATCGGTCAACAATCCGCCGTAATAATCAAGCAAAACGGCAACTTGCAGGTTTTTCGCCATAGACTCCGCCTCCTTTTAAAAAAGCGTGTAAAGTTTTGAAACTTTACACGCATATTATACAACAGCTTTTTTGATATGTCAAGAGTATTTGATGTTTATTTTTGAATTTTTATTATGGCTGTTCAAACAGCGGAATCGACTCACTCTCATGCTCCCAGAACAGGAAGTTGTTATGCTCAACATAAACACAGCGGAAACCGAAAATTTCCGAGCCTGAAATCGCCGGCACATACAGAAGTCCGCTTTGACCTCTGTAAACGGGAGCTTCAAGCTTCACTTCCTCGCCGTTTTCAAGAAGTACAATGTCGCTATTTTCCGTAAACGTTGCTTTTTTTCCGTAAATGCCGAGTGTCATTTTGCCCTTTTCCTTGGCAACATAAGCACCGTTGCTTTGGAACACCACGGAGAGCGGAGCAAACCATACGCCGTCTTTCTTTTCGGGGAAAGCGGCACGTCCGCCGACACCTACGAGCATTCCCTTATATACCATTCTCGGAAAATCCGCACGGTAAACGGGAGCAAGAGCGTGGGGAAGAATTTCATCCTTTTCTTTATCGATTATAACCTCGTCTATAATATCCTTTTCTATATCTCCGTCAAGACCGAGATAAGAAGTGATCTTCATTTTTTTGCCGTCAACTTCAAACAGAGCGAAAGAGGGACGCTCCGTAACCTCCTGCGGATAAAAAGCCGCATGGAAAACGCTCTGCTGAGAATTGCATCCGGGAGTTCCGCCGCCCGCAGTCGAAATCATATAGTGGATTGTACCCTCCGAAGGTTTCGAGAAGATTTCGTCATTTTTTATCGGGAATGTTCTTGAAAAATTGTGTTCGTGGCCCGCAAGCATAATGTCACACATATCAACGCCCTCACGCATCCACGGGAAAGCATCGAAATTCTGACCTGCCGGATTTGAATAGTATATGGGGAAGTGGTAAGCGCCGATTTTCCACGTTTTATCGCTTGAGCTTATGTCTTTCTTTATCCACTCACCGACTTCATCGGGGCCGTTGATACCCATAATGCAAAAATGCACGTTACCGTAATCAAAGGAATAGTTCTCGGTCTTCCAATTTTTCGGGCCGTTGTCGGCATAAGCCATTTTAAACTGTGTATCGAAAAATTCCGCAGGCTCGGCGTAGTATCTTCCCTCGCCCGTTTCGTAATTCTTAAAGCCTCTGTTATCGTGATTGCCGAGTGTCATCATAAGAGGTCTGTATTCCATAATCCCTTTCATACCGGCAAGGGCTCCGTTCCACTGAACAACGTGCTGTCCGCAGTCGGTATTGTCGCCGCCCGTGACGATGAATTTGATTTCGGGATGCTTTTCGAGAATTTTGAGCAGGAAATTTTGAATTTTTGAATAATCCTGTCCGTAAAAGTTTCCCTGCTGCTGATCGGAAATTGCGACGAATGTAAACTTTTCGAGGTTTTCTTCCTCTGTTGTGAAAAAGTATTCCTCACTTCTGTTGTTTTCGTCACCGCAAGTATAAAAATACTTTGTTGCGGGCTTCAAACCATCGGCAATCGCTGTGTGGATAAAGCTTTCGTCCCTGTCGCTTTTAAAAACAAGATTTTCGGAATCCTTTTTAAAAATTTTGTCCGTGTTTTCTTCACGGTATTCAATGTAACCGTTGGGGACGGACATATCCGTTCTCCAGGTGACTGCCATTTGAGTTTTTGCGTCACCGTTAATTGAAATCATAATGTGGTCAGGCTTTTCGGTTGCGTGACCTGTCGGTTTTTCGTTGATGTTTGCCATTGTGTATTACTCCTTTATGTTATTCCTCTTCGGATATTTCAGCCTTAGTGTAAATAAAATCGCTTATAAGCTCGGCTGTTTCCTGTATATTAACGGTAAGCACGGAAGCTCCGTTAATGGTGGCGCTTGTATACTTGTTGTCAAACGGAACCCGTGACTGAACAATATCGTACCTCATATAAGACAGCACGGCACCCTGCGACAAAAATGTAAGCTCAAGCGGGCTTAAATCGGTTTCGATATACGAAAGAACTTTTTTCCCCGTTTCGACAAGTTCAAAGGGATTTGTTTTTTTCATTTTATCGAGAATTGCGGAAATCACCTTACGTTGACGCTGTGTTCTGTAAAAATCGCTGTCAAGGTAACGTATGCGGACGTAAACGAGCGCTTCCTCGCCGTTGAGTTTTACCGCCTCGCCGTACTCGATATTCTGCTTTGACGTTCTGTTGATATACTCGGCTTCCCTCTGTTCAACTTCAACCGTAACACCGCCGATGCCGTCTATTACATCCTTGAAAGCGTTAAAATCGACAAGCAAATAATTATCCACATCTATTCCGAAATTGTACTCGATAGTTTCCATAACAAGCTGCGGGCCGCCGTAAGTACAAGCCGCATTCATTCTGTCCTGCCCGTATCCGGGAATCGTGACATATGTATCACGCATAAAGGATGTCATTTTAAGCTGCCTGTTTTTCTTGTCTATCGAAACCAAAATCATCGTGTCGCTTCTTGAGGTGCTGCCGCCTTTTTTGTCATCAACACCTATGAGCAGAATGTTTTTGACGGAAGAATCACTTTTCAATGACGAAGATGATACCAAGGAACTTACCGAATCGGTTTTTTTATAATCCGTATTTGAAAAAATAGCGTAAATGTATCCCGTAATGCCCAAATAAACAACAGCCAATACCAAAACAACAGAAACAACACCCTTAAAAAAGCCGCCTTTTTTTCTTCTTTTCCTCACCTGATTTTTACGCTCGCCGCCCTTTGAATATTCCGCAGCGGGAGGCGTGCTTTTTTTTGAAACACGAATATCCCCCGGTGTTTTGTAAAAATCATCCAAATAATCGTCATAGTTCTTTTTTCTCTGTACCGATTCCGATTTGCTTTTGTTAAAATAGATATCGTTTTGACTTTGCTGCGGTTTTCTGCCGGAAGCCTGTCCGTTTTCACGGCGAAGCAAATCCTCATATCTGTAAGAATCGGAATACCTGCGTTCTGTAGGTTCGACCGTATTTTTCCTTTTGGAAACGGGTATATCGGAATTGTTACGTCTTCCGTTTTGTGCCAAAATCCATCACTCTCGCTTTCACAATCGCTTTTATTTTACACCAAAACAAAGCATTATGCAATATTTTATTGACAAACAAATAATTTTGTTTTAAAATTTAGTGGAGAAGGTTGGGCAGTCGCGGCTGATTTTTTCAGACGAGGAAAGTCCGAGCCCCACAGAGCAGGATAACGGCTAACGGCCGCCGAGGGTGACCTTAGGGAAAGTGCATAGAAATATACCGCCGTGATTTTTCACGGTAAGGGTGAGATGGTGCGGTAAGAGCGCACCGGTGTGTAGGAGACTGCACAGCCAAGTAAACCCTATCCGGAGCAACACCGACTGAGGTTTCGCATTTGCTCGATGTATACCTCGAAGGGTGGCTTGAGCTTTGCGGCAACGCAAAGCCCAGACAGATGATTGCCTTAAACGACAGAACTCGGCTTACAGACCTTCTCATTTTTTCGGAAAGGAAACTGAATATGGTTAAACATATAATAATCTGGAAGCTTAAAGACGGCATCGATAAAAAAGCCGTTTCTTCCGAAATCAAGAAAAATCTCGAAGCTCTTACAGGCAAAATAGACGGTCTTTGCGAAATGCACATTTTGACAGAGGGGCTTTCGTCCTCTTCGGGTGATGTTATGATGGATTCATCCTTTGAAAGCAAAGAGGCACTTGCCGAATACCAAAAAAATCCGCTTCATCAAGCGGTCGCAAACGGTGTTGTAAGACCAAATACAGATGTGCGTCTTTCTTACGATTATGAGCTTTAATTTTTAAAAACGCAAACAATCCCCGCAGTTATCTTCGAGCGTAAACCGAAAATAACTGCGGGGAATTTTTATTGTTTGATATTTATTTTATCAGATTCTTTGCTGCGTTTCGACTGACAGCTTTATCATCTCTTAACCCTCACAAAAGGCAATCCCTCAGTCAAAACCTGCGGTTTTGCCAGCTCCCTTTACACAAGGGAGCCGCTTTTTGGGTTTGCGGTTTTCTTTAATGGAATCGTTTTTCGTTAGTAAAAATTTATACTTAAAACAATTTTTTAACAAGTGCTGACCTATGCCCTCCTTGTGCAAAGGAGGGTGGCACGGCGCAAACCGTGACGGGAGGATTGTCAAAATAAGCGTGTTGTTAATTTACGTTGTCCTCAAGTATCCACACAAGCTGTGAAAGCGGTGCGGGCAATGCGGTGCAAAGCAATGTGCGGGCAAGAGTTATGTTGTGGAAATCGAACGACAAAATTTCTTCATCACTCTGCTTTCCGCTTTTTACAAGAAGCCGTTGCGAAGTTGTTGACTGAGCCCTGACAACGTCGGCTTTTTCTCCGCTCATCACATAGGAGGTTTCGCTGTTTACCTCGTATATGCCGCCGATGAGAAATGTCATACAAAGTATTACCGCCGTTACGATAACATAGCTTTTTACGATTTTTTTCATTTTAAATTCCTTTCGTTTTACAAGTATTTTTCGAGCATAACAGCCAGAACATTGCCTATAAGTCTTCCCGAATATGCCGCCTCGTCAAGCGTATTTGCATCGCTTCCGATTTCAAGCAGTACGGAGCAATCCGACTTATACATATTGTACTTTCTGTTGCAAAAGAATACGGGACGCATTAAAGTGGGGTACATTTCCTCCGCTGTTTTTTGCAAATGCAAAGCAAAACACAAATTCTTTTCCCAATTCGGGAAATCGGTTATGTCGCCTCCTTCACAGCCCGTAATAGTCATTATCTGCGCCGCCCTTTTGCCGTTGATTGTCGTGACGGGTTTTACCTTTGTAGTTTCGCTTGTTTGAATTGCGTCACGGTGAACATCAATTACAACCTGAATTGTCGGATATTTTTTTAGGTAATCGTCCACACCTTCTCCCGAACGCTCATAAGCTCCCGAATATTTGGAATCGTAAATTTTTGTATCGTGTATAACACCTATGCCCGCTTTTTCGAGCTGTGATGTTATCTCATCGCCTATTCTTACCATATTATGTCCTTTGTCATTATCACGGGGAGAAAAGCTTTTGAGATATTTTTCGCTTTCGACAAGCTGATAACATTCGGTCGTATGCGTATGGAAAATCAGCACGCTTACATCGTTTTTTCCGCTTTTTTCGAGTGACGGCTTACTTTTTAAGACGTCGGAAATGTTAAGCTCCCTGCCCGTTGTGTTTTTCACAAGAATACTTTCAAGCCTTTGCGTTGCACTTTCTTCGCCGTAAGTTTGTGAAACAATCGTTCCGCCTTTAGCTGAATCATCAAACGTTTTTTCGGCGTTTTCGACTAAAGCTTTAATATCGTTCGGAACATATGCAAGAGAATTTATTTCGGAAGAACTTTCCCCATCGTTTTCGTCTTTCTTCAAACCGTCAGTATCCGAAAATGCTTTTCTTGCCGCAACGCTTATCTTTTTTGCCGTCTCGGAAGAAGAATCGGACGGTATCAGCATACCTACGCACGCACCGACAATGTTTGTTTGACCCGCAAGCTTAAAAACAAGTGTACAAGCCGCAACGGTAATCACGGTGCAAATAAAAAAAGCCGCAAAAAAACTTTTGTTTTCTTTCATTTTCAAGGAATTACCTCCATACTTTTTATCGTTAAAAGTATATTCCCGAATATGCGGCACTATGACACAAGGCTCATAATATCCTCCGGACTTATCGTTTTTTGAAGTGCGCAGTTTATTGCCATACCCACAAGCTTTGAGGCACGTTCGATAAGCAAATCTATTTCTTTCGGTGTAACCATCATCCTTTCACTTTCGGGTAAAACAGAGTATGTGCCTGACTTTTGCTTATCGATTAAATCGTTTGCAAGCGTTGCACCGTCAACCACGGTCGGCACGCCTATGCTTATAACCTTTACTCCGAGCGTGCTTTCATCAAGTCTTTGCCGTGCGTTGCCGACACCCGAACCGGGACTGATGCCCGTATCGGACATTTGAACGGTACAGCCGAGACGCGAAAGGTTCCTCGAAGCGAGTGCATCCACGGTGATGACTGCGGCAGGCTTAATTCTGTCAACAACCCCTCGGATTATTTCGCCCGTTTCAATCCCCGTTTGTCCGAGAACACCGGGTGAAATGCTTGCAACCGCACGCAGAGCTTCAAGGCCTATCGATTTTGCAAGTTCTTTTGAAATGTGCCTTGTTGCCAAAACATATCCCACACTTTTCGGCCCCAAAGCATCGGGAGTTATCGAAACATTGCCAAGTCCCACAGCAAGCACCGTTCCTTTTTTCGGCAGCATTGCATCAAGTTCCGAGGAAAGTGCCGAAAGCCGCCCGTCAAAAATTTCGGCATCGCTTGAAAAAGGCGGCACCTCAACGGTAATATAATTACCCTTAGGCTTTAGAAGTCTTGATGCGGCTTCGTCAGTTTTGACGGCAATGCGTGTGATTTTTACATTATCCTTACTTTCTGTTTGAGAAAGCACACCGACATTTTGACTGTCGCCCAAAAGCTCCTGCCTTTCAAGTGCCAAGTCTGTACGAAAATCCATTACAACCATTCCTTTTCGTCTTTATAAGTATATTATTGATACTATTTTGTGAAAAAAATCATATTTTTTGCGAATTATACTTGCTTTTTTCAAAAATTAGTGTTATCATATTTACCTGTGCAGACAAACAACAAGGAGGTGCAACTGTAATGCCGAATATTAAGTCCGCAAAGAAGCGTGTTATCGTCGCAAAAACAAAGACAGCTCGCAACAAAGCAAGAAATTCAGCTCTCAAAACAGCCATCAAAAAGGCTAACGCTGCTATCGAAGCTAATGCTGCAGATAAGGATATTCTTGTAAAGACTGCTATTAAAAAGATTGACCAGGCTGAAGTCAAGGGCCTTATTCACAAGAATAACGCTGCAAGAAAGAAATCAGCTCTCGCAAAGAAGCTTAACGGCTGATTAATTTAATTAAACAAGCTTTAAGGCTGCCTCACACAGAAGGCAGCCTTTTGCTTTTGTTCCGAATTTTCAGTTTTAACATTGAAAGCGAAAAAAGATTTGCATTAATCGCCGTGCTTGTTTGCCAGATACTTTATCGCTTCGACATATCCGTCAAATCCCAAACCTATAAATGATTTTTCCGCATAAAGAGAAACATAGGAAATCTGCCTGAAATCCTCCCTCTTTCCGACATCGGAAATGTGAACCTCGCACGTCGGTATACCGACAGCCTTTAAAGCGTCGAGAATCGCAACCGAAGTGTGCGTGTGCGCTGCGGGATTAATTACAATTGCGTCAAACAAGCCGTATGCCTGCTGAATTTCGGTGACAATATCTCCCTCATAATTCGATTGATAAATTTTTGTTTCAACGCCGATATCCTTTGCCGCCTGCTCTATATACGCACAGAGGTCGGCGTAAGTCTTTTTTCCGTAAATATCAGGCTCTCTTATTCCGAGCATATTAAGGTTAGGCCCGTTAATTATCAAAATACGCATTTTTCCACCTCACTGACAGTAATTGACGCATCATCATTTGTTTTTACGCTGAAATCCGATACTTCTTTATAAAGCTCATATCGTTGAGCATACATTTGTTTGAGCCTTTCTTCATCTGACGAAAGAGGTCTGCCGTCCGTTGCAAGCTTTGACACATCACGCTCAAGAAAAACAACCGTGCCGTTTTCTCTCATCGCATCACGGTTTTCTTTTTTCAGAACCGTTCCGCCTCCCGTTGCAATAACAAGGCACATTCGTTTTCCCGCTTCGAGCATACATTCTTTTTCAAGCTCTCTGAAATATTCCTCACCGTTATCGGCAAATATTTCGGGTATGCTTTTGCCCGCTTTTTTAATTACCATATCGTCTGTGTCGACAAATTCTCTGCCTGTTTTTTTAGCAAGAATTTTTCCGACCGTTGACTTTCCGCTGCCCGGCATACCGACCAGAACTATGTTTTTGCGTTCATCAAGGAGTCTATCGTAAATTTCATCTATCAAGCTTTCGGGAAGCTTTTTGTTTAAAAACAGCTCCGCAGACTTCACAGCCTGAGCCACAAGCATAACAAGACCGTTTGAGCAACCGATTCCCAAACGCTGTGCATCAAGCAAAAGTCCCGTTTTAAGCGGATTGTAAATTAAATCGAGAACGCAAACGCATTTTGTGAACTTTGAAAGGTCGATAAGCCTTTCGCCGTTATTCGGGAACATTCCCACAGGCGTTGTGTTGACAATGATGTCGCTGTCGAAATGCAAATGAATGTTTTCGTAATTGTTTTGCGTGTGACGTGAGACAACCGAAACCTCCCTTGCACCCTCATCACGTGCCACAATCTGCACGGTAAGAGATGCTCCGCCGTCACCGAGTACAAGCACCTTTTTGTTTTTAAAGGATACACCTGCTTTTTTTGCCATATAGGAAAATCCGAAATAATCCGTGTTATCGCCGTAAAGCGTTCCGTCGATTCGTCTGATGCAGGTGTTAACACTGCCTATTTTTTTCGCCCTGTCGGAAACTTCATCACACGCTTTGTAAGCCTCGACCTTGTAAGGAATCGTAACATTGTACCCGTTCAAGGTTTTGTCATTAAAAAATTCTTTAAGCTCCTCAGGCTCCTTACAAATCAAATCGTATCTGTAATCACCCAAAAGCTTGTGAATTTGCGGAGACAGGCTGTGTCCCAATTTTCTGCCGAGTAAGCCGAACATAATCAATCCTCCGTATAGCTTCCGAGATAAGTAAACTGTTCGCTGTCCTTTTCAAGCTCCGCAATAAGGCTCTTTAAAGAATCGCTGTAAACAGATTCGTCAATGTCGAAATAGAACATAAACTCAAAATTGCTGCCCGGAATGGGACGGCTTTCAAGCTTTGTCATATTAAGTCCCATTGCCGCAAAGCGTGCGATAATGTTATAAAGTGAACCCGGCTTGTGTGCAACGGTCATCATTATACTTGTTTTTTTCGCACCGGGGTAAATTTCGGGAGTTTTTGAAATAAGGATAAATCGTGTGTAATTGTTGGCACTGTTCTGAATTGCCGATTTTACTACTTTTAAAGAATAAATCTCCGCACAGTCCTTTGAACCGATTGCGGCAACATCGGTTCTGCCGCTCAAGGACACTGTTTTTGCCGCCTGTGCGGTGTTTTTGCAAACAGTAACCTTAACGTCACCCATAGATTTAATAAAATCGGAGCATTGATTTATTGCCTGCTCATGCGAAAAAATTTCCTTTATGTCACCAAGGGAAGTTCCGTGGTTTGCAAGAACGGAATGTTCGATAAAAAGCTTTGTGCTGTGGACAATAAAAAACTTATATTTTCCCATCAAATCGTAAACGGCATCAACAGAACCGGCATTACTGTTTTCAATGGGCAAAACTCCGTATTTGCATTTTCCCGAATCCACAGCCTTGAAAACATCCTCAAACGTGGAAAAATATGTAATATCGGGAAATTTGAACATCTTGTCGCAGGCGTGCTGTGAGTAAGCGCCCTCTACACCCTGGCAGGCAACCGTTGCCTTTTCAGGGCGGACAAGCGGAGTGGATTTTATAATTTCATCTATTTTCCTTTTCAGCGGATAATCGGAATTGATTCTTTTTCTTTGATAAGAACGGCTCAAATCAAAAATCGTATTGTAAAGTGATTTTGTGTAGTCCGCAAATTCCTCGCTTACGTTGGAAGTCACTCGGCTTATAACCTTTCTTTCACGTTCAGAATCGAACACGGGCAAGCCGTTTTCCCTTTTATAATCCGCTATTGCGGCGGCGGTTTTCATCCTTTCTTCAAAAAGCGATGTCAAAGCCTTATCGGTTTCGTCTATTTTTTGTCTGAGTTCATCAATGTTCATACTGTTACCTCTCAAATAAGATTCATTATCGCAACCGCAGCGGCACTTTCAATGCACGGCACAGCTCTCGGAACAACGCACGGGTCGTGTCTGCCGTGTATAACAAGTTCTTCTTCCTCTGATGTCATCAGATTCACCGATTTCTGCGGTTTTCCGATTGAGGGTGTCGGCTTCATCGCAGCACGGAAAACAATCGGCATTGATGAAGAAATACCGCCCAAAATTCCGCCGTGATTGTTTGTCGAGGTTGTAACCTCTCCGTCATTGACAACAAATGAATCGTTGTTTTCCGACCCTAACATATCAGCCGAAGAAAAGCCCGAACCGAACTCTATACCCTTTACTGCGGGAACGGCGAAAACAGCCTGGCTTATAACGTTTTCAATACCGCCGAACATCGGCTCTCCCAAGCCCACGGGCAAGCCCGTGACGGCACACTCGATAACGCCGCCGACAGAATCAGCATTAAGCCTTGCTTCCTCGATTTTTTCACGCATTTTTCTGCCAGCCTCATCATTTATAACGGGAAATTCTTTTGATTTAACGTCGGCAAAATCCACGTTTATCGGGTCAAAGCGTGTGTCACAAACACCTGCGATTCTTTCGATGTGCGCACCTATCTCTATTCCCATATCGGAAAGGTATTGCATACAAACAGCTCCGGCAAAGCACAGCGGTGCTGTCATTCTGCCCGAAAAATTGCCGCCGCCTCTGATATCGTTAAATCCGTTATGCTTGAAAAACGCCGCAAAATCGGAATGGGAAGGTCTGGGCGTGTATCTTAAATTTTCATAATCGCCCGAACGGGTATTGGTGTTTTTTATAACGGCACACAAGGGGGCACCGCACGTCACACCGTCAACGAGTCCCGAAATTATTTCGGGAAAATCCGCTTCGCTGCGTGACGTTGAAAATTTATTTTTTCCCGGTACTCTGCGTAACATAAAATCGTAAATTTTATCTGTATCGAGCTTTTTCCCGGCAGGAAGTCCGTCAATTACAACTCCGATTGCTTCGGAATGGGATTGCCCGAAAATTGTTATTTTTACTTTTTCTCCGAAATTACACGACATTGCAAATTCCTCCCAGCTTTTTAAAATCCTCAAAGAAATCGGGATAAGACTTGTTCACGGCTTCCGCACCGATTATCGTAACTTCATTTTCGCAATATTGCGAAGCTACGGCGGCTGCCATTACAATTCTGTGGTCATTAAAAGAATCAACCCGTCCTCCGCAGAGCTTCGGCTTTCCGTCAATTATAATCGAATTGTCATTTCCTTTTGCCGAGCCGCCGAGTGAATTTATCATAGCTACGGTTGACAAAATTCTGTCACTTTCTTTGAGCTTCAGCCTTTCGGCATTGATGATGTTTGTTCTGCCTTGCCTTACTGCGGCTTTAACGGAAATCACCGGCACCAAATCGGGAACATCGGAAACATCGATGAACACTTCACCTTTTTCATTTTCGAGAACTTCGAGAATTTCCGTTATTTTCCTGTCACCCTGCTTTGATTCATAATCAAGATTCAGAACCTCAACTCCGCAGGACAAGAAGAAAGAGGCGTTTGACCAATCGCCCTCCGCACGAAGATTTGTCGCTTCAAATTTTTTATCAGGCACAATATAGCCGTTTTCGGTTTCGGTAACACGGACACCGAACTTTTCCATAACGGACAAAGTAATGTCTATGTATGACTTTGACTGCAAATTTCCCGTCAGAACTATTTCACCGCCTCCGACTTGAGGCAATGCCAACAAAAGTCCCGTTATAAACTGCGATGAAACGGATGCGGATATGAAATATTTTCCCTTTTCGAGCTTTCCGTCAATTTCAATCGGGAAAGTATCATTAACGCAAACCCCGTGCTTTTTCATTTCATCCGTCAACACACTCATAGGTCTTTGCGGCAGACGTCCCCTGCCCGTAAAAACACATTTTTTTCCGAGTGATGCGGCAACGGGTACCAAAAAACGGAG
>CAYYRN010000008.1:17189-50573 GCA_964474295.1 uncultured Eubacteriales bacterium
ACGCTCATTTTAATTCCGACACATTCACCGAGCATTTTCGGCACAATAAACGATATGCTTTTGCCGCTTATTTTTTTGTCCTCGGACGCATATTTTGAAAGCGTTTTTGTATTGTACGGGCAAGCTGTTTCAAGACCGTTGTTTCGGCAGGCTTTTTTCACTTCCTCAGTCAAATCAACTTCGGTCAAACCGTTTTTAAACGAAATTTCGCACGCAAGAACCATGCCCATTGCAACCGCCGTTCCGTGAGAAATTTTAAAGCCGCTTTCGGCCTCGATTGCGTGACCGAGGGTATGCCCGAAATTAAGAAGCTGTCTTTTGCCCTTGTCAAACTCATCCTCTGTGACGATATCTCTTTTTATTTCAACGCACCTTGAAATTATTTCTTCCGTATTTTCACGGACATTTCCGTCTTTTACCTTTTCAAAAAGCTCTTTATCTGCCAGCACACCGTACTTTATGACTTCCGCCATACCGTCTGCGAATATATCGGCATCGAGTGTATCGAGCATTTTTGTATCGCATATCACAAGCTCCGGCTGATTGAAAACACCCGCAAGGTTTTTCCCCGAATTTAAATTAACGGCTGTTTTGCCTCCGACCGAGGAATCAACCGCCGCCAGCAGTGTTGTCGGCATTTGAACTATATGCACACCTCTTAAATAAAGAGCCGCCGCAAGTCCCGTCAAATCGCCTGTAACTCCGCCGCCGAGAGCTATGAGAACATCGGATTTTGTAAAATGCTTTTCGGCAAGGGTTTCGAGAAGTCTGAAAAGCACCTCGCAAGACTTTGATTTTTCACCGTTCGGGAAAACGAAATAATCGTTTTCTATTCCGCTTTCGCTTAATATTTTACGAACCTCTTTGAGGTGATATCTGCCTACCCTGTCATCCGTTACAACCATTACCCTGCTTTTCGGAAAAAGCACGTTTATTTTTTCGGGCAAAAGCTTTGCGGTATTTTCACCGATAATTACATCGTATTTTTTTGATACATTTACACTTACTGTTTTCATTACTGTTCACCCCGAAATTTTATTTCGCTATTCTCTTGCTTTCTGCACCCTCTTCAAGCAAGGCTTTAAGCTCTTCTCTGTTGCCACGGCGAATCGATAAACTGTATTTTTTAAGATTTTCCACAAGAATGTCTATTTCTTCGGCAAGGAAATCACTGTTTTCGAGAAAAAGCTCCGACCATAATTCGGAATTGAGCTTTGAAATTCTTGTCATATCCTTGTAGCTTCCCGCAGAAAAGCCTCTCTGTTTATACGCTTCGGGACTTTTTACATAAGCATTTGAAATAATATGAGGAAGCTGTGACGTGAAAGCGATTATTCTGTCATGTTCTTCGGGAGTTGTTATTTTCACCCCGCCGAAGCCTATTGAAAGGAAAAAGCGTTCGAGGTTTTCCATCAGCTCATCGGGTGTGTTTTCAAAAGGAGTTAAAATCATCGATGCGCCTTTGAACATACTTGCTCTTGAATAAGCGTATCCCCAGCTCTGCGTACCTGCCATAGGATGTCCCCCGACAAAATACACCTGCGAATTTTCGGTTATCTCCCTCATTTTTCCGCATACGAACCTTTTTACACCGCAGCAATCCACCAAAACGGCTTTTTCTTTGAACTTACCGATATTTTTTTCGATAAACTCCACGGCTTTTTGGGGATACAGTGACAAAATTATCATATCGCAAAGCTTAATGTTGCTCTCGTCCATTATCTCATCAAAAGAGTTATCCGACTTTGCCTGCTTAAGTACTTCTTCCGAAATATCACAGGCAAAGACCTCGCAAGATGTCATCTCCTTGATTGCCCGTGCCATTGAGCCGCCGATAAGTCCCATTCCGACAACACCGATTTTCATCAAAATCACCTGAAATCCTAAAAAAATAACCCCACAGTAAATTTTACTGTGGGGTTTGATTAACTGATTTTTAAATTCAGCCAGTCTTTACAGCAAAACTTACCGGACCTTACCAAAAAAATTGATAAAGCTAAAGTAAAAGTAATAAAATGCTGTAAATGCAGATTTTGTCATTTCAACTGCTCCTGACTTAAAATATGAAAAAATTATATCACCGCATTTTTCGGTTGTCAAGCGATTTGAAAATTTTTATTGAAATGAAAAGAAAAATAGTGTATTATACTGCTAAGATAATATTTTTGGAGGACTTGTTATGATTAAAATTGCTATGGCAGGTGTGTGGCACGTCCATGCCGAGGGTTACGCAAAAGAAATAAACGGTTGCGGCTTTGCAAAAGTATGTGCGGTTTGGGACAGCAACGAAGAACGAGGCAAAAGCTTTGCCGAAAAATTCGGATGCGATTTTTTTGAAAGCTATGATGAAATGCTTTCTTCCGACATTGATGCCGTTGCCGTTACTGCCGCCACAAACATACACAGGGATATTCTTGTTAAAGCGGCAGAGGCAAAAAAAGATATTTTCACCGAAAAGGTTTTGGCTCTTACGAATGACGAAGCCGCAGAAATCAGCAAAGCGATAAAAGAAAACGACGTGAAATTCGTTATTTCTTATGCACATATGCGAAATGATGCCGTTTTGACCGCAAAGGAAATCTGTGACAGCGGAAAGCTCGGCACTCTTACTTATGCCAGAATGAGAAACACTCATTCGGGAAGCATTGACAATTGGCTGCCCGAACATTTTTACAGCAAAGAAGAATGTGGCGGCGGCGCTATGATTGACCTCGGTGCGCACCCGATGTATATTTTGAATTGGATTTTGGGCAAGCCCGAATCCGTATGTTCTGTTTTCACGAACGTAACCGACCGTCCGGTTGAAGACAATGCCGTAAGCGTTCTGCGTTTTAAAAACGGAGCAATCGGTGTTTCGGAAACAGGCTTTGTTTCAAGAAAAGACAAGTGCATAATCGAAGTCAGCGGAACAAACGGATACTTACGTGTGACGGGAAACGAGGTTTGGTGCTGTGACTGTGAGGGAAGCGGTGAGCTTGAAAAAGTCGATGTAAAAAATCACGGTGTGCTTTCACCCCTTTCTTATTGGCTCGGTGTTTTGAACGGAAACGAGGACAAGCACCTTTACACCGTTGACGATGCAGTTGTGCTGACGCAAATTATGCAAGCCGCATACCTTTCCGACAAAACGAGAACGGAAGTTAAGCTTTAAGGAGAAAAACACGGGAACGGTTATGTTCCTGCCCACCTTTTCGCAAAAGATTCGGAAAAATTCATTGTGGATAAATAAAAATGCTCTCTTGATTTTATCCTCAAGAGGGCTTTTTAATAAAATCTGCCGAGGGAGAAAAGCTCATATGCTGTTTTTCAAAAGAAAATTCAAAAAAAATGTGCCTTACCGTTCAATACGTCAAATTGACCTTTCTTCAAAAAGCGAAACGGTTTCAGAGGATTTAAGCTACCTTTACGAAAGCACAATTGTCGATAGCGGCTCGGCTTATTTGGGACATCCCGATTCCGTTTTACTTAAAAACGGCGATATACTGACTTTGTATCCCGAAGGACACGGCAAAGGAAGAATCCTTTCAAAAATAAGCTGCGACGGCGGAACAACTTACAAAAAAGAGCTTGAAAGCACTCCGCGTTCTTGGGAACACTCACTCGAAACACCGACCGTTTACCGTTTGAAATTCACAGACGGAAACGAAAAGCTCATACTTATTTCGGGAAATCCGAAATGGCCGAAGCTTTCCACACCCGGAGGATTCAACTGCTCGATATCGGAGGATGAGGGCAAAAGCTGGTCGGAATTTAAGCTTTTTTGGGATAAAAGCTCCGATTTCCCCACTGTGCCGATTGTGTCAATGGCATCACTGATTCAGCTTAAAGAAAACGGAAAATTTGTCGATAAATGGTTGGGATTTTTTCACGATTCCGATTTTGTAAACTACAAAACAGTGCTTACATTCCAAAAAGACGGCACCTTTCAATGGTCAAAACCGGAACCCTATCTTTCAAAATACCGTGACTTTGAAACCTTTGCGGGTATTTGCGAGGTTTGTGCGATACGCTCCGAAAACGGAACGGGTGATGAAATTTGCCTTATCGCACGGTGCAACAAAAAAACCTGCACAAGCCTTATGATGTTTTCAAATGACGAGGGCAAAAATTGGTCTGAACCTGTCGAGGCACCCGTTGAACTAAACGGTGAACGTCACAAAGCACTTTACACCGATGACGGCAGACTTTTTATAACTTTCCGTTCGATTGAGCGAAGCCGAAGCCAATTGAAAAAGGTAAAAAAGGAAACAGAAACGAAAAAATGGTATTCCGAGGGCTGGGTTGCTTGGGTAGGAAAATATGAAGATTTGAAAAATCAAACCTGCGGTCAGTACAGAATTAAGCTTGCCCACACTTACCTTGACCGTCAAGCATCGCCCTCACTTGTTGCAAACCCCGACACGGGATATTGCGGCAATGTTATTTTAAATGACGGAACAATAGTCACCTGCTCTTACGGTATTTTTTCCGCAGAAGAAAAGAAGCACGGCAAATATAGCACCGACAAGGGCAAACAAAAAAGAAAAACCTTTATTCTTTCAAAAAGAATAAGGCTTGAAGACACGGATAAGCTTTAAAAATGAGCTGTAAAAACTTGCGTTTTTACAGCTCATTTAATTGCAGCAAATTTTATTATTTTGAAAGCTTTTCGAGAATCATTTTCGAGCAATCAATCTGGTTGGGAATGTTGCCGTTTTCGTCTTTAACTCTCCAGATATCGGGAGTGATTTCGTCCGCAACATAAATTTTGCCGTTTTCATCATAACCGACTTCGATTTTGAAATCGATAAGCTGAAGGTTCATCGAAGCAAGCTCCTTTTTGAGAACCTCGCCCACACGCTCAACGATGTCAAGAGCTTCATCATACTGACCTTCTTTGAGCATACCTTTCATAATGCAGATGCGTTCCGAAATAAGGGGATCGCCCTGTTCGTCGCTTTTAAGGGTAACTTCCTTGTATGCGGGGTTAAATTCAATGCCTTCTTCAAGGTCGAAACGGCGGCACATACTGCCGGCTGTATAGTAACGAAGAACAAACTCAAGTCTCGGAACCGTAAGGTTGCGAACTTTCATAAGTCCCTGATCGATATCGGCATCGATAAAATGGGTGGGGATGCCGTTTTTTTCCATAAGTTCAAAGAAATATTTTGAAATTGCAAGACCTATTTTGCCCTTGCCCTCAACACTGCCTCCGACCGAGTTAGAGCCGGGATCGAAAACTCCGTTTTCACCTGTTGCCGAATCCTTGAAAAAAAGATGAACAATTCCTGTTTCTTCGTCAAGAAGAACATTTTTAGTTTTGCCTTCGTACAATTTTTTCATTTAAAATACTCCTTCCATCACCGTCCGGAATCAAACGGTAACGTTTAAAAATTATGGCGCCGTCAGTCCATACGAATATTATATCACACAAATATTTTATATGTAAATAAAAATCGACTAATTTTTTCAATTTTTACATCTGGCTGTTTACATACCTTTGGATGTCTTTTCTTTTTGTGTAAGGTGACGAAAAGATGTTACGGCATATAAGGATTTTCGCTGTATTCGTAATTTTCGGGCATAATCATCGGTTTGAAATAATTTATTGTATAATCGATTCCCCACTGACCCTTTTTGCCTTTCCAATATCCCGAATGAGGCTCTATTGAAAGCATACCGTCATAATCCAAAGTGTAAAGAATGTCCATAACAACAGGCCAATTTATGTCATCAAGTCCTGCGGGGGCATCGTCATACCTTTCGCCGTTGATGTAAACGGAGCCTTTAATATGAAAATGATAAAATCTGTCACCCCAATCGAGCATTTCACGAAAATAATCGCCCTTTCTGCTGAGGCAATGTGAAATATCGTATTTTATGCCAAGCTCCGGCAATGCGGTCATTACATAATTCCACACCTTAGGCTCGACAACAAAATTTTCCCACTTACAGTTGTAAGCCGCAATTTTTACATTCTTTTCCTTTGCAAAATCGATAAGCTCTTTAAAATAACTTATCGCTATATTGCAGTTTTCAAAAAAGCTCTTGCTTTCGGTATAATTCACTCCGCAGTTGTAGACGGGACAGCCGATAACGGAAGCTGCGGTGATGATGTTTTTGTCAGCCTGAAGTGCCTGAGGTATAACATCGCCGTTTTCGTCAATCCTTTTCATTCCCCATCTTCCCATAGAGCCGACCGAAACACCGTATTTTTCGCAATATCCCTTTATATCCTCTGCCTGCGAAAGAAATTCTTCGGAATCGTACTTATCGTTAACACAAAATTCGACGGCTTCGAGTCCTTTTTGATGCACATATTTAATGCACCCCTCGCTCCAACCGTTTATAATACCGAGTTTCATAACCGTATCACCTCAAAAGTTTATTCACCGGTACAATCATTTTACAATGATGTACCATATAAGTAATTTTAACATTCACACTCACTGCTTGTCAACCGTATTGACGTCGTTTTTTGCCACAAACCCCCGCCGAGAATAAAGTTCAAGGCAGGGGTCGGTAGAAAAGAGGTTATTAAACTTTAAATTATGTCAAGTCAAACACAATTCTGTAAGTTTCCGTACGTCCGTCGTAGAGGTCGAACGTAATTGTTTCTTCCGTTTTAGCTTCGTTATCCCTAACATAAGCCACGAATGCGTCATTTCTGTTTGCGAAATCAGTGTTTTCGCTTGTTATCGAGCAAGTGCATTTGCTTGAACAATTGACGTAAACACCTGCGGCATTTTTGCCCTCAAGGAGTTTGACGAGAATATATTCGCCGTTTTCGTCTGTTTCGAGTGAAGCTGTGCTTCTGATTGTTTTAAGTTCTTTTATCGGGTCAAAATCCCTAAACTTGTACTTAACTGTGTACTGCTTCGTTGTGCCGTCGGAAAGTGTGAACGTGATTTCACCCGTTCCGTTCTCACCGTTATCACAGGCGTAAGCCACAAATGCGTCATCTCTGTCGGGATCAAAGGCAACGTCATCCGATGTGATTGTGCAGCCGTAACCGCTTGATGTCTTGTTGTAAACACCGATTGCGTTCTTGCCGTCTTCAAGAGTTAAGGTGATAACTCCGTCTTCGCCGATGCTTGCCGTGCTTCTGATGAGCCTAAGCTCCTTAATCGGGTCAAAATCTCTGAATTTGAAAATAACGTTATATTCCTTCGTTGTGCCGTCGGAAAGTGTGAACGTAATTTTACCCGTTTCCTTTTCGCTGTTGGCAAAATCGTACGCTACAAAAGCATCTGTTCTGCCCAAGACAAAATTGATGTTATCGGAAGTAACCGTGCAATCATAACCGCTCTTGGTTTTCTTGTAAACGCCGATTGCGTTCTTACCCTCTTTGAGAGTTAAGGTAATAACACCGTTTTTGTCGATGCTTGCGGTGCTTCTGATGAGCCTAAGCTCACTCACGGGGTTAAATACATTTGTTGTTTTTACTGTTTCGGAGCGCTCTTTTGTTCCGTCTTCAAAAGTTACGTCACAGCAATATGTGCCGAGCTGCTCGGTCTTTAATTTTGCCGATGTTTCGCCGTCAATCGGAGTATACTTCGTCTCGCCGACAATATATGCGTTTATGTAAGAGCAATCAATCGGTGCATAAAGCAGATACTTTCCGTCTTTCGATGCTGTAAATTCCCAAGAACGGTTTGAGGGGTACTGATACACCTGTTCACTTGTATTTATATTAAAGAACATCATAGGATACGGTGAACTTATTTGAGTGGAAATATGAATAACTTGCCCTGCTTTGAGATCGATTTTAAAATAATATCCTCTTACACTCTTCCAACCCAATTCGGGATCGTAGGACGAAGAATCACTGCCGTATGTGTAAACCTCCGCATTTGTTGTGTCAACTTTCACATCATCCTCAACAACAACCTTGTTCCACTGATATTTTGCATTCGTGTTGTCATTAAGCTCAACGAATGTTTCATATTCTGTCGGCTGATGAGTTATTTTGTAAACTGAGGTGAAAATTTCCGATGTTAAAACTGCGCCGTTGTTTGTTGTAACCTTACATACATATTTTTTTCCGCATTTTACACTTGAAAGCCTTGCGGAAGTTTCACCTTCGATGATGGTGTATGTACCGTTATCCTCACCCGTCACTTTGTACCATTGATATTTTGCATTCAAATCGTTGTTGAGGGTAACATAAGGTTCTTTCTCGGTGGGGTTATGTATGATTTTGTAGCTGTTGTCAAGTAAATCGGATGTTATCACTCTTGAAGTATTAACAGTTGCTTTGCAAAGATAATTTTTACCTATCTTTAAGCTTGAAAGCGTTGCCGAGGTTTCGCCGTCTATGGCAGTAAAGGTGTACATTTTGGCACTGACCGTAACCGGCACATTCTCACTGAGTGATAAATAATAAATTCCATCAAAAGGTACTGCGAAAACAGCAGTCGATGAATTTTCAGAGCTGAACCAGCCATCATAGCTTTCAATGTTTTTAAATGAGATACTTCCTATTTCTTTTTCGGCTTCCACAGTAATGACATCGCCTGCCTTAAATTCCGCACCAAAGCATTGGTAAGCAAAATCATCATTAAAAATGTATGTCGGCACTCCCGTCCAGCCGTTTGAGGTGCTATATGTTGATTTTACACCTCGGCTTTCTACCGGAGTAACATTTTCATCTGTAAGAACCACTTCTTCACGCTTTGCCGTATACCATTGGTATTTTGCATTCGTATCGTCGTTAAGTTTAACATAAGGCTCTGCAACGGTAGGCTGATGCGTAAACGAATATGCATATTCTCCGCAATAATAACAAATATTGTCTGTTGTATACATATGTGAACAAATGTAGCCACATTCACATCTGTAAAGCTTATCTAAGGTGTGAGAATGTGTGTCTACCTTAAATTCAGCATGTGTTTTGTTCTTCAAGGCAGAATAAGGCGAATTTGTCGGCAAAAACTGTGTTTCTCCGTCAAGCTTGGCGAAGATATAAGCATTTTCAACACCAGAGGATTCATCGCACATAATACTGCTGTTGCTTGTCATCACTTCCGAAGACTTCCAATCAAGCGTAAGCAATGCGCCGGATTTCATTGTTATCGAGCCGTAAAAACAGCCGTTTTCGCTTTCCTTTGAATCAATATTAAGCTTGCCGCCGTTAAGGCAGATGTTTGAAGAACTCAAAGCACACAAGCTGTCACCGGAAATTTTAACGGTAACCTCGCCGCTGTTGAGCGTAAAATTCGGTATGCTGAATGTATTGAAAGCACCCGACGTTGTTGTTTCAAAGCAAAGCTTACCGCCGTTTACAACAAATGTAGAACCGCTTGAACCCCACAGCGCGTATGCTGTTGATGTCACGGTGAGGATATCACTTTCGCCGCCGTTGACCGTAACCATTGAATTCTCGTATATATCCAAAGTGTAGCTCAAACAGTTATCGCCTTTGAGTGTAAGTGTAGAAGTGTATGAGTAAATCGAATGTATATTCAGGTTATCCAAGGTAACATTACAATCCTGCGAAATTTCGAGTGCTAAGCTTGTGTTTGTACCCGTCAGAATATAACCGTCTTCGCAGTAATAATCTTTACCGCTGCCGAGTTGTATATACGTTGATGACAGTTGGCTGACGTCAATTGTCAGTGGGTTGCTCTCTTCCTCTGCCGCAAATGCAGAAGTAACAGTACTGACAAGCATAAAAAGTGCAAGCACCACTGCTAAAAATGTTTTTAATTTTTTTGACATAATTTTTACCCCTTTCGCAAAATAATTTCTTTGCATTTTTATATTATCATACACAGCGTAACAAAAGCGTAACTTTTGAGGCTTCAAATATGAACAAATTGTTAACTTTTTACGATTCTTATTGTTTTCAACAAGTAATACGTTACAAAAAAGCCAAAGGCAGGAGCTGTAAGCCGACACTTTACAACTACTGCCTTTATTCGATTGTAAACAAATCGTTAGGTGTACACTCAAGTATAACGCAAAGCTTTTCTATCGTTTCAAGCTGTAATCCCGTAAGGGTGTTATCGCACAATTTGTTCACGGTTTTGTATGTCGTTTGCATTTCTTTTACTAACCAATAACGGGTTTTATTTTTTTCATCGAGTATTGCCTGAACATTAGTTTTAATCATAACAATCACCATTAAAATTTTAACATTCATCTGCCGATTATATAATTACCCAATTAGTAGTGTACCTTTCAGTCTATTATTTTTTAATATTCTCCATTTTTCTTATTGACAAATTAAAATTTTGTTGTATAATATCTTTGTGGAAAATAGATTTTACTTTGTGCATAATTTCCACCTTTTGACGCTGTTTTTAATCCCCCATATTAATTCGGCGGCAAATGAAGACCCTGTAAGACTTCACCATCTTACAGGGTCTGTTTTTGTTTTATCTGTTGAGCAAATCGATATATTCTCTTCTCGGCTGAACCGCCTTATACTGCGGACGGATAATTTTTCCGCCGTTAATCAACTCCTCGATTCTGTGAGCCGACCAACCTGCGATTCTCGCAACGGCGAAAATCGGAGTATACAGTTCTCTCGGCAAGCCGAGCATATCGTATACAAAGCCGCTGTAAAAATCGACATTTGCACTTACACCCTTGTACATTTTTCTTTCGCTTGAAATAATTTCGGGAGCGATTCTTTCGACTGCGGAATAAAGCTTATATTCTTTCGTCATACCTTTTTCTTCGGAAAGCTTTTCCACATAACCTTTAAATACTTTTGCACGGGGGTCGGAAACCGAATAAATCGCATGGCCTATTCCGTAAACCAGCCCTGCCTTATCGAAAGCTTCCTTGTGAAGAATTTTTTCGATGTAAGAACGAACCTCGTCCTCATCCTCCCAATCCTTGACATTCTCTTTTATGTTATCGAACATCTGACAAACCTTTATGTTTGCACCGCCGTGTTTGGGGCCTTTGAGCGAACCGAGAGCCGCCGCAATTGCCGAATAAGTATCTGTTCCCGAAGAAGACACAACGTGCGTCGTAAAGGTTGAGTTATTACCGCCGCCGTGTTCTGCGTGAAGCACAAGCGCGAGGTCGAGAATTTTTGCTTCAAGCTCTGTATATTTACTGTCGATTCTGAGCATATGTAAAATATTTTCCGCAGTTGAAAGCTCATACTTCGGCTCATGAATAAAGAAAGAACCCTTATCGCAAATATAGTATTCGTAAGCCTGATAGCCGTAAACCGTAAGCAGCGGGAACATCGAAATGAGCTGCAAGCACTGCCTTACAACGTTCGGAATTGACGTATCGTTCGCATTTTTGTCGTAAGAATAAAGAGTTAAAACACTTCTTGCAAGTGAGTTCATCATATCCTCACTCGGTGCTTTCATAATGATATCTCTTACAAAAGAGTTGGGCAGTGAACGATAGCTTGACAAAACGGAATTAAACTCTTCAAGCTCTGCCTTATTCGGTAAATTTCCGAAAATAAGCAGATATGTAATTTCTTCAAAGCCGAACCTTTTTTCGCCCACAAAGCCTCTTACAAGGTCAAAAATATTGTAGCCTCGGTAATAAAGCTCACCCTCGCAGGGGATTTCTTCTTCACCGACAACACGCTTTGAAATGATTTCCGAAATTTCAGTCAGTCCCGTCAAAACACCTCTGCCGTTTAAGTCACGCAAACCTCTGTTTACCTTGTGTTCAACGTACAGCGACGGCTCGATTTTGCACTCATTCATACAGCTTTCGGTATATTTTAAAATTTCAGGTGTTATTTCAGAATAGTTTCTCTTTTCATTCATATTCGCTAATCCTCCAACGATAATAGAACTATATTTTACCATATTTTTTCCCTCACTTCAACCGATATGTTAAATTGTTTACATATTGAAAGAGAATTGTTAACATTTCGTTGTACATTTTTCACATAACAATATAAATATAATCCCCGTCAATCGCAATGACTGTCGGGGATTAGCGTTGGTTTAAGCTTCGGGTATCAGCTTTTCGTTTTCGATATCGTTCTGTAAAAACTGCGGATATAACAGGTTGGTATTGACGGTAAGTATACTATCGTCATTTTCAAAGAACCATCTGTAAAGCTTATGATGTCCCGAATGTGTCGTGCAATGCATCATATCCTTTACAAACCACGTCTGTTCGGGCAACGCACAGGCTGACGCATCGATTCTTCCGTCCGGAGAAATGTGATTATGTCCGCACAGCGTATTTTTCTGAACATAATTTTCACCGAGTGTTTCGCCGTGTTCCGCCACAACGGTGCCGACAGAAGAATACATCGTATCAACAGTGCCGTCCGAATCGTTCTTCCAAGCCGAAACCAAAGGTGTTCTTTGAACGTTTGTTGCCGAAACAATCATCACAGGCACACCGTTTTCAATAAGTCCGTTTAATATTTTTTCTGCCTGCTGCTGAACACCGTAATGGTAATCATCAAGCTTTTTAACAAGCGATTCGTTGGGATTTGCCCCCAGCATAAACACTTTGGCTTTTTCGTAATATTCATCCGGCACAAATGACCATATGCCGCAATTTGCCTTAAATGCGGGGATAAGTGCGCCGTCATACACTTTATCTACAAGCTTTTCGACAAAGCCGTCGGCAAAATCGGCAAGGGAATCAAATAATCCCGCACAGTTTAAAATTTTGATAAGAACATTCAGCACATCACCGCCGAAGCCGGGAACCATAGTCCTTACGGCACTTTCTGCATACCTGCAAAGAGCCGTTGAATTAATTTCAACCTCGCCGCAATAAAGTGCTCCCGCAACAGCCGTGCCTTTAATCGGGCAATTTTGGAAAATAACGGATTTCACATCATCACTGCCGTATTTTGAAAAATATGACATTGCTATAACGCCGCCCATTGATGAAGCTCTGAAACGCACTTGACTGTGACCTGTAAGCTTTTTGACGTGATTTACAAAAACGTTGAGGTCATCCGCAACAGTAAGCGGGTCGGCACGGAAATCATAAGCGAAATAATAACTGTGTTCAAGTCCGTGGGTGGGGTCTGTCGGAAGCTCGGTTTTTGTGGTAATGTCTTCTGTTGATGTGCCGTCTTCGTTATTTGCAAGTGAGCCGAAAACTCCGTTAACGGATGAAACCAAGCTATCCCCGAAGCTGTCGTAATCGCCCGTTACGGCAAGCTTAATCAGAGGAAAGACAAGCGACAAAGCCATATTGACATATGCTTCGTCTTCGGGACGGAAAACGATTTTTTCATCCTCCGTGCCTGCATTTTGGTAAAGCTTTGCACTGCCGAGAGCCGCCACATAAATTATCGGCTCTTCCCCGCAGTCACACTTTTTTTCCGCCGCAAAAGCAAATGCGGCAGAAGTAAATACCATCACAAAAACAAGCAAAATCGAAACAGATACGCTGAAAAGTTTTTTCATTTTCTTTTCCCCCATCAATTAAGCGGCATTAATTTTCCGCCGTTTTCCCTCGATTCATCTGCAAGGAAAACGATAAGATGTCCGTTGAGAGATGTTTCGATGGACGTACACGAAACAGACATTTTATCCTCTCTTACATAATCGACAAAATCCTCCGCAAGCAGCAAATCGCCGCCGCCGTGCGTGTCATCTGCGATGTTTACATCAACAACCTCATTATCATACTCATGTTCGGGTGCGGGATTGATTTTTGAAACCGTGAAAACTCCGTCCTCACAGTTACCGAAAATTTCGCCCTTTGTTCCCGTGATATGTATAGTTCTCAAGCCTCTTGCCGAACCGCCGACCATATTATGAGTACCGGTTGCTCCGTTTGCGAAATTCACAAGCACACTTTGGTGGTCAACTACGTTGTTATCGCTCTTGTAAGCACACACTCCGTAAGGGGAGGTTTTGAGAAGCTCACGTTTATCCTCTATTGTAGGATTTTCAAGATGCTCAAGCTTATCCCAAACATAAAAGGCCCATCTGTCGGGATGATCAAGATATATCCTTTTTGCCGAATAAAGGCAGGTATCGACAAGCGGACAATCCACAAGACAGCGTGTTCCCGAATTTTTCGGTGCATTTTCTTTTACGAACTGCATATTGCTGCCGAACGAAGAAACGGAAACGGGCTTATTGTCGCCCATCATCCAAGCCATAATGTCAAGGTCGTGACAGCATTTTGCAAGAAGCATGGATGCGTGGCAGCGTTCTTGATTATTCCACTTTCCTCTGACGTGACTTGTTGACATATGGTGATAGCTTACATACTCGGACGTTTGAATGTTAATAACTTCACCTATTTCGCCCTTTACAAGACGTTCCTTTATCTGCCTGTAAAAAGGAGCGTATCTCAAAACGAAGCACACCATAACCTTTCTGCCCGTTTCTTTTGCAACGGCAACAAGTCTGCGTGCCTCCTCCTCATTAACCGCAAAAGGTTTTTCGAGGAGAACATCATACCCCGCTTTAAGAAGCGGAACGGTCGTTTCCACGTGGACGTGATCCATAGTACCGTTAATTGCGGCATCTGCAAATTTCGGAACAGATGCCAATTCCTGAGCCGTTGCAAACTGATGTTCTTTCGGAATTGAGAAGCTTTCCGCAATTGCTTTGCGTCGATTTTCATCAGGGTCGGCAATACCCACAACCTTCATTTTTGAAGGATCGGTTTTTGCAAGTCCCGCATAAATCAAGCTTCTGTGACCTCCGCCGACTATAACCACCTCAAGCGGTTTAAGCTCTGCCATTTACAGCATCCTCCTTATTAAAAAGATTTCCTCCGTTGCAGTCAATCGCAACAATAAGAGGCAAATTTTCGATTTCCATTTTCTTTACCGATTCACAGCCCAAATCCTCATAGGCTATGGCCTCACATTTTTTTACGCTTTTTGCAAGCAATGCGCCGGCACCGCCGACAGCACAAAAATAAACTGCTTTATTCCTTTTTATTGCACGCACAACATCATCATTTCTCGGTCCTTTGCCTATCATAGCCGCAAGTCCGTTATCAAGAAAAAGCGGAGCGTAAGAATCCATCCTCGATGAAGTTGTCGGGCCGCAAGAACCGATGGGAAGATTTTTCGGTGCAGGTGTGGGGCCGACATAGTAAATCACGGCATCCTTTAACTCATACGGCAATTTTTCGCCTTTTTCAAGTGCCGCTTTAATTCTTTTGTGAGCCGCATCACGGGAAGTATACACAATCCCCGAAAGCAACACCCTGTCGCCCGCTTTGAGCTTTTCGCTCATATTTTTTATTTCGCTTACGTTTAATTTATATTCCATCAGATAATCACTCTTTTAGGTTCGTCCTTCTGTTTCCTTATAATCGCACCGCTTTTGACAGCTCGACCGCACGAAAAAGAAAGCTTCATCATTGCATGGGGTGCGCTTTCGATTGCTTCACCGTTTTCGTTTTGAAGTTCTTCAACGCAAATTTTAAACGGTTCGCTTCCCGGCTCAACAATCTCAAGAACATCGCCGTTTAAGAATTTATTTCTCTGAACGGCAAAAAGTCTGCCGTTTTCACATTTTTCGCAAACGGCAACGACATCCCATTCACGTCTGTAACCGCCCTCATAATATATCTCGGCATTTTCGAGGGGTGAGCCGAAATAAAATCCCGTACAATATTCACGGTAGCTTACCTTTCGCATTTCCTCGCTTATCCACGGTGAAACCTTAAAGTCATCGGACGGATTTTTCAAAAACTCGTCAACGGCGGCACGGTAGGCATTTGTAACGGCAGCGGTATAATAAGCCGATTTTGCCCTGCCCTCTATTTTAAACGAAGTTACCCCCGCATTGACCAATTCGGGAATATGCTCAATCATACACATATCCCTTGCGTTCATTATGTAAGTTCCCTTATCGTCCTGTTCAATCGGAAAGTAAACGCCCGGTCTTGTTTCCTCTGTCAAATGATATTTCCAGCGGCACGGCTGGGCGCAGTCGCCTCGGTTTGAATCCCTGCCGACAAGATAGTTTGAAAGCAGGCATCTTCCGGAAAAAGACACGCACATCGCACCGTGAACAAAGCACTCGATATCAAGCTCTTTCGGAGTTTTTGCCCGCAGAACGGCTATATCCTCCATAGAAAGCTCACGGGCAAGAACCACTCTTTTTGCACCCATATCCCAAAAAGCGTTTGCGGTTGCGTAATTTGTAATTCCCGCCTGAGTTGAAATATGAATTTCGGTTTTCGGGGCATACTTTTTTGCAAGCGACAGCGTACCGATATCGGAAATTATGAGTGCATCGACGCCGGCTTGCTCCGCTTTTTCCAAAAATTCGGGTAAAACGTCAACCTCGCTGTTTCTCGGAACGGTGTTGCAGGTAAGGTAAACCTTAACGCCCTGTGAGTGAGCAAATTTTACCGCAGATTTCAGTTCTTCATCTGTAAAATTCGACGAGGACGTCCTCATCCCGAACATTCCGCCGCCGAGATACACGGCATCAGCACCGAAGTGTACAGCCGCTTCGAGCCTTTCTCTATCCCCTGCCGGAGAAAGAACCTCCGGTTTTACAAAATTCTTAATCAAAAAATTACATCCTTTTACTTCAGGTTTTATCTGTTTATTTTCGCAACATTCTGCTGATGCTCAAAGTCTGTTGAAGCATAATAAACATTTCCGCTTTTATCGTGGCAGAAATAAAGGTACGTTGTGTTCGAGGGATACAAAGCGGCATTGATAGCATCGATACCGGGGTTGCAAATAGGCCCTTCGGGAAGTCCCATACAAACAGATGTATCGTATTTGTCAAGGTAAGTGTTTGCTTTGTTTTCACCGAGCAAATCCGAAAGATATTTTGTGACATAGTTTGATGTCGAATCGCACTGGAGCATGGGATAATTCATAGATTTTTTCAATCTGTTATGAATTACGGACGAAATATCAGCCATCTGACTGCTTCCCGCCGCTTCTTTTTGAATTATGGAAGCAATAGTCAAAATTTCGTTTGTTGTGTAACCCAATTCCTTGGCACGTTCCGCATACTTATCAGTCCATTTTTCATTAAAGTTGTCAAGAAAACGTTTTATGATGCTCGATGTACTCTCCCCGACATACATATCGTAAGTATCGGGGAAAAGATATCCCTCAAGCTTTAATGCGGCACCTGTGTTTTTGCTGTCGATAAACGGGTAAGAATAATCGTAATTTGCGGCATTTATGAATTTTTTGTCATCCGTTATTACCTCATAATCCTCAAGGCGGTTGACAATTTGTGCGATTGTGTAGCCTTCGGGGAAGGTTATGCTGACAGTCTGCTCGGATGATACCGAGTTATCGAGAAGTACGTTGAGCATACCCTCAATACCCATTGAACTTGAAAGATAGTATGTTCCGCCGACATATGGCTGAAGCTTCTTTTCTCCGTTTACGGTATAATAAATACCCTCTTTATCATATCCTCTGAATTTTGCGAAAAGATTGCTGAACCATTTTACCCTTATAAGTCCGTTGTCTTTCAGCAAATCTATAATTTCGTCGGTTGTTGCGTTTTCTTCTATGGTAATTTCAACTTCTTCGTCGCTTGCCGACAAAGCAATGGCATCGTTTATACAGTTAATGCCTATTGTGGAAAGAGTTACCGTTAAAACAAGAACACACACCATTGCGATATAAAATGTTCTCGAATATGTTTCGGCAAGTTTTTTTAGTTCTTCGGGAGACAGCTTTTTTCTGATTTTCGCTTTCTTTTTCGGCTGTGCCTTTGAAACAGGTCTGTCAACCGGCGGACGTGCTCTGCCCTGCGTGTCGCTGAACATTGCCAAATCGTCATTTGTCATATTTTTGCGGCTTGAGGACAAGCTTTCATCACGAGATTTTTTTCCCTGTGCCGTCTGACCGGTGTACCTTCTTGCGGAGGGTTCACCCGCACTGCGTTGATAATTTGCAAAATAAACCTCACCCTTTGTTTTCGGACGGTTTGATGCCGTATCAACTTTCTTTTCCTGAATCGGATTATCAAATTCTTCGATGTGAAGAACAAAATTTTCCACTTTCTTTTTTCGTGATTCCGTGTTAAATTCAGGCGGTCTTTTTTCTTCTTTTTTCGGTGTGGTAAAATTCGAGAGCGTATCGTTCTCGTCATCCTTAAAAAAATCGTTCATAAAGACCCTCCTCTCTGATAAGATAAATCTATATACTTTATTTCTGGATAGAAATGTATATTTTTTCCGCTTCTTCTCTGCCCACAAACTGTTCTGCGATTTTCAAGCCGAATTTTATTGCGGTACCCGCGCCCTTTGAGGTGATGATGTTACCGTCCTTAACAACGCTCTCATCAACAATTTCCGCACCCTCAAGCTCTTTTTCAAAGCCGGGGAAACAAGTGGCTTTTTTGCCTTTAAGCAGCCCCTTATGTCCGAGAACCGACGGAGCGGCACAAATGGCACATATAAGCTTGCCGTGTTCTGCCGCATAATCTATAAAGCTCTGCGCCGCAGAGGATTTTTCTATGTTGAGAGTTCCGGGCATACCTCCGGGAATTACCACAGCCTGCAAATCTTCATCCGGCATAATGTTTTTTATATCAGCATCGCAAACAAGACCGATTCCGTGCGAACCGACAATCATCTGCGAGCCTATGCCGAGTGTCATAACGTCAAGCTCGGCACGTCTTAGCATATCGATTGTCGCAACGGCTTCAACTTCCTCTGTTCCGTCTGCCATAAAAACGTAAATCATTTTATCTACCTCTGTCATTCCAAATTAAGCGAAAGGAATGTGTTTTCGCCCAATGTTTTTATCAATTCCTTATCAGAACAGTATATCATACCTCTTGAAATTTTGCAACTGTCGGCCTTTTCGTTTCCGCACAAGGGCATATAAACGGATGCACTTTTTTCACCGATTTTTTCAAGCACTGCGGATGCAAAGTTTTTTTCATCGTTTTTTGAGCAAAGCTCTGTTATTTTTTTGCCGTTTGTCATTGCGTAAGAAACCGTTTTTCCGTTTTCCTTTTCCGTAAAAACCCTGTCCGAAAACTTCAAAGCAAAATCAATATGATTTTGAGGAAACGAAACAAATCCGTTTTTTGAAAAAACTTCATTTCTCAATTCCGACAGCTCATATGAATTAAAGCTTTCGGAAATTTCGCACTTTTCTTCCGACATCTCAAATTCTTCTTTTTTGCAAAAGAAAAAGTCCCGAAAGCCGAGTGATTCGTAATATTTTCTGTTCTTTTCGCTGCTTGCCGTAAGCAGAAAAATTTCAGTGCCTTTTTTTATTCCGCTTTCGATAAGAAATTCTATTTCTTTTTTTGCAAGTCCTCGTCTTCTGAAATGCTCCTGCGTTGCGACGGCGTAAAAGTAAAGAGCGTTATGTGTTCCTATTTTGCAGTCAAGCGCATAGACCGCCGAAACCGCTTTGCCGTCATTCTCGAAAATATAAACATTGTCACTCTTCATAAAAGTATCTAAAAAAGGCATTACAAACTCTTCGCCGTCACCGAAACATTCAAGCCACAGCTCAGCAAGACTTTTTTTATCTTTTTCGTCAGCAAAACGAAACATCAAATCACCTTTGCATCATAAATTATTCCGAGCTTGACGGGGTGGTAGCTGAGCTTTGCCTTTCTCAAACCCTCAAGTCCCATATCTTCCTCACGGTTGACAAACGTAAATGCGGAAAGCTCGTTTTTTGCAAGCTCACGGTTAATTATGGGATAAGCACCTCGGTAGGAGGCAAACGCTTTTTCAAAATGAGTACAAAATGTGTCTTCGCTTATTTTTTCGCCCAAAGTCCACGCAATCACTTCGCCGTCAACACGAATAACGCTTCCGACAAATCCGAGTTCTTCAAAGCAGTCGAACGCACGCTTTATGGCATTGAGTTCCTCGTCAATGCCGTCTTCCGCCTTATCCTCGTTTTCTTCAATCCATTTTTCCGTCATCTTTATGCAGTCGAAAAGATTTTTCGAGGTCAATTTTTCATACACCCAATTATTGTTTTTTTCAAAATATTTTATATGGTTTCTTTTTGAATGATACTTTTTACCTTTGAGTTCAGCCAAATCGGAAACAAGATAAATATAATCCGCCGAATCTCTGTTTTCGGTTATTTTAAAAACTCCGCCAAACTCCTTTTCCAAATAATCGGCATCGTTTTTTTCAAGACCGTAAAAGCTTAAATTTTTTTCGTTGAGCAATTCTTTTATTATTGCTTTTTTATCCCCCGTCCCTTGAGGAAAGCCGTAATCGATTTTGCCGTTTCTTTCCGTTTTTGTTACAAGACAGTCATCACAAAAAGCAATTTCAAGGTTATAATCAGGCCCCCAATTGTAAATCGAGCCTAAAGACATTTGACAATTATTTCCCGTTGTGCTTTTAAGAATTTCCCTTATTTTTTCGGCATCCTCAATAACGGGAATTTTGAAGTTCAGCATAAATTACACAATATCCTTTCGATTTCAAAGAATCTTTTCAACGCTTGTCCCGATTTCTTCGGCAATTGACTCAATGCTCCTTGCATCGGAATTTTCAAAGCATTTTATTTTTACCCATCCCATTTTTTCGGCAGCATACGATGCCGCCTCACGGCAGGAAGTGAGATAAGCGACATCAGCCTCATGAACATCCTTTTTGCTCTCGTTTCCGCCGTATCTCTTGCTCATAAGCTTCTGTGAAATTTCAACAGGCATATCAAGGTAAATTACAAGGTCGGGTTTCGGGATGCCGAGCTTTGAATATTCAAAATCTTCAAGCCATTCAATATAACTGTCCCAATTTTCCCTCGGCTGCTTTATCATTTGATGATAAGCGTTTGAAGTTGTGTACCTGTCGGCAAGGATAAGTTTTCCGCTTTCATAATCGTCTTTCCATATTGTTTTGAAGGAGGCAAAACGGTCAACCGCATAAAAAGCGGAAGCAGCATAAGCATTTACATCCTCCGGCTTTTTACCGAATTCCCCCGCAAGATACATTTTTACAAGCGCCGACGAGTTTCCCTCATAATTCGGCAGCTTTATCTTTTTATATTCAAGCTTTCTTTCATCAAACATTTTGGCGAGAATATCGATTTGCGTAGACTTTCCGCTGCCGTCAAGTCCCTCGATAACAATAAGCTTTCCCCTCATTTTACTTCCACCTTTAAAGATTTTTGTCTATTTTATATTATACCAAATATGTGCCGATTTTACAATTCATTTTGGTTTTTTATTCCTTTTTAACAATCCGTTAATAATTTTGTTTATATTGTTTAATAAATATCGTCTATATTATTTTTAGCACTCAAAGACAGCGAGTGCTAAAAATATATTTCGGAGGCTTTTTAAATGGCTAAAAAACAGTTCAAGGCAGAATCCAAAAGACTTCTTGACCTTATGATTAACTCAATTTACACCCACAAGGAAATTTTCCTGCGTGAAATTATATCAAACGCAAGCGACGCTATGGACAAGCTTTACTACCACGCACTTTCGGACGGCAGCACCGGCCTTTCCCGTGACGATTTCGCAATCAACATAGAAACCGACGAAGAAAACAGAACAATAACCATTTCAGATAACGGCTGCGGTATGACAAAGGAAGACCTTGAAAACAATCTCGGAACAATCGCAAAAAGCGGTTCGCTTTCTTTCAAAGAAGAAAACGAAAAGAGCGAGGACATCGACATTATCGGTCAATTCGGTGTCGGCTTCTATTCGGCTTTTATGGTTGCGAGCGAAGTGACTGTTTTTTCAAAAGCCTACGGCGAGGAAAAAGCTTACAAGTGGAACTCAACGGGTGCTGACGGCTACACGGTTACCGAGTGTGAAAAAGAATCGCACGGCACTGACATCGTACTTAAAATAAAAGAAGACACGGAGGAAGAAAACTATACAAACTTCCTTAACGAATATACGCTCAGACATCTTATCAAAAAGTATTCCGACTACATCAGATATCCCATAAAAATGGAAGTTACCTCTTCACGAATGAAAGAGGGAACGGAAAACGAGTTTGAAGAATTTAAGGAAATCGTCACCGTAAACAGTATGGTTCCGCTTTGGAAAAAGAACAAAAACGAAATAAGCGAAGAAGAATACGATGAATTTTACCGCACCAATTTCAGTGATTTTTCAAAGCCGCTTAAAGTGATAAACACCGCAACGGAGGGTGCCGCAACCTACAACGCACTTCTGTTTATCCCGTCAAAAGCTCCTTATAACTATTACAACCGTGATTACGAAAAGGGGTTGAAGCTTTACGCAAGCGGTGTTCTCATTATGGATAGCTGCAAAGACCTTTTGCCCGACCATTTCAGCTTTGTAAAAGGACTTGTCGATTCGCAGGATTTATCTCTTAACATTTCCCGTGAGATGCTCCAGCATGACAGACAGCTTAAAATTATCGCTTCACGTCTTGAAAAGAAAATAAAATCAGAGCTTCTTTCCATGCTCAAAAACGACAGGGAAAAATACGAAGAATTTTATGCTCAGTTCGGTTTGCAGCTCAAGTACGGTCTTTACAGCGGTTACGGTCAAACAACCGAGCTGCTCAAGGACTTGTTGATGTTTGTTTCAAGCTTTGAAAACAAGCTTACAACACTTGAAGAATATGTTTCACGAATGAAAGAAGAGCAGAAATATATTTACTATGCCTGCGGAGAAAGTGCCGAGCAAATTGCACGCTTGCCTCAAACGGAGGCGGTAACGGAAAAAGGATACGAAATTCTTTACCTCACTGCCGATGTTGACGAGTTCACGCTTAAAATTATGGGCAAATTCGATGATAAGGAATTCCGTTCCATTGCCGCAGAGGATTTGGGACTTGAAACGGAAGAAGAAAAGGAAGAAACAAAGAAAAAAGCAGATGCCAGCCGTGAAATGCTCGAATTTATGAAAGAGTCGCTTGACGGAAGGGTAACGGAAGTCAGACCCTCCTCCAGATTAAAAAGCCACCCCGTTTGCCTTACGGCAAAAGGCGAGCTTTCGCTTGAAATGGAAAAGGTTCTCAACACAATGCCCAATGACACGAACGTAAAAGCCGAAAGAGTTCTTGAAATAAACGCAAACCACAAAATTTTCCAAACTCTCACATCGCTTTACGATTCTGACAAAGAAAAGGTTAAAAAATACGCAAAGCTTCTTTATTCACAAGCCCTGCTGATAGAAGGCTTGAATGTGGAAGACCCGGTGGAATTTTCCAACCTTATTTGCGAGCTGATGTAATTAAGGGGCTGTAAAAAAGCGCAGAACGGATAAAAAAAGAATAATGTTAAAGGATTCTTTCGGTATGCTTTTTATAGAAACCGAAGGAATCCTTTTTTGTTTATTAATCGGGAATAAAATTGTGACGAAACTTACGTTTCGCGTTTTATCCTATAAACCAACCTCGCCACTCGGCGTACCATGTACGCCGTCGGGCAAGCAAAAAATATAGCTGTAAAAAACTTCCGTTCTTTACAGCTATATTTTTAAACTATAATATTAAAAAGTTCACTTGCCGTTGCGACAACAAAGTCGGCACCGGCATTTTTTAGTTCCTCGGAATAATCAAAACCGAAAACAACGCCCGCACATTTTATGCCGTTTGCCTTTGCACCCTCAACATCGAAAAGTCTGTCCCCCACCATAAGGGTTTCTTCCTTTTTCGCTTGCAAAAGCTCAATCGCTCTTGATATGATATCTTCTTTTGAATTGTGAGTTGTGTCAAAAGAAGCTCCGCACACGGCATCAAAATAATAGCCGATTTTCAGATAATCAAGAAGCGTTCCGAAAAATTTTTGAGGCTTTGAAGATGCGATTGCAAGCTTCACTCCGCTTTTCTTGAGTGATTTCAGCAAATCCTCTATTCCGTCAAAAAGCGAAAGCTTGTACATTGCGTTGTCCGTGTACTTCTCACGGTACTTTTCAACAAGCTTGTGAGCCGTACCGTCATCACACATCGTAACTCTTTTGAACGAAGAAAACAACGCAGGCCCCAAAAACGAATTTAAAACATCTTCGTTCGGCACGCCGTAGCCGCAGGCATTGAGAGCATAAATTATGCTTTCAAACACGCCCTCTCTTGTGTCTGCAACAGTTCCGTCAAAATCGAAAATCACATATTTGAATTTATTCATTAAAATTCACCTTATTTTGAACCGAACTTCTTCTTCATTCTCAATTCTTTTGAAAGAATACGTTTTCTGAGTCTGAGCGACTTGGGAGTTATTTCAAGCAATTCGTCATCGCTTATAAACTCCATACACTGCTCAAGGCTGAGAACCGAGTGGGGAACAAGACGCAGTGCATCGTCCGAGCCTGCGGCACGGGTGTTTGTCATCTGCTTTTTCTTGCAAACGTTGCAAACGATATCCTCATCCTTAGCACATTCGCCCACAATCATTCCCTCGTAAACCTCAACACCGGGGCCGACAAAAAGTCTGCCACGCTCTTGAGTATTGAAAAGTCCGTAGCCTGTTGTTTCGCCTGTTTCGTGAACAACAATCGAACCTCTTTCACGCATTTTAATTTCGCCCGCAAACGGCACATAGCCTTCAAAAAGCTGGTTCATAATGCCGTTGCCGTTTGTGTCGGTCATAAATTCGGAACGGTAGCCGATAAGTCCCCTTGACGGAATTTTAAATTCAAGGTGGCTCATTCCTCCGTCACGGGTTCCCATATTTTCAAGCTCACCTTTTCTCGAACCTAACTTTTCGATAACCACACCCACATAGTTTTCAGGCACTTCCACAATAAGAAGCTCAACGGGTTCCATCATAACTCCGTTTTCTTCTTTCATAATAACTTTCGGACGTGAAACCTGAAATTCATATCCCTCACGGCGCATAGTTTCGATAAGTATCGAAAGGTGAAGCTCTCCTCTGCCCGAAACCTTAAAAGTATCGGTAGTTTCAGTGTCTTCCACACACATACTTACGTTTGTTTCGACTTCCTTATAAAGTCTGTCACGCAGGTTTCTCGAAGTTACGAACTTACCCTCTCTGCCGGCAAACGGGCTGTCATTTACGATAAAGTTCATTGAAAGCGTCGGCTCATCGATTTTGATAAAGGGCAGTGGCTCAACACAGTCGGGAGAACAAATCGTTTCACCGATATTAAGTCCCTCAATACCCGAAACGCAAATAAGGTCACCCATCGAGGAAGAATCGACCTCAACTCTTTTAAGTCCCTCAAACTGATAAAGTCTGGAAATTTTAACATTCTGCGTTGTACCGTCCGATTTGCAAAGCACCATATTTTCGCCCTTTTTGATGCTGCCTCTTTCAACTCTGCCGATACCGATTCTGCCGATATAATCATCATAATCAAGGCTTGAAAAAAGCACCTGTGCAGGGCCGTTCAAATCGCCCTGCGGACATTCGATATTTTCAAGAATAGAATCAAGAAGCGGTCTCATATCGCCCTCACGCACAGAGCTGTCGAGTGATGAATAACCCTCTCTTGCGGAAGCATAAACAACGGGAAATTCAAGCTGGTCTTCGTTTGCGCCAAGCTCGATAAAGAGGTCAAGAACCTCATCTATTACTTCTTCGGGACGTGCGCCGGGGCGGTCGATTTTATTAACCACAACCACTACCTTTTTTTCAAGACCGAGTGCTTTTTTCAGAACAAACCTTGTTTGGGGCATACATCCCTCAAAGGCATCGACAAGAAGCAAAACGCCGTCCACCATCATCAAAATACGCTCAACCTCGCCGCCGAAATCGGCATGGCCGGGAGTGTCGACAATATTGATTTTTGTATCCTTATAATGAATAGACGTGTTCTTTGAAAGAATGGTAATACCTCTTTCACGTTCAAGGTCATTTGAATCCATAACCCTATCCTGAACCTGCTCGTTTGAACGGAAAATTCCGCTTTGCTTGAGCATTTCATCGACAAGCGTTGTTTTTCCGTGGTCAACGTGGGCAATAATCGCTACATTTCTTACGTCATTTCTCTTATCCAAAGCTTTCACCTTCATAATATTTTTACAAACTGATATTATACTATAAAACAAGTCGTTTTACAAGTAATTTTGAACATTTTGTGATTTCAACGAAAAAAAGCCGTGCTAAAGTACAAATTTTAACACGGCTCGGTTTTCTTTATGTAATTTTTGATGTTTCCTTTTTGTTAAGCTCATCCAAATTCTTCTGTCGGCGGATATTAAGTTCCTCGACCATTTCTTTCTGCTTCTTTCCCGAAATATCGTAAAAGAACATCGGTATCATTCCGAAAAGCGAGAAAACCGCAGGAAAAAGTGCAAACAGTGCCACAAGCCACTGCTTTGTGTCGGTCGTTATGTTTTCTGCCTGCGTTCCGTTTTGAATGTAACCGATAAGAACAAGACACCACGATGACGCATAGTTTCCGAAAGAGCCGAAAATTTTTGAAAGAGTTGATTTAAGGGCACTCACCGTTGCTTCGTTACGCTGACCGAACTTGTATTCGCCGTAATCGTAGGCGGTAAGCTGGAGCATATTCGGAACCACCGAATAAAAGCCCGTTGTCAGTCCGTGAAGTGCATACCAAAACGTAATTCTCAAAAACAACTGCGTTGCGTCGTATTTCGTTATGGGGAAAGTTGTTACAAACATTCCCGCATAGCAAAAGAAAGTCCAAAACTTAGTGAAAATATAAAGCGGCTTATCCGAAATCCAATTTCTGATGATAGGTGCCAAAATGAGCGACGCGGCTGTGGGAACAATTGTTGCGGCAGAGCAAGCCGCCATAATCGCCTCATAACCTTGGAGCTTTTCTCCGATATTTAAACCGAAAATCGAAATTTGCAGCGTAACATCGGAAAAACACGCTCTGAAAACGTAAATCAAAAAACCGTATCCGATTGTCATACCTGCCTGCAAAACCTCCGAAATTGTGATAAGTACAAGGGGTTTGTTGTGAATTACCTGAGAATACACGTCTTTAAGACGTGAAATTTCCTGCTTTTCGGGTTCGACAATACGCTCTTTTGTCACAATGATATTAAAGAGCGTTGCCGGTACGGCGATGATGCTGAAGAAAACCATACTGTAAAAATAACGTTCGGATTCCTTTACATTCGGCAAAATCATTGCGATAATCGCAGCTATGTATGTTCCGCTGCCGCCGATTACCGAGCCGATGATACCGCCGATACCCGAAAGATAACCTCTTTCCGTGTTGTCCGTTGACTGACGAGCCGTAAGCGCCGTGAGTGCCGCATTGTAAAACGTGCTGACCATATCGTTTACAAGATAAATAATAACCAAATAAATGACCTTGAACGTATCGCCCAAATGCGGAAAGAAATCCTTTATAGGCAGAGCGCTTGCTATGCTCACAAAAGCCGTGGGAATAAGAAGCCAAAGCAAAACGGGTTTAAACCTGCCCCAGCGGGGATGTGATTTTTTCCTTCTGTCAATGACATTGCCGACGATTATATCGTTAAAAATATCCCAAAAGCTCAAAACAAAAGCAATTGATGTGTAAGTAAGATAAGCTTTTTCGCTCAAACCGAGGTAGGTGGAAATTACAAGTCCGCCGAACACACCCGAAACAGCCGATTTAAAATTCTGTCCGACCTTATCGACCGTATAAGCCGAATATTCAAGCAAACCGAGTTTTTCGTTAACATCTGTCGCCTTGGAGTTTCTTATTTTCATACAAAACGCTCCTTGTTGTTTTTAGGTGTTATCTTTGTCACGTTCTCTTATAACATAATTTGTGGGAGTGCCTTCAAGTCCGAAAATTTCTCTTATTTGATTGTCAAGGTATCGCTGATAACTGTAATGAAACAAATCCTTACGGTTAACAAAGCAAACAAACGTAGGCGGACGTGTTGATGCCTGCGTCATATAATAAATTTTAAGTCTTCTGCCCTTATCCGTGGGAGGCTGTACCCTTGCTGTTGCCGCCGCAAGGACATCATTGAGCTTACCTGTTGAAATTCTCATTGCATTTTGCTCGTCAACAAACTTAATAAGCTCATAAAGGCGGTCGATTCGCTGACCTGTTTTTGCGGAAATGAAAATAATCGGGGCATATGGCATAAACGAAAAATCATTCATAAGCTTCTTTCGCTGTGCATCCATTGTTCTGCCGTCTTTTTCAACGGCATCCCATTTGTTCACGGCGACTATGCAAGCTTTTCCCATTTCGTGGGCAATGCCCGCAACTTTGGAATCCTGTTCCGTAAAGCCTTCCGTGGCATCTATCATAATAACACACACGGTTGCCCTTTCAACAGCCATTTTTGCTCTGATAACGCTGTATTTTTCTATTTTTTCATCAACCCTGCTCTTTCTTCTTAATCCTGCGGTGTCGATGAAAATAAATTTGCCGTGGGAATTTTCGACTATCGTGTCCGTAGCATCACGGGTTGTTCCCGCAATGTTTGAAACAATAGCTCTTTCCTGACCGGAGATTGCATTGATGAGAGAGGATTTTCCGACATTCGGCTTGCCGATGACGGCAACCTTGATGTAATCGTCATCAACATCCTCCTGCTCGCTTTCGGGAAAATATTTGCAAACTTCTTCAAGCAAATCACCCGTTCCGTGACCGTGAACCGAGGACACGGCAATTGGATCGCCCAAAGCCAAATTGTAAAACTCGTAAAACTCCGCCGGCATATCGCCTATGCCGTCACATTTATTAACGCAAAGAACGATGGGCTTGCCCGATTTTCTGAGCATTGAAGCTACTTCCTCATCTGTTGCGACAACGCCCGTTCTTACATCTGTTACGAAGATTATAACATCGGCACTGTCGATTGCAAGCTGTGCCTGACGTTTCATCTGAACAAGAATTATATCATCCGAGGCAGGCTCTATACCGCCCGTATCTATCAAAAGAAAATTATGTCTTTGCCATTCGCAGTCGCCGTAAATTCTGTCCCTTGTAACGCCGGGAGTGTCATCGACAATTGAAAGTCTTTGCCCTATAAGCTTGTTGAAAAGCGTTGATTTTCCGACATTCGGACGTCCGACAATCGCAACAATAGGTCTTGACATTTTTCATTCTCCTTTCATCTTTTCAAGCAGCTCATATCCGTCGGATTTGACAGGCACTATCCTGCATCCGAGTATTTCTTCGGCTTGAGTGAGTGTCATATCGTCAAGGAACATATCCCCTTCGCTTCGCAGCATAGATGATGATATAAGCAGCTCGTCTGTTTCGTATTTTCCTTTCAGTTGTGAGGTTAAATCTTTTCCGGTAATAAGTCCGCTTACGGTAATCGTATGACCGAAAAAGTCATTTTCTATTTTCACAACGGGAATTTCGATATTGTATTTTTCAAAAAACAAATCGGAAATTTTTTTAAGCAGAGGATATGCGGCAGTACCCGTTGCGATAAGCTTCTTGCTTTTGTCCGCAATGATGCCGTTATCATCTTCCAAAGCTTTTTTAAACGTATATTCAAGGTCAGTCCACATACCTACACCGTTTTCGATTTGCGGATAGTCCTCATATTCCTCGTTCTTCGGAAGAGGAAGTCCTGCCTGCAAATAAAACTCATCAGAAGCATAAACCAAGTGCGTACCGAATTTTTCAAAGAACTCGGATGAATAACTCTCGATTATTTCAACAACCTCTTTTGCCTTTTCCGGTGTGTAAGTGTCAAGCTTCGGCAGGTTTTGTCTGAATTTCGTTATTCCGACCGGTACCGCCGCAATCGACTGCACCGCAGGATAAAGAGACGCCAGCTTTTCAATACTGAATTTAAGCTCCTCGCCGTCATTTATACCCGGACACAAAACAAGCTGTGTGTTAAGGTGAGTTCCGTGAGATGCCAAAACGTCAATATATTTCAGCACTTCGCCTGCGTGCGGATTTTTCATCATTTTAACACGAAGTTCGGGGTTCATGGTATGCACAGAAACATTGACGGGGTTAATGTGCATTTCGATTATACGCTCAACATCACGGTCTGTAAGGTTTGTCAGAGTTATATAATTTCCGAAAAGGAATGACATTCTCGAATCATCATCCTTAAAATAAAGCGATTCACGCATACCCTCCGGCAATTGGTCGATAAAACAAAAAACGCATTTGTTTTTGCAGGTTTTCTGGCTATCCATCAAGTAGGTATTGAAAACCAATCCCAAATCCTCGTTTTCTTCCTTGAATATTTTCTTTTTTACGCTCTTTCCGTTAGGCTTTTCAAGCTCAAGCAAAACCTCGAAATCACTTGCGTAAAAATTATAATCGAGAATATCGTTAATTTCGTGTGAATTGATTTTTTTCAAAACCCAGCCTTTTTTTATATGTTTTTTCGCACAAGGCGACTTTTTGACAACATCAATAATTTCCGCCGACAATCGATACCCTCCTTGAAATAAAAATAAAAGGGTAGAGATTCTTCCTCTCTACCCAAGGTTCAGCTTATAAGAGGATTAGTCCTCAACTCTAACAATCTCAACACCCTTGTACTTGCCGCAAGAAGCACAAACTCTGTGGGGTCTTGTATATTCGCCGCATGAAGGACACTTTACAAGTTCGGGAGCTTTCATCTTCCATACACTTGAACGTCTTTTATCTCTTCTTGCTTTTGAAACTCTTCTCTTCGGTACTGCCATTTTAAAGTTCCTCCTTATAAAAATTCAATTAAATTATTTACTCATCATTTTCAAGCAATTGTTGAAGCACAGCCAAGCGTGGGTCAACCTGCTTTTTGCAAGTGCATACGCCTTTGTTTAAATTCTTGCCGCACTGCGGACAAAGACCTGCACAATCGTCACTGCAGAGAATTTTCGTTGGTAGCGAAAGAAAAATATCCTCAATTGCAAGCGGGTCAACTTCAAAATGGAGATCCTCAACAAGCATCAAGTCGTCACTTTCCTCGTTATTGAGCGACAAAACCAAGGTATGGTTAAAGCTGTAATGAAAGCTCTTTTCAAGCTTTTCCGCACAGCGGTCGCAAAAACCGTCATACCGAAAATCGACATCATACTCTAACGTAACGATTCCCGACGCATTTTTAACAACACCGGCTACCATAACAGGTGTTTTGAATGGAAAAACGCCGTCGAATTCCTCGTTTGAAAGGTCAATATCGAATTTGAAGTTTTTTTGTTCGCCTACGTTATTGAAAATAGGCTCAAGCTCAATAAACATAATTCACCTCAGTCAAAGACGAGAATATCTCATCTTTACACGCTTAAATATTATATACTCGAAGGCACTTTTTGTCAAGCGGTTTTTCAACTTTTTATCATTTATCCAAAAAAGCCCACCGTATCCGTGACACAGTGGGCAAATTGATAAAATTACGTCAGCTTATGCTTCCTGACAGAACTCGAAAATTTCAGCGGGAAGCTCGCTCTTATCGGCAGAAATCGTGAAAACAAAATTATGCTTTGTAAGTGCCGAAAGTTCTTCAACCTTTTTGAGGAAAGAAGCAAGCTCATTGTAATCACGGCTGCCTATGCGAAGCGTTGCATCGATGAGCATATCTGTAATATCGTGGTCGCCTGCGCAAATTCCGCTGAGGAAACCGTAGAAAGCATCAAATCCTTTTATTGAATATTCGTTTGCGGATACGAGGCGGGCACGGTAGTTAACCTCTGTTCTGAGCTGAGTACCCTGCTCAACGCAAACAACATTTCCGTCTGATTTCTCGATAGCATCGTTGACTGCTTGAATCAATTTTTTTGTTTTTCCCGATCCTTTGCGTCCGATTATCAATGTTACCATAAAAAACAACTCCTTTAAACTTTATGTAAAGGTCTTAATGACCCTTTTTACTTATTTTCCGAGCCTTTCTTCAAGCTCTTTTTTCATTTCCTCAAATCCTGGTTTGCCGAGAAGTGCGAACATATTCTTTTTATAGCTTTCCACACCCGGCTGGTCAAAAGGATTAACTCCGAGAATATAACCGCTTATAGCACAAGCCTTTTCAAAGAAGTAAATAAGCTCGCCCAAAGCATATTCGTTCATTTCCTCAAGTGAGATTATGCTGTTGGGAACGCTTCCGTCCGTATGAGCAAGGAGCGTACCCTCAAAAGCCTTTCTGTTAACAAACGACATTTCCTTATCGGCAAGGAAATTTAATCCGTCAAGGTTTTCGGGATCGGTTCCTATTACATACTCCTTCTGAGGATTTTCAAAGGTTATAACCGTTTCGGCAAGTTCTCTTTCGCCCTGCTGGATATACTGCCCCATCGAATGCAAATCGGTCGAGAAGACAGCCGATGACGGGAAAATACCTTTATTTTCTTTTCCCTCACTCTCGCCGAAAAGTTGTTTGAGCCATTCGTTCATCATAGCAAATGAAGGCTCATAGCTGACAAACATTTCGATTTTTTTGCCGTTTCTGTAAAGAAGATTTCGCATTGCGGCATATCTGTAACAAGCGTTGTTATCGATGTCCGAATCCGAGAAAGCTTCCCTTGCATCCTGCGCACCCTTCATAAGAAGGTCTATGTCTATACCCGCCGCAGCAATGGGAAGAAGTCCCACAGCGGTAAGAACCGAATATCTTCCGCCGACATCATCGGGAATAACAAAGGTTTTGTAGCCCTCACGGTCGGCAAGACCTTTAAGAGTACCCTTTTGCTTATCCGTTGTGACGTAAATTCTGCTTTTAGCTTCTTCTTTGCCGTATTTTTCTTCAAGCAAGGCTTTAAAAACACGAAACGCAATTGCGGGTTCCGTTGTTGTGCCGGATTTTGAAATAACGTTCACGGAAAAATCCTTATCCTTGCAAAGAGCGATAATTTCATTAAGAGCGGTGGGGCTTATCGAATTGCCCGAAAACAAAATTTGAGGTGTATCTTTAGCAAGAAGATTGTAATTTGTGCTTTTGCAAAATTCGATTGCTGCCCTTGCACCGAGGTAAGAACCGCCGATGCCTATAACAACAAGCACATCCGAATCTTTTTTGATTTTTTCCGCCGATTTTTTAATTTCCTCAAATTCATCTTTGTCGTAATTTACGGGCAAATCCACCCAGCCGAGGAAATCATTGCCTTTGCCCGTTCCGTTGTGAAGCATTTCGTGTGCTTTCACAACTTCTTCACGGATAGCTTCAAGTTCTTCTTTTTTAACGAAGCTTTCCGCATATTTGCTGTTAAATTTTAAGTTCATCTGTTTCTCTCCTTAGTTTTTACATTTCAATTGTACAATAAAACGCTGTGGTTTGCAAGAGATTTTTGAGATTTTTCACAAAAATTTATTATATTAGCTTTGCAAGGAGCCTTTTGAAAGCAAGAGGTATTTTTAAAGTATCCGCATTTTCGGGCGAGAGCAATAAATACTCCGCTAATTTTTCACCGTCAAGAGTAAATTCCACAGTGCCGAGCGTCTGACCTTTTTCAACAGGTGCGTTTACTTCCACGGCAAGAGAAATTGTCTGCTTGATGTCGCCTGCTTTCCCTTTTTTTACAAGTATAGGTTCGATTTTCGGTATTTCGGGAGTTATGAAATCGATTTCGCCTTTTTTCACAATAACATCGGTTATCAGTTTTTTATCGATTTCAGGTGTTACACATTCGTAATTTGAAAATCCCCAATCAAGCATTGCTTTTGCACTTTCAAACCTGTCGGTACTGTTTTCGCTGCCCATAACCACGGCAACCAAATGAAGATTTTC
>CAYYRN010000009.1:0-44607 GCA_964474295.1 uncultured Eubacteriales bacterium
ATTATCGGGATTTTGAAAAACCATCCCCAATTTTTTGCGGATTTCATATTTTAAGTTTTCATCCGATGTATCCATACCCGCAACGGTAACTTTACCGCTTTCGGGAACAAGAATTGCGTTTGTAAGCTTTGCAAGCGTTGATTTGCCCGAACCGTTGTGGCCGAGAACCGCAACAAGCTCACCTTTGTTTACACTTAAATTGATGTTTTTTAACGCAAGAGGAAGCTGAGGCTCGTCCTCGGCATTTTCATAGCGAAAAAAAACATTTTCAAATTTTATAAATTCTTCAGACATAATTTTTACCTTATTTCTGCCAAATTGCCGTTGCACCGCAGGGAAGAACCATCTTTGATGATGTAACGGGAATACCTATTTCGTCACTTGAGACTTTTCCACCGAATTTCGGCACCATTATGCTGCCGAGTATGTATTGCATAACGGAGGGAGCAAGACCCGTTGTGTACGAATTTATAAACACGGCAAGCGCATCGTCGGACACGATTTCACTGCAAAGAGAAACGAAGTTGTAAACCTCATCCTCCAATTTCCAAATTTCGCCGCCGGGGCCTCTGCCATATGACGGAGGATCCATAATAATAATATCATATTTGTTTCCCCTGCGTATTTCCCTGCGGACAAATTTTATACAGTCATCAACAAGCCATCTTACGGGCTTATCGGTCAAGCCGCTCAAAGCGGCATTTTCCCTTGCCCATTGCACCATACCTTTTGATGCGTCAACGTGTGTCACTGCCGCACCCGCTTTCAGGCAGGCAACGGTCGCACCGCCCGTATATGCAAAAAGATTAAGAACTTTCACTTGGCGGCCTGCGTTTTTTATCAAGTCGGTCATATAATCCCAATTTACCGCCTGTTCGGGAAAAAGACCCGTATGCTTGAATCCCATTGTTTTTATATGGAAAGTCAAATCCTCATACTTTATTCCCCACTCATTGGGAAGCCGTGTGAATGTTTCCCATCTTCCGCCGCCGCTGTTTGAGCGAACATAACGGGCATTTGCCTTTTTCCACAAGGGATGTTTTTTTGGGGTTTTCCATATAACCTGCGGGTCGGGACGAATAAGGATAAAATCGCCCCAACGCTCCAAACGTTCTCCGTCGGAGCAATCAAGCAGCTCATAATCTTTCCACAAAGTAGGTGTACGCATATAAAACTCCTTACATCAATCTTTCTTCAACTACCTCGGCAACCTCCGAGGCAAGACGCTCTATAAGCTCACTGTCCTCGCCCTCAAGCATTACCCTCACAAGCGGCTCGGTGCCTGAAACACGCACCAAAACTCTGCCTTTATCACCGAGTTCCTTTTCTGCTTCCTTAATTGCGATTTTTATGGATTCGTCCGTTGAAAAACGAACCTTACCCATTTGAGAAACACGCACGTTTTTAATAACCTGAGGATAAACCTGCATTTCACTTGCCAGAACTGAAAGCTTTTTGCCTGTTTTTTTCATAACACGAAGCAATTGCAATGCAGTAAGCTGTCCGTCACCGGTGGAAGCGTAATCGAGAAAAATAACGTGTCCCGACTGCTCACCGCCGAGATTATATCCGTTTTCAAGCATATTTTCAAGAACGTATCTGTCACCGACTTTTGTTTTTTCGCAGGAAATTCCGTTTTCTCGGCAAAACTTAAAAAATCCCATATTGCTCATCACAGTAACGACCGCTGTGTTGTTTTTGAGCCTGTTTTCCTGCATTAATGCCTTGGCGCAAATGGAAATAATTTTATCGCCGTCAACATAATCGCCGTTTTCATCAACGCACAAAAGTCTGTCGGCATCGCCGTCAAAAGCAAGGCCGATTTGACATTCGGGATTGTTTTTGACAAAATTGCTTATGTTTTCAAGATGTGTCGAGCCACATTCTTTGTTTATATTAACTCCGTCGGGACTTGCCGAAAGGACGTGACATTTCGTTCCGAGCCTTTCAAACATCTGCGGTGCTGTGACGCTGGAGGAACCGTTTGCACAGTCGATTGCTATATTCATCCCTTCAAAATCGCAATCGATTGTGGTTTCCAAATGAGCGATATAATCGAATATGGCAAACTCGGAGCGTGTAATTCTGCCGATTTCACCGCCGACGTTTTTTGGAACAACCGCAGCTTCGTCAAGAATTATGGACTCAATCTGTTCTTCCACAGAATCCGGCAGCTTATAACCGTCAGATTTGAAAATTTTAATGCCGTTATATTCGCACGGGTTATGCGATGCGGAAATCATAACACCGGCATCGTACCTGTATTTTTTTACGAGATAAGCCACTGCGGGAGTGGGAACCACACCGAGCAAAAGCACATCCGCACCCACGGAGCATAAGCCCGCCGCAATTGATGATTCGAGCATTTCGGAAGAAATTCTCGTATCCATTCCTATCATAACTTTAGGTCTTTTTTTATCGGCGGAAAGCACCATAGCGGTTGCTCTGCCGATTTGCATTGCAAGTTCACACGTCAAATCAAGGTTTGCTATACCTCTTGCTCCGTCCGTACCGAACAATCTTCCCATAAATTAACACAACTCCAATCACATCATCATTTGTTGCTGACCGGGCATAGGAAGCCCTAAATGGTTATAGCCGGCAGGTGTAACTATCCTGCCCCTTGGGGTTTTGCTTATAAAGCCGAGCTGTAAAAGATAGGGTTCGTAAACATCTTCAATCGTAACGGCTTCTTCACCGATTGTGGCGGCGATTGTTTCAAGTCCGACAGGCCCTCCGTTATAATTTTTTATCATAGATGTTAACAAAAGTCTGTCTATATTATCAAGTCCGAGCTTGTCGATTTCCATTCTTGACAAAGCAAGATTCGCACTTTCCGACGAAATCGTACCGTTACCGACAACTTCGGCAAAATCACGGGAACGCTTTAAGAGTCTGTTTGCGATTCTCGGCGTGCCGCGTGAACGTGAAGCTATTTCAAGCGCCCCTTCCTTTTCTATGCCGATACCGAGAATATTAGCACTTCTGGTAACTATTTTACCCAATTCTTCGGGAGAATACAGCTCCAAACGAAGTACAACACCGAACCTGTCACGAAGCGGTGCGGAAAGCTGACCTGCTCTTGTGGTAGCACCTACGAGGGTGAAATGAGGCAAATCAAGTCTTATCGACCTTGCGGACGGGCCTTTGCCGATAATGATATCAAGTGCATTATCCTCCATTGCGGGATAAAGAACTTCTTCAACTGCACGGGAAAGACGATGAATTTCGTCTATAAACAAAACGTCGCCTTCGTTGAGGTTTGTAAGCAAAGCTGCCAAATCTCCCGGTTTTTCGATTGCGGGGCCCGACGTTACACGGAAATTTACCCTCATTTCATTTGCGATAATTCCGGCAAGAGTTGTTTTACCCAATCCGGGAGGGCCGTAGAGCAAAACGTGATCCAATGCTTCGTTTCTTTTTTTTGCGGCTTCGATATATATTTTTAAATTTTCTTTTACTTTTTCCTGACCGATATAATCATCAATTGCCCTCGGACGAAGCGACAATTCAAGATCAACATCCTCCGGTGAATAATCCGGAGTTAAAATTCTGTTTTCAAAATCCGTATCCATTGCCGTTCTACCCTTTCAAAATTATGACATCAGTTTTTTTAATCCGAATTTTATAAGCTCCTCGGTCGAGAGAGAGGAAGATGCCTGCTTCAATGCGTTGTTAGCTTCGCTTCTTGTATATCCGAGCGAAACGAGTGCGGCAACCGCTTCTGCCAAAGAGCCTTCGGCTTCGGAGGAATTTATATCCTCCTCTTTCAAAATTCCCACAGCTTCTTCAAGGTCGATTTTAAGCTTATTTTTAAGTTCAAGGACAATTCTCTGTGCCAATTTGGGACCCACGCCCTGTGCCTGTGTTATTGCTTTAACGTCACCCACGGCAACACTCGCCGTCAGAGCTTCGGGACTGAGCCTTGACAAAATGGCAAGTCCCGCTTTCGGGCCGACACCCGAAACGGAAATAAGCTGTTTAAAACATTCCAGCTCTTTTTTATCGTAAAAAGCGAATAAATCCATTGCGTCTTCACGAACGTTAAGATAAGTAAAGACAAAAGCTTCTTCGCCGCTTTGCGGAAGCTTTTTTAAAGTGTTTGCGGTGGTGTAACAAAAATATCCGACACCGCCACATTCAATTGCAAAAGAAGTTTCATCGGAAAATATAAGCTTACCTCTTAAACTGTAATACAAATTTATCACACCTTTTATTTAAGTCTTCCGAGAAGAGAGCCGTGTGCGTGCGCGTGACAAATTGCCATTGCAAGCGCATCCGCAACATCATCGGGCTTTGGAATTTTTTCAAGATGCAAAATCATTTTTGTCATTTCCTGAACCTGCTTTTTCTCTGCTCTTCCGTAACCGACAACGCTCTGTTTGACCTGAAGCGGTGTATACTCGAAGGTTTCAAGCCTGTTTTTTTGTGCGGCGAGCATTATTACTCCCCTTGCCTGACCGACATCTATAACCGTTTTCTGATTTGAATTAAAAAACAGCTTTTCTATCGATAAAGCATCGGGTTTTGTTCGTTTTATCAATTCGTCAACACCGTCATAAATCATTTCAAGACGTCTGTTAAAAGGTATTCCGGCAGGAGTGGTTATTGCCGAATATTCAATTACCTTAAAATGATTGTTGCTGTATTCTATAACACCGCAGCCGACTATTGCATAGCCCGGATCAATTCCCAAAATTATCATTTTGACGCCTCATACACATACTTTCGGATAATATCAAGTATTATATCATAATTACACTTTCAACGCAAGGAAAAAAGCAAATAAATTAAAAAGAATTAAGGTATAGTACCGCATATGTTCTTTGTCCGCATTTAGCTTTCGAGCAGACAAAATCGGCTGCACCTTTTCAGGCACAGCCGACTGACTACTTGTAATATATTGTTTTCAAATTTCTGTTTATGTTTATCGTTTTCAGAAAATCTATTTCTTCCTGCCTTGCTTTTTTCCAATAAAACGGAATCATAAACTCTTTTCTGTACGGTTTGACATAAACCGAAACCGCACCGCACGAATTAGCACCGACTATATCCGTAAATATTCTGTCACCGATAAGAACAAGCTCATTGATTTTTACGCCTGCGTCCTCCGCAGCTTTCAAAAAATACTTTTTATCCGGCTTTGCGGCTGCTCCGTAAACCCTGCAACCGAATTTTTTACCTATAATCTTGGCTCTCAGTTCAAAAGAATTGGAAATTATAACAACCGAAAGCCCCGCTTTTTTGACATTTTTTATCCAGCTCTTTACACCCTTAATCGGTGTCAGCGTGCTGTCGTATACAGACGTGTTATCAAGGTCGATTGCCACCAATTTTACACCCATTCCCTTTAAATCCTCTACGGTTATATCGGTAAGGCAATCGAAAACATAGCTCGGTACGGCATTATCCGTGATATCAGTCATCGGACATCTCCGCTTCTTTTATGAGTTCATCGGGTATTGCTTCGCCGTGTTTTACAAAGAGGATACACAAAAGTGAAAGAATGAATGCTACGGGACTGAAAATAAACAAAGTACTGTAAGTTCCGGAGAACATACGGAAAATACCGAATACTATCGGGGCTGCAATTTGAGCCGAAAAAGTTGCAGTGTAATAATATCCTGTGAATGTACCGATTTTTTCCTGTCCGCCTATTTCAAGAACGAGAGGCAAAGTGTTGACGGTAATAAGCATATTCGCTACACCGCCGACAACAAGCAAAATCCAAATCATCCAATTCAACGCCGAGCTGTCTTTAAAGAAATAAACGAGCGACATTGTGGCAAACAAACCGAGACCTATAAGGATAGTGTTCTTTCTGCCGATTTTTTTGCCGAGCTTACCTGCGGGAATTGCGGCAATCATCGAACATATTGCAAACACAGCCATAAGCAAGGTTGCCTGAGCTGTTGTTTTGTGAAGAACTTCTTCCGCAAAAAGAGCAAAGAAAGTGGAAATTGCGTTTGAACCGCAGAAAAGGAAGAACAAACCTGCAAGCATAAAGATAAGGCTTCGTCTTTCGCTTTTTGAAAGCTTCATAGCTTTAAGACGTTCTTTTTCGGCTTTTTCAGCCTTTTCGATTTCCTGAGCTTCTCTGCTGTCGGCAACAGCTTTTAAGCGGCTGTCGGGTTCGTGAACACAGAATCTAAGCACAACCACGGCAATAAGCATTACAACTGAACCCAAAAGGAAAACATAGGGATAAGTTTGAATCTCATCGAAGTTTCCTTTACCGTATATAGCATTGAAAATCAAGGTTAAAATTGTTCCGGCGATCATACCTACAAGACTGCCGGCACCGCCGCAAAGGTTAATAATGGCATTTCCCTCGCTTCTGAGTTCGGACGGTGTAAGGTCGGGCATAAGAGCAACAACGGGGGCACGCCACAGCGACATTGAAAAAACAAAAAGAATAATCGCAGTCATAAGCAACGACAAGCTTCCCGATTTCAGGAACAAAATCGGAATTATCGCAAAAAACAAGGCAGAAACAGGCGCTCCGAAAAAGATGAAAGGTCTTCTTCTGCCGTATTTTGAATGACATCTGTCCGAAAGCTTGCCGAATGTCGGCTGAAAAATGACACCGAATATGTTATCAAATGTCATTATTATACCTATAAAGAGCGGCACAAGGGAAAAATCACTGTTACCCTGAGCTTTGGAAAACTCCAACAATGCGGGAAACTTTTGCATAAGAGCCGTACTCCAAGCATTAATCGTAGCATTGCCGGTCAAAACAGCGTTAAGAATTTTAGTGATGTACGGGTCATAAATTGCCCATACAATTGATGTTGACATAAATCCGAATCCGATAAGGATTGTCTTTTTAATATCGAGCTTTAATTTTTCTGCCATAACCAAACCCCTTATTTTTTAAATTTTTATTAAGAAACATTATAACATAACTTTAGCAAAATGGTAAATAAATACAATAAAATTTTATTAAATTTTCTTAAGACGGACAATTTGACTTTTTTTGAATCCGTTAACGTTTTTTCTGTACTATGCTTTTCGGTGACGGCTTTCTCTTTTTGGGACACACAAGTTCTATTGCCCTTTGGTTGTTCTTTATTTCGACATTTCGGAGCATTCCCGCATTTTCACCGTCAATGAGCCATTCGACCGGCTCGTTTGATTTAAAAACGATTTTATCCGACTGCAAAAATATTACGCTTTCGCCGTCATATTGCTGTGTGCGAAGCTTATGGATAAGAGACGGAATTTCCGAAACGTTTTTTACTGCGGGGATAAGTATAACTTCAAATTTACCGTCATTTAGTCTCACACGCTCACGCCGTAATTTGAAAACTCCGCCGACGGAAGTTGTGTTGGTGACTGAGCCGAAAATATACTGTCCGCTGTAAGATTTTCCGTCACATTCAATTTCCATTTCGTAAGGCTTTATATCCGTAAGCCTTGTCAAAGCGGACATAATATAAGCAAGATGTCCGAAGCTGTTTTTCAATTCCTGCGGTGTTGAAAGAGATGCGTTCACGCCGTATCCGAACGATGCCGTACAAATAAAGAAACGGTCATTGAAAGAACCGACATCGCAAAAATTGGTTTCGCCGTCGCTTATCAAAGATGATATTCCGTAAATTGTTTGAGGTATGCCGAGCGTTTTTGAAAAATCATTCGTTGTACCGTTGGGTATATATGCAATCGGCAGTTTCTTTTTCGACTGCATCATACCGCTGACAACCTCGTTGAGGGTGCCGTCACCTCCGGCACAGGACACAATGTCAAACTGTTCGCTCATTTTTTCTACAATATCGGTAGCGTCCCCGCAAAACCTTGTTCTGACAACCGTAATATCGTAAAAATCGGTAAGACCCTTGCTGATAAGCTCATCGATAGTCTTTCTGCCTTTTGTTCTGCCGGAACACGGATTGACAATGAGCAGCATTTTTCTTTTTTCCATAATGTATCTCTGTATCAAATCAGCTCTCCGTCAAGGGACTGCTCATCTGATATTTCTTTCCCTTCAAAAATATATTCTCCGAGGTCGAGACGCATAATGGAATGTGTCCCGTTTCTCATATACAAAGGCGGTTCATCAAGATAATTTTCCCCGTAAACGTGACGCAAAAACTCATCATAATTTTCGGGAATCGGAACTCTTACCCCTTCAAAATCTATTTCTTTTAAATTTTCAAGACAATGCTTTTTAAACGCTCCGCTGTTAATGTTAAGTCCCGTGCCGTCAATTAAATAATCGGATTTTTTATTATTATACAGCTTTAACATTTTCTCCGAAAAAGCGTGAATAATTCCGAAAGGCATCAAAGTTACAAACGGTTTGGCGATAAGCGATAAAACGTAGCCGTTCATACTTTTATCCGCTTTTCCCGTCCACTTCAAATTTAAAAAGCGTATCGCCGTTTTGATAAGATTAATGTGAAGCTTCTGCTTCAGAAGTGAGGGGGACGTTGTATCATAAACCAAAATATCGACAAATATACCGTTCTGAATTTTAAATTTTGAAGAAAATGCGGTTGAAAAATAAGTGTTTTTCAGTCTGATTTTGTCAAACAAATAGTGGCAGCTTTTTTCCGTTGTGTACGAAGAATAACAAAAAACATTTTTGTTTAATTCTTTCGGACAAATTTTTCTGAATTTTTCAAAATCTTCTCTCAGCATACCTACATCAAGGTCATCATCCCAAGGTATGCTTTTGCCGTATCTTACGGCACCGAGCAAGCTTCCGCCCGTTAAGAAATATTTTATTCCGTGCTTTTTACAAATTCGGTCAATTTCAGCGAGTATATCCAGCTCCTTCCTTTTTAACACATCAAGCTTAGAAAAATATTGGGGCAGATTTTTTCCGTAATCATACCCGAAGCCGAATTTTGAAGCCGCAACAGCATAAACGGCACTTCTGATATCTGTGCTTTCAAAGCCCGATTCTTTAATTTTCAAAGTGCAAAGCGATTTATACTCTTTTTCTTTATTCCCCGAAAGGCGGCAGTTAAAAGTGAAGCTTTCATCAAAAAGCTCATAAAATATCCGCTTGATATCATAAGAAGATGCCGTAAATGAAGAAACGTTGTAAACGTTACCGCCGTTTAAAACAGTCAGAGCGTATGATATTGCCGAAAAAGCATCACGAATGTATGTATAACCGCAAACCGATACCGCATCATTATTTGTTACTTCTATTTCTCCGTTATTTGTTTCAAGCTCGCTTTCAAACCCGTTTCCCGGCCCTATAAGCTTATCGAAAACAAGAAAAACGGTTTTTGTGTTCACGGGAGACTTTTTTATATAAGAAAACAAACCGTTATCTTCCGCTAAAAGGATATATTCCCTTTCCGAAACGGACATCCCTTTTTTCATAGGCGAAAGAGTATTTTCATCACAAATAACACATTTTTTACAATTGCTTTGCAAAGCAAATTTTTCCGCTTGTTTGACAAGCTTTTCTTTATCCTTTTCGCCGTTTAAAACGGCAATTACACAAAAATCTTCCGTCGAAGGTTCATTGCTGTCGGGAAAAGCTTCTTTGAGTGCGGTAAAAAAGTAGTTGCTTTCGTTTCCGATTATTACAAAATCGGAATAACTGTTTTTTATATTTTTCTTCGCCAACGCAATTTCATTTTGATAAAAAATATCGGGAAGCATCGGAATCCACCTTTAAGTCATTATAATTTTTTCTATTTTTTCTCCGTTAAAATTCATTTTATCGATACAAAGGATTCGTGAATTGCAGTCATCCTCTTCAAGAGGTCTGCGGTGATAAACAATAAACCATTCTTCTTTATCATTAAAAAAGCTGTGATGTCCCGGTGCTTTTGCAACGGACATATCGGTAGATAAAATAATTTCGCCGTCTGAAAACGGGCCTTTAGGGCTGTCGGCAACGCAATAACAAACACCGTATGTATCATCAGTCCAATTGCCTCTTGACCACGAAAAACAGTATTTTCCGTCTTTTTTGAACATACAGGGGCCTTCCCTGTAATCGGGCGGTGTAATTTCTTTAAAAATTTCGCCGTCTTCAAACGGCACAAAGCCGTCCATTTTGTCATTCATAACGCAGACATTACAATGTCCCCAGCCGCCGTAATACAAATAAATTTTGCCGTCATCATCTTTAAAAAGGTGTGCATCAATCGGCTGTGCGCCGTTTATAAATTTATCCACAAGCGTTTTTTCGGTAAATTTTCTAAAAGGGCCTTCCGGTCTGTCGGACACGGCAATTTCAAGCCCGCCCTGTTCGGCATCGGACTGAATATCGTTAACGGCAAAAATGAGGTAATATCTGCCGTTTTTTTCTATTATCGTAGGCGCCCAAACAGCCTTAACTATGTTGGGAAAATCGTCTGTTTCGATTATGCCCTCATACTTTTTCCACACCTTACCGTCAACAGACGAAAACGCATCGATGTTAAGCTGCCGCTCGTAAGGAGCGGAGCGTGTGGCATAGACGAAATATTTGCCTTCGTATATTCTCGCTTCGGGGTCAGCATACCAACCTTTTGATATATTGCCGCTACCAATCAACATACAAATCACCACATAGATTTTTGATTTTATTATAATAAAACTGTACGGTAAAGTCAATTAACAAAATATAAATAAACGCAAAAGCACCGCCGACATCATAAATGCAGCGGTGCGTAAGATTTAATTTTTGTCATCATCTTTCGGCTTTTCCACAAAAGTATCTTCCTTTTTTGATGTGAAAAAGTTTAAACCGTTTTCGACTTCATCTTCTTTGATATAATCGGCATTAACATTATCACCGTGAGCATTTTTGCTTTTGCGTGAAAGCACGACACAGATTATTGCCGCCAAAAGAGCAATGCCGCCGACTATAAACGGTACCAAAGACGAACGCTGACCTGTTGCCGGAACAACATTCGACACATAACCGTTACCTGCGGCAAAGGCTGAAATTGCGGCACCGAATCCGCCCAAAAGGACAAGAGCCGCCATAACAATCGCCACAACACGAATTACTTTCTTATTAAACATTTACATCCCCACCATATCTTATTAAAAATTATTTTATGCCGAGAATTTTCTTGATATCACAGGTGATTTCCTCAGTTATCGCATTTGCCTTATCAAAGCTTTCAGCATGAGCTGTAATATAAATTTTGATTTTCGGCTCTGTACCGGAAGGACGTACTATTGCAGAGCAGCCGTCATCGAGTGCATAAGACAAGACGTTTGATTTCGGCAAATCGATATGCGTCATAATTCCGCTCGGTTTTTCGGTTGCGATACTTGTTTTATAGTCCGAAACCTTTTTAACATCAAGACCTGCTATTTTTTCGGGAGGATTGTTACGAAGGTTTTCCATCATTTCGCTCATAGCGGACATTCCCTCGGCACCCTCAAAAGCAAAGTTGAGAAGAGTGTTGATGTAAATGCCGTGTTCGGAATAAATGTCATCCATTACATCGGCAAGCGTTTTGCCCTGCTTTTTATAGTGAGCAGCCATTTCCGAAATAAGCATTGCCGCAACAACGCCGTCTTTATCTCTTGCATAAGTTCCCGCAAGATAGCCGTAGCTTTCTTCCATACCGAGAACGTAGCGTTCAGCCTCGCCCTTTTCTTCAAGCTTTGTTATAAGCTCGCCTATATACTTAAATCCCGTAAGCAAATCCGCCGTTTCCGTGTTGTACTTATCGGCAATGGATCTGATAAGTTCACTCGTCACGATAGTTTTTACCACAATCGGATTTTTGGGCAATGTACCCTCTTTCTTCTTTGTCGAAAGAATGTATTCCGTCAGCATTGCACCGACCTCGTTGCCTGTCATAAGGCGGTAATCATCGCCTGTTTTCACGGCAATACCCACACGGTCACAGTCGGGGTCTGTTGCAAGGAGCAAATCCGCACTTTCTTTTTCCGCCATTTTCAATGCACACTCAAATGCCTGACGAATTTCGGGATTCGGATAAGGGCAAGTGGGGAAATTGCCGTCGGGGTTTTCCTGTTCGGGAACGACACGGACGTTTTCAAGTCCGATTCTTTTAAGTATTCTGCGTACAGGCTTATTTCCGGTGCCGTTGAGGGGCGTATATATAATTTTAAGGTCACTGTCCTTACAAGCATCTTTATCGATTCTTTGTTCCTCGACACAATCGAAAAATTCCTTGATAAGCCAATCTTCTATATACTCAATCTTTTTTTCTTCCACGGCGGTGTTGAAATCCATAACCTTAACATCACGGAAAACATCAACCTTTTGGATATATCCGTATGTTTCCTTCGCTCCCTCATCCGTCATCTGGAAGCCTCTCGGATCGTAGCATTTGAAGCCGTTATACTTTGAGGGATTATGGCTTGCCGTAATGACAATACCGGACGAGCATTTAAGACGTCTTACCGCAAAAGACAGCATAGGTGTGGGAACCAGCTCTTTGTAAAAATAAACCTTAATTCCGTTTGCCGCCAAAACGGATGCCGCACTTTCGGCAAAAAGGTCGGACTTGATTCTTGAATCGTGTGCAATGGCAACCGAGGGCTTTTCAAAATTTTCTTTAAGATAATCGGCAAGCCCCTGCGTTGCCTGATTGACGGTATAAATATTCATTCTGTTCGTACCGGCACCTATAACGCCACGTAAACCGCCTGTGCCGAACTCAAGAGAACGGTAAAATCTTTCGTTTATTTCCTTTTCATCGCCTTTGATGCTTTCAAGTTCTTTAACAAGATCGGCATCGTTTTTTGCGTTCTCGCACCACAAATCGTACAACTGATTGACATTGCTCATAACATCTCAGCCCTTTCAAATAATCAAATATACATTTATATTTTAAACCGAAAACTGTTTCTTGTCAACTGATTCTTCACTTTACGGCTTTTTATGTTTTATCCGTCGAGAGAAAAGCCGTATTGCACCTCACCCTGCGTGTAGGTAACGCTGACAACATAGTAGTAACTGCCGTCATCGGGAAAGACTATCGTTTTTGAGTTTTCGCTTATTTTATATTCATCGCTTAAAATTTTTGTTTTATCGTTTTGCACTTCCTCTTTTGCGGCACGGTACACCGAAAAAGACAAAACCTCACCCGTAAACTGAAGGCTTATGCTTCCTCCTGTTTGTTTGCGTGTGAATGTGCAGAGATTTTTGTTTTCAAGGCAAAACGTACCGTCTTTTACAATTTCCGAAGTTTTTCCGTTTTCATCGGTGACACTCCATTTATATGAGCCGCTTTTTGTCAGAGCATAAAACGAGGCTTCCTCATCATTTACTATCTGAACGCCTAAAATCGGAGCATTGCCGTAATACGCCGTTGTTTCGGAAGTTTCATCGGGGTTTTTCTCCGCACACGCAGAAAAAAGAAAAACAAAACAGAAAGCGAACAAAAAAGATAAAAATTTTTTCATTGAATACACGACCAAACAAATTTATATTTTCGCTTTGTATTTTAGCATATTCACGTTTTATAATCAAGAAAAAAGAAGTCAAATTAACATTCTTCTCATTTTTAACAGTATCTTTTTTTCTTTTCTCGAAACCTGAACCTGCGACAAGCCTAATTCTTCCGCTGTTTTTGATTGCGTTAAACCTTTGAAATAACGCAAGCGTATAATTTCCTTTTCTTCCGTTTCAAGCTTATCGATTGTTTGCTCCAATGCCAGCATTTCGGAAATTTTTTCTTCGGGTGCTTCAACGGGGATATCAAATTCTTTTCCCGCATTTTCATCATCACCCGTCAGAGAAATTGCGGGCATCGAAGCCGTAAGCAATTCGGCGGTTTCAGCCAAGCTTAAATTTAATTTTACGGCGAGCTGTCCCACAGTCGGTTCAAAGCCGAGCTGTTCGGACAGCTTTTCTTTTTCTTTGAGTGCAAGCCTTATCTTTTCTTTCATAGAGCGTGAAACCTTTACCGAACCTCCGTCACGGAAAATCCGTTTAATTTCACCGAGGATAACAGGCACGGCATAAGTGGAAAACGAAAATCCTCTTTCCGCTTCAAAGCCGTCAGCGGCTTTTATAAGGCCCACACACCCTGCCTGAAACAAATCGTCATATTCAACACCCCTGCCCCTGAACTTGTTTGCACAGGAGTGAACAAGACCTATGTTTTCCTCTATCATCTTACTTCTTGAAATTTCACTTACCATTATTTGAAAATCTTCCGTTAATTTTTTTCTCAAGCGTAACGCAGGTTCCTCTGCCCACAACAGAGTTTACTTTAACCTTATCCATAAAGCTTTCCATAACCGCAAAACCGAGACCTGCCCTCTCACCGCCCATTGTGGTAAAAAGCGGCTGCATAGCTTCTTCGATATTTTCGATTCCGCAACCCTTGTCCCTGATTTTAATTCTTACTTTCGCATTTTCAAAAACAGAAACGGTTATGTATATTTTCCCTGTACCCTCTCTGTAGCCGTGGACGATTGAATTTGTCACGGCTTCGCTGACGGCGGTTTTGATATCCCCCAATTCTTCGATTGTCGGGTCAAGCTGGGAAATAAAAGCCGCTACCGCAACACGGGAAAAGCTTTCGTTGACGGAACGGCTTTCGATTTCAAACCGTGTGGTGTTTATCGCTTTCATTATTCTTCCTCCTTAACAGTAACCTTACCGAGCTTTTCTATGCCCGAAAGCTTAACTACTTTTGCCATATTGCGAGGTACATTTGTGACCTCGATTTTGCCTGAATATGAACTTATCAACTTATATCTTCCCATAATAAGCCCTATTCCCGAACTGTCCATAAAAGTGACGCCGCTGTAATCAAGACGCAAAACATCGGGCTTGTACCGTTCAATATTCCTATCGATTTTTTCTCTTATCGGCGGTGCTGTGTGGTGGTCTATTTCGCCGTCGATAAACGCACTTAAAATACCGTCGGAAAATAATATTTTCATTTATTTGCCTCCTGCTTTTTAAAATAAAAAAATTCCTTACCGTTAAATGATAAGGAATTTAAGTTATATATTCTGCCGAAACTTGACAGATATAAATATTTATTTTTTGAGTGAAATCGCTTCTTTTGCTTTTTCCGCAATATGGTCGCTGTCAAGTCCGTAAACTTTGAGAAGCTCCACTGCGGGGCCCGACTGACCGAACTCATCATTAACACCGAGCTTAATTACGGGAACGGGAACGGTTTCCGTGACAACCTCGCTCACAGCCGAACCGAGTCCGCCGATAATACTATGCTCCTCGGCAGTTACGATGCATCCCGTTTTCTTTGCGGCGTTTACAATAATTTCTCTGTCAATGGGCTTGATTGTATGAATGTTTGCAACCGCTGCACTTATGCCCTCGCTTTCGAGCTTTTCGGCCGCAATAAGCGCTTCGTTTACCATAAGTCCCGTTGCAATCAAGGTAACATCGGTACCGTCTTTGAGTTCGACACCCTTGCCAAGCTCGAATTTGTAATTTTCATCATAAATTCTCGGAGTTGCAAGGCGACCGAAACGCAGATAAAACGGCCCGTCGTTTTCGGCTGCCGCAAAAACGGCGGCTCTTGCCTCAACATCATCTGCGGGATTTATTATTGTCATACCGGGAATTGTTCTCATAAGAGCGATATCCTCACAGCACTGATGACTTGCACCGTCTTCGCCCACGGAAATACCTGCGTGAGTTGCACCTATTTTCACATTAAGTCCCGGATATCCGATTGTGTTTCTTACCTGTTCAAAGGCTCTGCCCGCAGCGAACATCGCAAAAGAGCTGGCAAAAACGGTATAGCCCGTTGTTGCAAGACCTCCCGCAACGCCCATCATATTCGATTCCGCAATGCCCGTATCAAAAAATCTTTCGGGAAAAGCTTTTTTGAACATACCTGTTTTTGTAGCTTCTGCAAGGTCAGCATCAAGAACAATAACCTTTTCGTTTACTGCTCCCAACTCTGCCAAAGCAGCTCCGTAAGCCTCTCTTGTGGCTTTCTTTATTACATCTGCCATAGCTTTAAGCCTCCAATTCCATGAGCTTTTCGTTGAGTTCTTTCATTGCCTGCTCGTATTCTTCCGCACCGGGGGCTTTACCGTGCCAACCGCACTGATCCTCCATAAAGCTCACACCCTTGCCTTTGACCGATTTTGCGATAATAGCCGTGGGCTTACCCTTAAACTCCTTAGCCGCCGCAAATGCTGCCTCTATTTCATCAAAAGAATGTGCGCAAATTTCAATAACATTCCAGCCGAACGCTCTGAACTTTTCGGGTATGGGATAAGGCGAATTAACCTGTGCCACAGTGCCGTCGATTTGGAGATTGTTGTTATCGATAACCGCCACAAGATTGTCAAGTCCTTTCGCACTTGCGTACATAGCGGCTTCCCAAACCTGACCTTCTTCAATTTCGCCGTCACCGAGGATTGTATAAACCCTGAAATCCTTACCGGAAATTTTTCCACCGAGTGCCATACCTGCGGCGGTTGATATTCCCTGACCGAGAGAGCCGGTACTCATATCAACACCGGGTGTTTTGTGCATACTCGGATGTCCTTGAAGGTTTGAGCCTACTTTTCTGAGTGTTTTAAGCTCTTCAACGGGGAAAAATCCTCTGTGTGCAAGGCAGGCATACAAAGCAGGTGCCGTATGACCTTTTGAAAGGACGAATCGGTCACGGTTTTCATCACGGGGATTTTTCGGATCGATTCTCATTTCGTTAAAGTAGAGATAAGTCAAAATATCCGCAATTGAAAGCGAACCGCCGGGATGACCCGACTTTGCATTGTAAACGCCCTCGATTATTCCCATTCTGACCTTACATGCTTTGATTTTGAGTTGATTTTTTGTTGCTGACTCCAAAATTAGCCACCTCCGTCAATTTTGGCTGAGTGAACCTAAAAATTCGGTAAAATAATCAGGCAACTCACTTGTGATTTTTATTTTTTCTCCGCTTACGGGATGTCTGAAGCCGATAAGTGCAGCGTGCAAACACTGCCCCGAAAGCTGTTTAATTACCTTTGATGGGCCGTACACGTCATCACCTGCAATGGGATGACCGATATATTTCATATGAACTCTGATTTGGTGAGTTCTTCCTGTTTCGAGAATAAATTTAACGTGAGTAAAATCTTTATATTCCTTAATTACCTCATAGTGCGTTACTGCATTTTTCGAGTTTTTATCCGTTACGCACATTTGCAAACGGTTGTTCGGATTGCGGCCTATCGGTGCATTTACCGTTCCTTCTTTTTCTTTAAGATGTCCGTAAATTACCGCTTGATATTCTCTGTCAAAAGAATGTTCCTTGATTTGCTCAGCCAAGTTAAGGTGAGCCAAATCGTTTTTTGCGACAATGAGCAAGCCGCTTGTGTTTTTATCGATTCTGTGGACAATTCCCGGACGTGCCACACCGTTAATGCCGGACAAGCTCTCGCCGCAATGGTACATCAATGCGTTGACGAGCGTTCCGTCATAGTTGCCGGCAGCGGGATGAACAACCATACCTTTCGGTTTGTTCACAACAAGAAGGAAATCATCCTCATACCTTATATCGAGAGGTATGTTTTCCGCCTTTATGTCCGGTTTGACGGGTTCAACGGATTTTACCGCAACAATGTCGCCGCAGAAAACCTTTGAATTTTTACTTACCGCTTTGCCGTTTACAAGCACTTCCGATTTTTCAATAAGCTTTTGCACATAAGAACGTGTAAGCTGCTCACACTTTTGCGAAACGAATTTGTCTATTCTTTCACCCGCATCCTCGTCACCGACGGCGAAAATAAATGCGTCAACCATTTTTCCGTCCCTTCTTTTCGGAGGAATCTTTGAAAATATCGGCAATAAGGTAGATTATTATTATAGCGGCACCTATGCAAACAAGACAATCGGCAAAATTGAAAATCGCAAAATCCATAAAAAGCAGCTTAATATAATCCACAACATAGCCCTTGAGAAATTCGTTTCCACGCAGTATTCTGTCTGCAAGATTTCCTATTCCGCCGGATAAAACAAGAATTGCACCGACCGTAAGAAGTTTGCTTTTTATTTTACCCGACATCAGATAAATCAAACCCGCAATTATTATAACAAACGTAAGTACGGAAAGAATTTCGGTATGGTTTTCAAGAATACTGAATGCCGCACCCGTGTTTTCCGTATAATTGAACTCGACTATTCCGGGTATGAAATCCGCACTTCCGACAGGCATCAAACGTTCGACAACAATTGCCTTTATTAACTGGTCGGCAGCAACAAGCACAGCTATACATATTATTGACACAAGCTGTATCATTTGTTCCTTCCTCCGGTATTAGTTATTATTTTTTCCGAAAATATTTTTCAAAAAGCTGAAGCTTTCGACGTCATCATCTTCCGACTTTCCGAAAATATCGTCTGTTTCAACTTCGTCGGAAGACTCAATATCGAATGTTTCATCATCCGACATATCGATATTATCGAAAAACTTGAAGCCCGATTCCCTTTTAGTTTCTTCCTTTTGAGAAAGGAACATATCCTCATCCTTACTGATTTTGACGGCATCATCATCGGAAAAAGCTATATCCACCGTTCTCTTGCGTTCCGGCTTTGACACGGGAATATCTTCATTTTCCGTTTTCTCCGTAAAGAAATCCACGTCTTCCGTGCTGAAAGCAAAATCTTCATCTTCCCTTTCGGTGATTTCACGGCTTATATCGTCAAAATCCTCTGCCGTGAATCTAAAGCCTTCACTGCTTCCCGAATCCGAAAAAATATCTTCAAATTCATCTTTTTCCTCGGAAGATTCCGCTTCTTCGTCATCATCGGAAATTTTCAAATCGAAAGATTCGGAATTATACTTTTCATCTTTGTCTTTTACGGCATATTCTCTTATAAGGTCATCGGCATCGAAATAGTCATCATCGCTTTTAACAAAGCCGTCAACTATTTCCTCCACGGCTTTTTCGTCCGTATCGAGTTTTTCTTCGCTTTTCTTCTCTTCTACGATTTTCTTAACCTTTTCTTCAAGTCCGCTGTCAAGCTTATAATCCGGCATTTGCTCGACATTTTTAAGCTGACGCTCGTAAAGAACCACCAATTCTGTTTTAAACTGGTTTGATGTTGCCTTGAGATTATCGAGAATTTCTTTTTCCTTTTCTATTTCCGCTTTGAGAAGTTCGGCTTCTTTATGTGCCTCTTTATTGGCACCTTCAAGAATTTCGGAAGCACTGAGCTTTGCCTCGGCAATCATTTTATCTGCTCTTTCGTGGGCTTCGAGAATAAGCGTTTCGGCTTCTTTATGTGCATTTTCTTTTGTCTGCTTTGCCTGTGAAGTTGCCTTTTCGTAGGCAATACGCATTTTTCCCTCTACCTCATCAACCATAACCTTAATTTTCGCATTTGTTATGGAATCGACATTTTGCGCTCTCGACTCGGCTTCGGCAATAATTTTTTTCGACTCTTTGTTTGCATCGTCTATCATCTTGTCTATAAACGTCTGAGCATTGACAAGAGCCTTACGGACACTTGTTTCCTCTTTTCTGTATTCATCAAGCTTTGTAGCCAAAATGCTGAGTTTTTTAACAAGCTCACCGTTTTCCTTAAAAACCTGTTCGTAAGATTCCACAATCTGATTTAAAAAGTCATCAACCTCATCTGCTCTGTAAGTACCTCTGCCCGCTTGCTGAAACTGATACCCTTTTATCTTATTGGGAGTTAACATAGCCATTTCACTATCCGCCCTTTCTCACATTCACCGTAAAAAATCAATTACCGAAAACAATTCCGTCCATATTGTTGCTGTCGAAACCGTCCCCACCCGTATAATCGTATCCGGCAGGCTTAATTATATATGTTCTGAAAGCAACTCTTTTAAGCTCACTGCCGTTTGCGAATGTAACGCCGTAAATAAAATCGATTATTCTTTGAGTTGTTGCGTTATCGGCATTTTCAAGATTGATAATAACCATACGCTTTTCGTTAATGCTTCTTGCTACCTCGCTTACATCCTCGAATTTATCAAGCTTTGCAACAACAACGTGCGGTCTGTCGCCGCTTTTTTGCGAAGTAACCATATTTTTCGGAAAAGAAGACGCCGCATTAAAATCGACAACCTTGTTCTTTTCCTGCTTTTTGGGTTCAAAGCTTTCAAAACTTTCGTATTTTTCTATCGGGTCATATTTGGGCATCTGTGCCGTGGGAGAAGCTTCGTATTCATCCTCCTGCACTCCCTCGAAACCGTCATAATCCTCACTGCCGAGAACAAGATCCTTCATTTTGTCAATTAACTTCATTTCTTTATCCTCCTTGGAATTAATATATTCTTTTACCAAACAAAGATGAACCTATTCTGACTTCGGTTGCACCTTCTTCAATTGCTTCAACATAATCCCCCGACATTCCCATCGAGAGAATTTGCATATCTATATTATCTAATTTTTTGTTCTTAATGTCAAGAAACATATTATACATATTTGAAAAAAAACGTTTAACTTCCGCAGAAGTTTCGCAAATAGGAGGAATTGCCATAAGCCCTTTTACCTTGATATTGGGAATTTCACCGATTTCAGCCAAAAATTCTGACAAAAGAACACTGTCTATGCCGAATTTGCTGTTTTCCATTCCAACATTTACTTCCACAAGAATATCCGTAATTTTATTGTTTTTTATGCTTTCCTTGCTTATTTCTTTCGCCAAACGCACACTGTCAACCGATTCTATCATCGTAACATAAGGTACAATCGTTTTGACTTTGTTCGTCTGCAAATGCCCTATAAGATGAACCTCGGTGTTTTCAAGATGCAACCCATCTTTTTTTGAAAGAAACTCCTGCACTCTGTTTTCACCGATAAGACTGATGCCGCAATTGTCTATTGCGTGATTTATAAAAACGGAATCCACCGTTTTGGTCACTGCCATAAGTCTTATATCCTGCGGTGTTCTGCCGCTTTTCAATGCCGCCTGTGCAATGTTCTCATTTATTCTTTTTGCGTTTTCCGTAATATCGGAAAACCTTTGTTCATTATACGATTTTGCTGTCATACAAACCATTTCCTTCAACTATTACTTCATCATAAAGCTTGATATAAGATTTTTGCAAAAGTTTTGTTCTCGAATACAAATCTTCACACTGTATTATCCAATCCGGTTCTTCACGATACCGTTTTGAAAGCTGCTCGGTGTGAATTCTTTCTTCGTCTTCCATTTTGTCCATATTGGAATCATAAGCTGCGTTTTCTGCCTCGTATGTTCTGACAACGACATAATCATCATCCGTGTAAAGAGTTGTTATTCTTCTGAAATTAACAAGATTTCCACGCTTTATATAAACTCCGTTCACGCCGTCAAGAGTCCTTATCGCATCCCTCGGAACTCTGTAACCGACGATTGTTTCGATTATTATTTCCGCATTCTCTATTCTGAGCTGTGATGTGCCGGAACTTATTGTATTGCACTTTAAAATCAGTGCAGACTTGCCGTTTTCATCAGTGTTAATTGCGGCTACGCTCATTTCGATATCTTCTGCGGAGGAATCGAGGAACCGAACTTTAACGTTTTTTCCGACATAGACCTCATCAATATCGTTTCGGTCAACCGTTGCCACAACGTACCAATTGAAATTGTTGACAAGCTTGCCTATATCCGAAATTTTCGACTCGTCCGGTTTGGACGAAATCGCTTTATTTATTTGCGAAGGGGTAAGCTTTTTAACGTTTTCGTACGATACGGTGTTTTCGTATCCGTCCGCACTGTTGATATAATAACCCGTGTTATCGGCAAGGAGGTAAGACGGCTGCGCACTGCCAGCCAAAGCCGATGCCTGTGCTTTCAGCGAAGAAACCACAGATGAAGTATCCACATCATAGCCGAGTGAAATTTGTCTGCTTGTCTCTCTGTCCCTGACAGAATAAGTAAACTCGGAAATTTCCGAATAATTGCCTGCCGAAACAGCCTCCACAAGGCTGACAAATTCATCGTTCGTTGTGCTGTCGTACGTTGAAATATCTCTGATATTAAGTTTTTCGGCATCGGCTATGTTTTCAAAACGTTCGAGTTCCTCGTTTATTTTGCCGAGTTCCACATATTTTTCGGCATCCGAATCGCTCGCAAAAACCGCAGCTATTTCCTGCCCCTCGGCAACACGCTGACCGTCCTGAACAAGCGGCACCACCGTCCCCGAAGCATTGCCGGAAATGTAGTTTTCGTCCCTTACGATAAACACTTTTGTGCTTATGCTTTTTTCAACCGTTTTCATCGTTGCCGTTTCCGTTTTTACGGGACTGTAGTTTGCATCAATTGCGAGAAACACCAAATAAACAATCATAAACACCGCAACGGCATAAAATAAAAACTTTACTGAAAATTTTAAAATTCTGTTTATTTTTCCGTTGACACTTTTCGTATTCATGCAAACTCATCTCCTTACTTTAAAAATTCCTTCGTCATTTCGGCAGCCTTTTCGACAAGCTCGGATGACGTACACTCATCAATATTAATCCAGCGAATATCCCCGTTTCGTCTAAACCACGTCAACTGTCTTTTTGCGTAACGACGTGTTGCTCTTTTTAAATTTTCCGCCGCTTCCTCAAGCGGAATAAAGCCATCGAGGTACGGCTTCAATTCCTTGTATCCGATTGCCTGCAAAGCAGTCGAAGCCGCTTTCGTTTCAAAAAAGTTTCTTGCTTCTTCGACAAGTCCCTTTTCAAGCATCAAATCAACACGCTTGTTTATTCTTTCGTAAAGATAATCTCTGTTTTTCGCAGTCAAACCGATTATAAGACTTTCAAAAGGACTTTCGTTTTTGTGCGATTTTTCATTCTGGGTTGTCAGAGTTTCGCCGCTTGAATAAAGAATTTCAAGCGCTCTGATTATTTTAAGGGAATTATTCGGATGTATTTTTTCAGCCGCCTGCGAATCTTTCTCGCAAAGCTCATCATAAAGGCTCTTATTCCCCTCTTTTTCAAGACGGTTTTTAAGCTTATTTCTTATTTCTTCGTTTTTTGTATTTTCAAGGAACGTAGTGTTTTTGAGGAAGCAGTCAACGTAAAGTCCCGTTCCTCCTGCCAAGACGGGCAGTTTTCCACGCTCGGAAATATCAAATGCCGCCTTTTCTGCCAGTTCTTTAAACATCGAAACACTGAATTCTTCTTCGGGCGGAATTATACTTATAAGATGATGCCTAATACCCGCTTTTTCTGTTTCATCCGGCTTTGCCGTTGCAATATCCATGCCCTTATAAACCTGCATTGAATCGGCTGAAATAACTTCGCCGTCAAACATTTCGGCAAGCTTTACCGCAAGCGAGGTTTTTCCCGAAGCGGTGGGGCCGACAACCGTAACAATTTTTATTTTTTTCATATTTTGCTCTCTACTGTATTCTTCCGAAAAATTTTTCCAATTCTTTTCTCGTCAACTCCGCAAGAACAGGTCTTCCGTGCGGACAATATCTGACCGAGTTATCGGATAAAAGCTTTGAAACAAAAACCTCAAGCTCGTACTTTTCGGTTTTGTCCCCCGCTTTTACTGCGGCACGGCAAGCTGACGAATGAAAAATCCAATCCAGCTTTTCGTTTATTAAATCATTTCTGTTTTCCATAAGATATGTTGCGGTTTCAACCAGAATACTTTCAACATCTGCGGCATCTATAACCGACGGACATTCCCTGACAATCACACTGCCCGTTCCGAAAGGCTCGACACCGAAGCCTGCCTTTTCGAGTGTTTCGAGATTATTTACTATTATGTCATATTCTTCCTTTGAAAGAGTTACCGTAACGGGAAGCATCAAAGACTGCATAAAAATGCCGTCGGTTGAATTTTTCAGCTCGTTATATATCATCCTTTCGTGTGCGGCGTGCTTATCGATAATCATAAGCTTTCCCTCGCACTCGACAAAAATATATGTTTTAAAAGCTTCACCCACGATTTTAAAATCGGGGATTTCCGCTTTCTCCTCTCGGTTTTCTTTTGCGATTTCGGTTGATTCTTCATCTTTTGAAATCGGCTCATATTCGGAAATTTTCCATTCCCGCTTTGGCTCGGCTTCGTTTTTTTCTTCCTGCGACGTTTCATAAACCGTTTCCGGCTGCGAAATAACCGCCTGTGACGGCTTTGCGAACGATTCGGCTTTAAAAACCGCACTTTCTTTCTTCGGAATTATAACCTCGCTCGGACGGAATTTTATCTGCTCTGCCTGTTCGGGAACAAAAATTTGAGGCTTTGAAAAATTACTGCCGGTCAAAACCTTTTCAAGCTCTACATGAGGTCTTTCCTTTTCTTGACTGAGCGTGTTTTTTACACCGTAATAAATGCAGTCGTAAACAGCCTTTTCGTTTGCAAAACGTACTTCCAGCTTTGATGGGTGAACATTGACGTCAACCGCTTCCGACGGGACGGTAAGGTTAAGCACACAAGCGGGAAACTTGCCTATCATAATGGAATTTTTGTAGCCCTCCGCCAATGCTGCCGAGCCTGTCTGTGTTTTCACAAGACGGGAATTGAGAAAAAACATCTGCATATTTCTGTTCGGTCTTGAATAAACGGGTTTGGAAATATATCCTTTTACGGAAACGCCGTTCAGAGAATATTCGAGTTCAAGCAAATTGCCCGCAAACTCTTTGCCGAACACCGCATATATGGCGGACAATAGTTTACCGTCACCCGGAGTTAACAATGTTTGCTTGCCGTCACGGATAAACCTAAAGCTTATTTCGGGATGCGACAAAGCCACCCTGTCGATAACACCTGCCACCGAGTTTGCCTCGCTGACATCTTTTTTGAGAAATTTCATCCTCGCCGGAGTGTTGAAAAACAAATCACGAACAATAAGCGTTGTGCCGTTCGGGCAACCCGCATCATCAAGAAGTATTTCTTCACTTCCCTCAATCACATAATGCGTTCCCGTCTGTTCTTCGCAAGCTTTCGTTAACACCTCTACCTTTGAAACAGCACTGACGGAGGCAAGAGCCTCACCTCTGAAGCCGAGGGTCGATATTGAATCGAGGTCTTCAGCCTTTGCGATTTTGCTTGTTGCGTGGCTGACGAAAGCATTTCTTATATCGTCACGCATAATTCCGCAGCCGTTATCGGTGATTCTGATATATGTAATTCCTCCGTGCTGTATTTCAACGGTAATTACGGTTGCACCGGCATCGATTGAATTTTCAATTGCTTCTTTTACAACAGATGACGGACGCTCAACAACCTCGCCCGCCGCAATAAGATCGGCTATGTACTTTGGCAAAACATTAATTTTAGGCACTTCCGCCACCTCGCTTTTTAATAAATTTCCCTGCTTCTGCCGACAAGCTCATAAAGCTTTGAAAGAGCCTCAATGGGAGTTAGCGTGTTAACATCTATGGTTTTAAGTTCTTCTATTATTTCGTTTGAAGAATTGCTTGCAAAAGACACCTGCGGCATATATTCCACGGGTTCAGGTGACAACTCCTTTTCACCTGACAGTCTGAAGCCTTTTCCGTCCAAAAGCTCAAGTTCTTCGAGAATTTCCCTCGCCCTTTTTACAACGCTTGACGGGACACCCGCAAGCTTTGCAACTTCTATACCGTAGCTGCCGTCGGCTTTTCCTCTTACTATGCGTCTGAGAAACGTTATGTCATCTCCACGCTTTTTGACAGCGATATTGTAGTTGACAATACCGTCGGTTTTGTTTTCAAGCTCCGTCAATTCGTGATAGTGTGTTGCAAAAAGTGTTTTTGCACCGAGCTTTTTCTTATCTGCCGTAAATTCCAAAACCGCACGGGCTATACTCATACCGTCAAAAGTTGACGTGCCTCTGCCTATTTCGTCAAAGATTATCAAGCTTCTTGACGTTGCCTGTTTAAGTATTTGCGACACTTCGTTCATTTCCACCATAAAAGTCGATTGACCTGCCGCCAAATCATCGGAAGCTCCGACACGGGTAAAAATGCTGTCGCAAATTGAAATCCTCGCCTTTCGTGCAGGTACAAACGAGCCTATTTGAGCCAGCAGCGTTATGAGAGCTACCTGACGCATATATGTGGATTTACCTGCCATGTTCGGGCCTGTGATGATATTACAGCGGTTTTTGTCGCAATCGAGCAAAGTATCGTTCGGGACAAAGGGCTGTGAGCCGAGCATAACCTCAACAACGGGGTGTCTGCCGTCCTCAATCTGTATTACACCGTCATTTGAAATTTCGGGACAGCAATAATTTCTGCTGACAGCCACATATGCCAAAGAACAAAGAGTATCAAGCTTTGCTATGCTTTCTGCCGTTTTTTGAACTCTGATATATTCACGGGCAATGCTTTCCCTTATATTGACAAACAAATCGTATTCGATTCTGACAATTTTTTCCTTTGCACCGAGGATTTTCGTTTCAAGGTCTTTCAATTCCTGCGTTATAAACCTTTCGCAGTTTGAAAGAGTCTGCTTTCTTATGTATTGCTCCGGTACAAGCTCCTTAAAGGAATTAGGCACCTCAATATAATATCCGAAAACACGGTTATAGCCGATTTTCAGCTTTTTAATCCCCGTTTTTTCCTGTTCTCTGACGGCGATTTCGTTTATAAAGCTTACGCTGTCATGCTCGATTGAGTGCAGTGTATCGAGTTCTTCGTTATATCCTGCTCTTATCATTCCACCCTCACGCACGGTAAGAGGCGGCTCGTCCACGATGGAATTTAAAATAAGTTCGCATATATCCGAAAGTTCATCCAAATTTTCGTAAATGCTTTTTAATTTTTCGCTTTTGCAAGAGGATATAAGCTTCTTTATTTGCGGCAATTTTGAGCAGGCAATGCCGAGCGACCTCAGCTCCCTTGCGTTTGCCGTGCCGTAAACGATTCTTGCCATAATTCGTTCAAAATCATAAATTCCGTCAAGAGCTTCTCTGATTTCAGAACAAAGGACACTGTTATCGTAAAGTTCTTCCACGGCTCTGTTTCGACGGACAATTGAAGCCAAATTCGTAAGGGGATTTTCAAGCCACCGTCTTATCATTCTTTTGCCCATGGAACACTTTGTTTTGTCGATTACCCAAAGAAGCGTTCCCCTTTTGTCACGGCTTCGCATGGTTTCGACAAGTTCAAGGTTGTTTCTCGAAGACGCATTGAGAAACATAAAGCTTTCGTCCTTGTAAAAATCAATGTTCGTAATATTCTTTATATCGCTTTTTTGAAGCTCGCTTAAATATCTTATTGCGGCTCCGAAAGCCGAAACGGCAGTTTTTTCTTCCGAAAAGCCGTATTCTTTAACATCTTTATTTAAACGTCTTAAAATAGTTTCGACGCAGTTTTCATATTCAAAATAATCGTCACCGAGAACCTCCTCGGTAGCTCCGAGAGAAACCTTTATATACTTTGAAAGTCCCGTCAGTTCCGCCGCTTCGCCGTTTAAAATAACCTCACTCGGTGAAAATTTGCAAAGCTCGTTTACAATCGGAGAAAGCAGATTTTTTTCTTCAAATGACGTTATGTGGATTTCGCCCGTGGAAATATCGACAAATGCAAGACCTGCCGTTTTTTTGCAACAAACCACTGCCGCCAAATAATTATTTTTGCCCTCATCAAGCATATTGCTTTCGATTACCGTTCCCGGAGTTAAAACTCTGGAAACATCCCTTTTGACAATACCCTTGGCAAGTGCGGGGTCTTCCATCTGCTCACAGATGGCTACCTTATATCCCTTGGCAACAAGACGTGCAAGATAGTTTTCAACGCTGTGGAAAGGAACTCCGCACATAGGCGCACGCTCCGGCTGACCGCAGTCACGTCCCGTAAGCACAAGTTCCAGCTCTTTTGAGGCAATTTTCGCATCCTCAAAAAACATTTCATAGAAATCTCCCAGTCGGAAAAACAAAAGCGTGTCGGGATAATCTTTTTTTATCTCAAAATATTGTTTCATCATAGGTGTAAGTTCTGCCAATTGTTTTCCCTCCTTTTTTATCGGTCTGAGAATTTATCTCAGACCGAATATTTAATCAGTGACAGTCGGAACCGCAAGATGAGCAATCGCCCGAACATGAATGAGCCGCATTCGGGTTGCAGGTTTCGGGATCTTCTCCGCAGGCACACATACTTATGATACCTGTAAGAAATTTCATAAGGTCGTCAAGGTCTTTTCTCGCAACTTCAAAATTTCTCATATTTTCGTTATCCATAACCTTTGTGTAAACTTCGTTGAACTGCTTTTCATATTCCTGAAGCTTTTCTGTGTCGGCTTCCTCACCTTTTGATGCTTCGTGATTGTAGGACATATGAACAAGCTGAATTTGCTGCATCATCTCGTTGAGTTCTGCATCAGCCTCGTTCTTATCTCTTGCAGCCATAAATGTTTTATAGCGTGCATCCTCTTGAATTGCAGCACCGAGCTGCCTTGCAAGTTTTTCAAGTTCCATTTTTGTTTTTCTCCTTTAGTTTTTTCTATTTAAAAGAAATTTTATGAGCTTTTGCTCACCAATTCTCCTTTTACAATCCAATTCAAAGGCTCGGTCACAAGAACATCGCAGAACGAACCGATAACACTTTCCTCCGCAGGGAACTCTATAATAACATTCCCCGTTGTTCTTCCCGCAATCCAGCCTTCGGTTTTACTTTTTTCTTCGGCAAGAACACGGAAAACCTTTCCTTTCATTGATGCCGTTCTTTGTGCCGCAATACCCTCTTGAAGCTTCAGCAATTCATCAAACCATTTGCCCTTTTCTTCACGACTTACGGGGTCGGGCATTTCGGCGGCCTTTGTGTTTTTCCTTGCGGAATAAATAAAAGTATAAAGGGATGTGTATTTTACCTTTTCCACAAGGCTTAACGTATCGCAAAATTCCTCATAAGTTTCGCCGGGGAAGCCTACGATTATATCGCTTGTAATTGACAAATCGGGCATAACCTTGCGGGCATATTCTATTAACGAAAGGTACTTTTGCCTATCATAATGCCTGTTCATTTCGTTAAGCACACGGTCGTTTCCGCTTTGCACCGGAAGATGAAGATGCTTTGCAACCTTTTCGCACTCCGCCATTGCATCAAGCAATTCAAACGTGCAGTCTTTCGGGTGAGAGGTCATAAAACGTATTGTGAAATCTCCCTCGATACCGTTTATCATTCTGAGAAGCTTTGCGAAGTTTATGTCTTCCTCAAGACCTTTGCCGTAGGAATTGACGTTTTGACCGAGAAGCGTAATATCTTTAAATCCCATAGAAACAAGCTGCCTTGCTTCTTTCATAATTTCTTCGCTTTTTCGGCTTCTTTCCCTGCCTCTTACATACGGCACAACGCAGTAAGAACAGAAATTGTTGCAGCCGTACATTATCGGCAGCCACGCTCTTATGCTGCCGTCACGCCAAACATTTCCCCCCTCGGCAATTTCGAGGTTTGTGTTGTCTGTATCGTAAACACGTTTGCCCGTATTCAAAGCTCTGTAAACAAATTCAGGCAATTTATGAATAACGTGCGTTCCGAAAACAACGGAAACAAAAGGATAGCTTTTGTATATTTTTTCTTCGATATGCTTCTGCTGAACCATACAGCCGCAAACGCAGATTATTAAATCGGGATTTGCTTTTTTCAGCACTTTCAGTCTGCCGATGTTGCCGAAAACCCTGTCCTCTGCGTGTTCCCTGATAGCGCAGGTGTTGAGGAGAATTAAATCAGCCTGTTTTTCATCCTCGACAAAAACATATCCCATATCGGAAAGCAGTCCTTTCATTCGCTCTCCGTCCGACACGTTGCCCTGACAGCCGAACGTGTGTACATACGCTTTCGGGCTTTTTTCACCGAATTTATATTTTAAAAGATTTTTTGCAAGGGCAGAAAATTGATTTTGTTTTTTTACCTCATTTTCCATTCTTTTCAACCTTTCGTTTCAGACAAAACGGATAATCTTTGCCGTGCTATCTAAAGCTAACCCATTTTAACTTATATATTATACTATAATAATAAAAAATGTGCAAGAGAAAAAACAGGCTTGTAACCCAACTGTCATAATTTTTTCACTTTTTCAAATAAAAAAAGGAACTGTAAAAAAGCAAGTTTTTACAGCTCCTTAAATATCTCTTTTGTTCAGAATTTCAGCCAAGCTGAAATCTGTCTGAAAACATAAGTTACGGTGTTTACTACCCCGCCGAGAAGCGACAGTACGATATTATCCTGTGAGACGGTTTCGTTTTCCTGCAAAGTAAACTCATTTTTTGTTTTTGAATAAGTGTACAAATCCGTTTCAAACGTTCCGTCTTCGTCAAGCTCGATTACTCTCATTCCGTAAGGACCCGGCTTTGAAAATTCAAATCCGTAAGTAAGACCGAGTGTGATTCCGTCATAAACTCCCGTATATCCGTCAGTGTGGAAGTCACCGAAGAAAGCACCTGTTACTCCCTTATCTTTCCACATTTTAAACACTTCGGTCGGGCCGTCCGTAGGCTCAACAACGTTGTAATTGACACCTGCGGCAACATCGCCGTTCAAACGGTAAAAACCGCCGTCACCGAGAAGCGCACCTTTATCCCAAATGTGGCATTTTTCAAAAAGATTGCCGATATCCTTTATCGGAATATGCTCAAAAACAATTGAAGGCACACCGCTCGTTTCTTTGTTTTTAAACCAATTTTTCTGTCCGTCTTTAAAGCCTTTTGCGTTGTCGAGCAACCATATTCCGAAAGCCGCTTCATCGGAGTGATGCTTGTAGATTTCAATATAGCTGTCAATTTTTCCCTCTTCGTCATCGCTTTCGTCAACAACTATGCAATGCGGATAAGACTGATAAATTTTCAGCCAATCCTCGTTGGAAATTCCGCTTTTGTAATCGTTGTTTCCCTGCGTTACGGCATAATAAATGCCTGTCTTTTCAATCGGAGAAAAAACAGCTTCGACCGCCGTTTTGACATTTTCGAGTGTTGCCTCATAGTCGCCCTCCACAACAACACCCTCTTGGAAATTCTTGTCATCCGTGCCTATATCACCGAAACGCCAATCTTCGACAATATCGCCCGTAATCACAATAAAATCGGGGTCGGCTTTTTCTATCGCCTTTGTAATAAAGCCTTCAAGCTTATGTGCGGGATATTGGTCATCCTGCGGGTCGCTGATATGAAGAATTGTGAACTTTCCGTCCGAATCAAATTCAAAGTGTGAGCCGTTCTCGGCAAAAGCACACGGCGAAAGACTGACAAGTGCCAACATAACGGCAAAAACACAAGCGGAAATTCTTTTGATTTTCATAAAAAAACACTCCTTTTATTCACATCCGAGCCGTGAAAGCATATATTTATTTGCCTTTAATTCAAAATCATCATCAAGCGGCGAAAGCGGAAATTCTTTGCCGTACTTTCTTTCGAGTGCTGTTGAAAGAATTTTATCGGCAAGCACGGGATTTTTGGGAAGAAGAGAGCCGTGGCTGTATGTTGCGAAAACGTTTTTATACCTTGCTCCTTCAGTGCCGTCTTCACCGTTATTTCCGTAGCCTTTGAGAACCTTTCCCATAGGTCTTACACCTTGACCGAGATAGGTTTTTCCCGAATGATTTTCAAAGCCGACCACTTTAAGACCGTTAAGCTCATCAACACAATAACAGTAGTTACCTATCATTCTTTCTTTTTTTCCGAGCGTGTAAAAATCTATCGCACCGATAAAATCGCACTGCACGCCGTCCCACGTCTTATAGTAGTTACCGAGAAGCTGATATCCTCCGCAAATCGCAAGAAAAACTTTCTCGTCCTCTACGGCTTTTTTTATTTCCTTTCCTTTTCCGGAGGACAGATCTTTGAGCAAAACCTCCTGTTCAAAATCCTGCCCGCCTCCGATAAAGAACAAATCGAAGTTGTCAACGTCCAGCTTTTCACCGACGGAAACACCTGTTATTTCGGCATTTATACCTCGCCATTTAAGCCTTTTTTCCATACAGATTACATTGCCGCCGTCACCGTAAAGATTAAGAACATCGGGGTACAAATAACAGATTTTAAGTTCATCCATTTGTTTCCACTCCTTAATTTTCCCAATAATTTTTAAAGCCGAAGCGTTTGCTTATTTTTTCTCTGAGATTCAGCATAGCGGTATATGTCGGCATAACGAAAACATCAAGCTTTTCTTTTTCGATTGCATCGATAAGCTCATCGAAATCCTTAATTACTTTAATTTTTTCCGTGTCTCTGCCCGCATACTTAATACGCATAGCCATATCATCCGCACGTATTCCGCTTACATAAACCACAGGCAAATTTTCACCGAGTTCTTCAAGCTTTTCAAAGTTTACGTCCCATATCCACGAAACATCCGTACCGTCCGCAAGCTTATCGTTCAAAAGCGTCACGAAAACACACGGCTCTTTAACGGTATTTGTAAGGAAATTCAGCACTTGATTGCATCCTGCGGGATTCTTCACAAGAATCATTCTTACGTTTTTGCCGCCTATGTTAAAGTTTTCCATTCTTCCGAAGCCACATTCAAAGCTCGACAGGGCGGTAATTATTTTTTCTGCGTCAAGTCCCATATTTTCGGCAACGGCGGCGGCTGAAACGGCATTGTACACGTTATATCCGCCGGGGAGATTTATGCGCAGTTTGCGTTCTTTGCCGTAAAGCTTCAGATTTACTGTCGTGCTGTCAACCGCACTTTCGATTATTTCCGTAACAGACACAGCGGCATCGGGCCTTTTATAGCCGCACCTCGGACATTTATATTTGCCGAGATGACCGTAAGTTTTGTACTCATATTCATATTCCGTCTTACAGTTTATGCAATACTGTGCATCGGAAATTTCCGAAACAAGGTCTTTGTATATCGGGCAGTCAACACCGTAATAAACGATTTTGTTTTTGATTTCTTTTGACAGCGAGGTTGTAAGAGAACAATCCGCATTAAGGCAAACCACGGCATTGGGAGAATTTTCTATGCCTATTTTTATGCTGTTCATAGTGTGCGTAATTTCACCGAAACGGTCAAGCTGATCTCTGAACACGTTGGTAACAAGTACATACTTCGCGTCAACAAACCTGCTTACCTGCTTAAACGCCGCCTCGTCACATTCGATAAGAGCATATTTTTTTCTGCACTTGCCGAAAACGCTCGAATTTTCCGCAAACTCGTTTGTAATACCCGTGAGCAGATTTGCCCCCGATTTATTGCAGAAATAATCAAGTCCCGATTCGATAAAGCACTGCTCTATCATCCTTGAAGTTGTGGTTTTGCCGTTTGTGCCGGTAACGATAACGGTTGTGACATCCTTTGCCATTATTCCGAGTACGGAGGGACAAATTTTGACGGCAACCTTACCGGGAAGGTTTGTTCCTCCTCTTTTCATAAGACGAAGAATGAATTTTGTTATTTTACAGGCAATTATTGCGGCAGCGGCTCTGATTTTCATATCGTTTACCTCGTTAAATATTTTTCACAGGCGGCAAGACGTACCGAAACGCAAAGAAGCTCCGCGGCTTTTTTAAGTTCTTCGACAGACGGGAAAGACGGTGCGATACGAATATTGCTGTCTTTCGGGTCTTTACCGTAAGGATATGTAGCACCGGGGGTTGTAAGGACAACTCCTGCCTGCTTGCAAAGCTCACCAACCCTTTTGGCACATCCTTCGGGAACGTTAAGGCTTATAAAATAACCGCCGTTCGGATTTTTCCACGTTGCGATTCCCTTATCGGCAAGTTCTTCGTTAAAGCATTTGATGACTGCATCGAATTTCGGCTTGAGAATTTCGGCGTGCTTTTTCATATGAGCTTTTAAGCCGTCAAGGTCTTTAAAATACCTTGCGTGACGAAGCTGATTAAGCTTATCATTGCCGATTGTCTGCATTGCCATACGTTTTTTTATCATATTTATGTTTTTTTCGGAGGCTGCAATTGCGGCAACACCTGCACCGGGAAAAGATATTTTTGAAGTTGAAGTAACTTCGATAAACATATCCTCGTTGCCGTATTTTTTCGCTTCTTCAAAAATATTAAGCAGCTTATCGGGTGTATCGTTTAAATCGTGTATGCAGTAAGCGTTATCCCAAACAACCCTGAAATCGTCAGCCGCCGGCTTCATCGCAGCGATTTTGCGGACACATTCATCGGAAAATGTGATGCCTTCGGGATTTGAATATTTCGGCACAACAAACATTCCCTTGACCGATTCGTCTTTTATGATTTCATATATTTTTTCCGTATCGGGGCCGTCGGACAGCATATCGACATTTATCATTTCAATGCCGAAATACTCAAGCACACCGAAATGCCTGTCATATCCGGGAGCGGGACAAACAAACTTAATTTTGCCCTGCGAAGCCCAAGGCTCGCTTCCCGCACCGTGCGTCATACACTGTGAAATATAGTCGAACATAAGATTAAGGCTTGAATTTCCGCCGACGATAATATTTTTCTCGTCAACCTCAAGCATCTGTGCAAAAAGAGTTTTACATTCTTCTATGCCGTCAAGCACACCGTAATTACGGCAGTCAAAGCCTTTTTCCGATTTGTAATCAGCTTCAAATTTAACTTTATCGAGTACATCCATCGACAAATCGAGCTGTTCGGGGGAAGGCTTTCCTCTTGACATATCGAGGGAAAGCTTTTGTGATTTAAAATCATCATATCTTTTCTGAAGTTGTTCCTTTTCAAGCATAAGCTGTTCAGATGAACATTCGCTGTAAAGCATAATTTATTTTCCTCCAAAATGTATACTTTTATCATTGTAATATATTTATTTGATTTTTGCAAGTGATTTTGACGATTTTTGCAATTAAAAAACAAAAATCTTGCAAAATCTCTTAATTTTGAACTTTATGTGCCGTCCGAACAAAATTTTTTTAGATAAAAAGGGTGACTTTCTTTCATTAAACGGAAATAAAACGCATTAAATGACATAAATTAAGGGATTCCGCAGAAATTATTTCTGTAAGAATCCCCCTAAAACATTATATATTTGATTTTTCTTTCAAAGCAAGTCTAAATCCCGTTTTCAGAACAACACAGGCTGCATTTGAGTTTTTTCGAGAGCTTTCAGCATAGCTTCATATGTTTTGGAAAAATCCGCAACAACGGAATTGGGCTTGCCGACAGGGTCATCCTGACGCATCGGAATAAAAAATATGTTTTTGCAATTCATAAGACTGCCGATATTCTTTGCGGCATTTCCGAGTGCATCATTTGTCGAAACGCCTATCAAAATCGGATTTGAATTTCTCAAATGAGCTTTTGCGGCAAGTGTGACTGATGTGTCCGCAATTCCGTTTGCAAGCTTTGCCAAGGTGTTGCCCGTGCAGGGCGCGATGATGAGAATATCGAGCATTTTTTTCGGGCCTATGGGTTCGGCATCCTTTATAGTCGAAATTATCTTTTTTGAACATATGCTTTCTATTTCTTCCCTGAAATCCGTACATTTGCCGAAGCGAGTATCGGTAGAATACGAAATTTCACTCATTATGGGATATACATCGATTCCGTTGAGAACGAGTTCTTTTATTTGCGGTATTACCTTTGAAAAAGTACAGAAGGAGCCGCATATAGCAAAACCCGCTTTAATTTCAGTCATTTATGCTTTCCTCCCTTATAATTCCGATAATCGACTCGGCTATATAAATTCCCGCCGAGCAAGCCACATATTTTCCCGGCAATGAGGATGCGATTATCACCTTTTTATTCTGCTTTTCCGCACTTAAAACGTCAATGCCGTAAGGTTTGGAGGCAATTTCCAAAAAAACACATTTGTCGGAAAAACGAGAAAGCTGACTTTCTCCGATTACTTTTTGCGGCACCGTGTTAATCACAAAATCGAATTTTTTCGCCCCGTCACACATTTCATCAAAATCAACGGCTTTAAGATTTTTCGTGCGTGCCTTTGCTCTGGCAGAGCTTTTCCTTGCGGCAACTGTTACATCGGCATAATTTTTCGATAAAACATCGGCAATTGCTTCACCCGTTTTGCCGTAACCCGTAACAAGCACCTTTAAGTCCTTGGCTATTACATCGGTGTTTATCAGCACAAGCTCCAGCACTCCCTGTGCCGTCAAAGCCGCATTTAAAATTATCAATTCCTCTCTCGAATAATAATCGAACAGTTTTAAATCCGCATTTTCAACCGCACTTTTAAACGTTTCATCAGCCATTGCGTAAAAAACATATCCGCCTTTTTTCACAAGCGGCAAAATGTTTTCGAGCTTTACGTCATATTCGCAGTTTACCCTTGAAAATTTAATACTCGGCAATGCGAAAACAGCTCCGTCGAACTTGTTTTCTGTATCTTTCATAGGCAAATTCGGATGATATACCGTACATTCGATTCCGTTTTCTTTCAAATGCTCCGCCGTATAAAGCTGCCTATTATCCGCAGGTATAATCAAAAGTTTCATATCTTTCATCCTAACTATCGGTTAATATAGTGCGATTATCAGTTAGATTCTCAAAAATATACTATGTTTAATCCGTTATCTGTGTTACGCCGCTTTTTTCATAAACATCATAAATTTTGCATAAAAGTGTTTATTTTTTATTCGGAATGTAATATAATAAATAAAATACAGATAAATTGAAAGGTGTTGTTTTCTGTGTCCGACATAGAAATGCTTTTAAAAGAAGTCAAACGCATACATTTTATAGGAATAGGCGGCTCCGGTATGTGTCCCCTTGCCGAAATTCTCCACAACGAGGGGTATATACTTTCCGGCTCCGACAATAACGAAAGTGATATACTTGCCAGAATAAGAAATTTGGGAATAAAGGTTACACTCGGTCAAAAAGCCGAAAACATCGAGGGTGCGGAAATGATTGTTTACTCCGCTGCGATTATGGAGGACAATCCCGAATTGATTGCCGCAAAAAACTCCTCCATACCGACATTCAAACGTTCGGAGCTTCTCGGTGCGATTACGAATATGTACGACAACTGCATTTGTGTTTGCGGTACACACGGCAAAACAACCGTAACATCAATGCTTACCCAAATTCTCGTCGCTTCAAAAAAAGACCCCTCCGCAGTTATCGGCGGCAAGCTTCCGCTTACGGACAGCTACGGTCTTGCGGGAAACAGTGAAAATATGGTTTGCGAAGCGTGTGAATTTAAAGACACCTTTCTTGACCTTTATCCCGACACGGCTTTGATACTTAACATCGATGCCGACCATCTCGACTATTTCGGAACGCTCGAAAACATTATAAAATCCTTTAACCGTTTTGCGAACAAGGCGACAAAAACAATAATCTATAACGGTGACGATGCAAACACACTCAAGGCAATAGAAAACATTGAGGGTAAAGAAATGATTTCGTTCGGTTTTGAAAAAACGAACGATTTTTATGCCGACAATGTAACGGCAGATGGTGCTTTTTACAGCTTTGATGTTTGCACCGAGGGGAAAAAGATAGGTCACATAAAGCTTTCCATACCCGGAAAACACAATGTGCTTAACGCCCTTGCGGCTGTCACGGCGGCACTGCACAGCTCCGTTACGATAGATGAGTGCATTTTCGGCATTGAGGCTTTCCGAGGTGCGGGCAGAAGATTTGAAATTCTCGGAAAATATGCCGGCATTACCGTTGCTGACGATTACGCACATCACCCGACAGAGCTTGAGGTTACTCTCGACTCCGCTATGAAAATGGGTTACAAGAAAGTCTGGGCTGTTTTTCAGCCGTTTACCTATTCGAGAACAAAAAATCACTTTGACGATTTTGTCAGGGTTCTTCAAATACCCGACAAATGCGTTATGAGCGAAATTATGGGTTCGCGTGAAATCAACACATACGGAATTTACACCTCACAGCTTGCGGAAAAAATTCCCGGCAGCGTTTGGTTTGACACATTTGAAGAAATTGCCGATTACATCGTTGAAAATGCGGAAAGCGGCGACCTTGTAATCACCCTCGGCTGCGGTGACATTTACAAGGCGGCGAAAATGATTATTAACATTCTCAAAACAAAAATCGACTGAGGTTAAAAATGGAAAAAGCTTTAAGATTTTCAAAAGACGGTAAATTTAAAATATTAATACTCGGAGACCCACACGTTAAATCGAAATTGGATTCAAATTTGATGATACGAAAAGACATCGACACCTGTGCCTTGACGGAAGCCGCATTAGACAAAACGAACCCCGACCTTGTTGTGATTATGGGGGACATTATTTCTGCCGACACAAAGGAAGAATACAGAAAGTGCTTTTTGCATTACACACGTCCGATAAGAGAAAGAAAAATTCCGCTTGCCTATGTCAACGGCAACCACGACCACGACCTTAAAGACAAAATCAGCGTTGACGAAATTCTCTCGGTTTTCCGTGAATACGAAAACTGCGTTGCTTTTAATGCCACACCTGAAGAAAAAGACCGTGTAAACTACTTTGTCAACATTCTTTCATCAAAAGACGATGAGCCTAAATTCAACCTTTGGTTTATGGATTCAAACAACCTTTGCGAAAAGAGAGAAATTTCGGTTTACGATTGGGTTGACACCGAACAAATCGAATGGTATGAGAAAACAGCGGAAGAATTTAAAAACCTCAATGACGGCAAGCCTTTGGAATCGATGCTTTTCCAGCACATTCCCGTGCCGGAGGTTTATGAATTTCTTCGCCCCGCAAAAGCTTGGGAAATACCGTTTGCGGTTAAAGGTCACGGAATATGGGATGACAAATACTATGTTTTGAAAGACGGAATAAAAGGCTACCTCGGTGAAGGGCCGTGTCCGCCCTGCTTTAACAACGGTCAGTTTGAAAGCTGGAAAAAAACGGGAGATATTATCGGTGCGTTTTTCGGACATGACCATATGAATGATTTTGAGGGATATGTTGACGGAATTTATATGGCTCAAAACAAGCTTGCCGGACTTTTCGCCTACACCGACGGTTGCCGCTGTGGGGTAAGACTTGTTACGATTGACGAAAACAATCCCCGTGATTTTAAATCGGAGATGATTCGTTTTAAAGAACTCGGACTTACACCGTCATCGCTGGGGCCGATACAATCGAGAATGAGCGACAGGACAAGCGTTAACCTTACAAAAGCAAGAAATATTCTGCTTGCCGTCGGAGGTATTGCGGCAGTCGGCATAATCACAAATAAAATTAAAAAATCACGAAAGGATAAGTGATTTTGATGAAAAAACGGACACTTAAATTTAACGAAAACGGTAAATTTAAAATTCTTGTGATTACGGATTTGCATGAACGTCAGGCAAACGGGAACAGAGAAATTCTGAAAAAGACAGAGGATTCTTTACTGCTTACGGAGGCCGCCGTCAAAGCTCTTTCACCCGACCTTGTTGTTTTTAACGGCGACAACGCTTTGGATTTTGAACAGGAAGATTTGCAAAAGACCGTTAAAGCAATTACAAAGCCGATAAGGGAACGTAACATCCCGTTTACAATGGTTCTCGGAAACCACGAACACGATAAAGAACAGCTTCCTCCGAAGCTGACAGTTAAGACTTTTTCCGCTTATGATGAATGTCTTGTCCGTGAGGATAAGCCCGAACTTTCGGGATATGCCAACCATTACATAGCTTTGAAAGGTAAAAGCAACAAAACAAAGTGCCTGCTTTTCTTTATAGATTCAGGTGCAACGCACAGCACTTTGCCTGAAATCGGCGGTTATGACTGGGTACATAACGACAGGCTTGAATGGTTTGAAGAAGTTGCAAATAATTTCCGTGAAAAAAACGGCGGTGAAAACGTGCCGTCGCTTGTATTTCAGCATATGCCCGTTACGGAAATTTACAAGCTTTTAAAAGAAGTTAAAGGCTCGGAAGCGGCACAGGGAATTAAGGGACATTCTATTTTCAGCGGAAAACACTATGTTTTAAAGGAAAACGTTAAAGGCTTTCTCGGAGAAGCCCCCTGCCCGCCCGACTACAACAACGGTGAATTTGATGTTTGGAAAAAATGCGGTGTAAAGGGAGCGTTTTTCGGACATGACCACAAAAACGATTTTGAGGGATATGTTGACGGAATATTGCTTGCTCAATGCAAAGGAAGCGGATTTAACGGCTATACGGACGGAATCAAAACGGGAGTTAAACTGATAACTCTTGACGAAAAAAATATTTCCGAAATCAAAACGAAGGATTATTATTTTTCCGATTTTGCATTAAGCAGTAAAAGTGCTATTTCTCCTCAAAAAAAGATAAATGCCGAGCAGAAAACAAATCTTAAAAAAATCGGTGTCGGCACGGCGGCATTAACGCTTGCCGCAGCCGCAACAGGTTTGATCGTAAAAAAAATTACAAAGAAAAACAAATAAAGCGGAGGTTTTGCCAATGATTTATTCAATGAACAAAACAAATTACAATGACTTTTCTGTTGTTGAATTTGGGAAAATGCCCGCAAGAGCTTATTTTATCCCGTTCAAGAGCAAAGAAATTCTCGATTCGACTGATTTCACCACAGAAAGGTTTTCAAGCGACTGTGTGAAGGTACTCAGCGGAGAATGGGACTTCAGGTATTACGAAGACTGCACACGTCTTGAGGAAGTTTTTGACACGGACAAGCTTGAATTTGACAAAGTAACAGTCCCGTCAACTTGGCAGAGAACGGGTTACGAAGCTCCGTGCTATCTTAACACGCGTTTTCCTTTTACAGACCGTGACAAGTCGATTTATCCCAATGTTCCCGATGCTTCCTGCGGTGTTTACAGGAAAAAGTTTAACATTGAAAAGGAAGACAAAAAATATATTCTTACCTTTTTAGGTGTTATTTCAAGCCTTGATTTATACATAAACGGTAAATTTGTCGGTTACAGCGAGGGTGCGCATAACTCTGCCGAATTTGACATAACAAAGTTTGTTTCAAAAGGCGAAAACGAGCTTGTGGCGGTAGTTTACAAGTGGTCGAACGCAACGTACCTTGAATGTCAGGATATGTTCAGAGAAAACGGAATTTTCAGGGATGTTTTGCTGACGGAAAACGATGAAAGCTACATTTTCGACATTTGCTACACACCGAAGAAAATCGGTGACGGCAAATATTCCCTTACCGTTATGACGCAAATTGAAAATGCCGACGAAAACGACCTTTCAATTACGATATTCGACGGCAAAGAAGAAATTGCAAGCACTTCCTTGAACACCTCGGACGAGATGATTACGGGCGAACAACCGGACACATTCTTTGCTTATTTTCCCGTTCTCGACGTTACGGAATGGAATGCGGAAAAGCCGAAAACTTACACCGCTGTCGCACATCTTTCAAAAGACGGCAGGGACATAGAATTTGTAAGAACCGTCATCGGATTCAAAACCATCGAAATTGAAAAGGATGTATACAAATTCAACTCACAACCGATAAAAATGAAAGGTGTAAACCACCACGATTCAACTCCCGACAAGGGTTACGTTATGAGCGTTGATGAGATTATCGCAGACATCAAGCTGATGAAAAGTCTTAACGTCAACACAGTAAGAACATCGCATTATCCTCCCGACCCGATTTTTATAATCGCCTGCTCCGTTTTGGGACTTTATGTTTGTGACGAAGCCGATATAGAGGCTCACGGTTCCCGTGAATTTTTGGGACACATAAACTGCATCGCATCCGACCCGATTTGGCTTCACAGATTTTGCGACAGGGTAAAGAGAATGATTATGCGTGACAGAAACAATCCTTGTATTGCAATGTGGTCACTCGGCAACGAAACGGGCAACGGCATTTGTCACGATGCGGCATACGGTGTTGCCAAAACAATTTGCCCCGACATCCCCGTTCATTATGAAAACGCAATGTTTACAAACACGCTGGCTTACGACATTGCATCCAATATGTATGAGCGTATCACCTCTTTTTACGGTGAAAACCTCAACCCGAAATATGTAAAGAAGAGAGTAATAAACGAAGATAAGCCTTACTTCCTTTGCGAATACGCTCACGCTATGGGCGTCGGTCCCGGCTCGCTTGAAGAATATTGGGATGCATTTTACTCAAAAGACAAGTATATGGGCGGCTGTATTTGGGAGTGGTGTGACCACGCAGCTTCAACTTACAACAAAAATTTAAAATACACATACGGCGGCGACCACGGCGAAAAGCTTCACGATAAAAACTTCTGTGTTGACGGTCTTGTTTATCCCGACAGAACTCCGCACACGGGAGCTTGGGAAATGAAAGAGGTTTACAGACCGATTCGCATACGTCACTATGAAGCTAATGAATTTTTCTTCAAAAACACGAACTATTTTACAAATGCCGACGTTTATGATTTCAGGTGGGAGCTTCTTGAAAACGGCAAAGTATGTGAAAGCGGAAATTTGAAGCTTGACATTTCTCCCAACAGTGAAAAGAGAGTTATTATTCCCTTTGAAACAAAAATGAAGAAAACAGAAGAATATCACATCAATTTCATCTGCACGGAAAACGGCAATCAAATTTCAAAGCAACAGTGCGTTTTGAACGAAACATACAAAGAACTTCAACTTGCCGCGTGCTCATCGGAAGAAATCAAGGTTCAAGACAATGCCGACACACTCACGATAATCACCGAAAAGGGTAAGGTTGCATTTGTAAAATCAAGCGGCGAAATGTCGAGCCTTTCGTTTGACGGCAACGAATTTGTAAACCAATCGCCCGCAAGAGGTGTAAGGGGCTTCCTGCCTTCTTTCAAGAGAGCATATCACGATAACGAGAAATGGTATAAGGAAAGCTACTGGACAAAGGGCGAGCTTTCAAAAGCTGAAGCCAAAGCCGTTTCTTTCGGTTTTGAAAAATGCTCAAGAAAAGCGATTGTTTCGGTTGATTACGTCATTGCAAGCGATGAAAACGTGCTTTTCAATTCAAACATTACCTATACCGTTTATTCATCGGGAAAAATTAAAGTTGCCGCAACGCTCAAAAAGGTAAATGACGAAATCGAGCCTGATTTGCCACGTTTCGGTTTAAGCTTTGAAATGCCGAAGAAAATGGACAACATCAAATATTTCGGACTCGGTGAAAAAGAAAACCTTGCCGACTTCAAGGCACAGGCGACCCTCGGAATTTACGAGGCAAAGGTCGAAGAAACGCATGAGCCGTACATTTTCCCTCAGGAAAACGGCTGTCACACCGAAGTCAGATACCTTGAAGTTACAGCTGAAAATTCGTGCGGACTTGTTTTTGCGAACTGTCAGGGCAATTTCAGCTTTAACATACACGATTACACCGTTCAGTCGCTTGAGGATGCAAAGCATCAAGAGGAAATTGAAAGAGCCGAAACATCGCTCCTTAATCTTGACGGCTTCCTTTCGGGAACGGGTACTGCCTCCTGCGGTGCTTACACACTTGAAAAATACCGTGTTCTTTGCGATGACGAGCTTTCGTTCAGCTTTGAACTTGCGGTAAAATAACAAAAGTTTTAAAAATGTTCTGTGCAAATTTTCCCGCACAGAACATTTTTTATTAATTTTTCTTAATTTTTTTGCTAAAAAATATTGACATTTTAAAAAAAACGGTACTATAATTACATTGTTACAAAATTACAAAGAAAAGGTGGAAAATCAAATGAAAAAAGTAATGTCAATTGTATTGGCATGTGTTTTGCTGCTTTCATCCTGTCTTACCGCTTCGGCTGTAAGCGAGACATCAAAAGCAACAACCACTGTCACAGGTAAGTTCAGCATCGTTGATTACAACATCTCCGGTCTGCCCGACTTCAGTGCTTTTGTCGGCGGCGAAGTAAGAGATGTTAAGAAAAATCAAGTAACCATCGCTAACTTTATTTCCGAAAATCAGTTCGATATTGTTGCCGTTCAGGAAGATTTCAGTTATCACAAAACCTTTACCGGTGCTTTGGAGGGCTACAATTATTCAACATTCCATCACGGCGGCGTTCCTTACGGTGACGGCACCAACATTTACACAACAAACCACAAAATTTACAACGAAACGCACACACCTTGGGACACCCTTTACGGCATTATTGATGACGGTGCAGACCAATTTTCGCAAAAGGGCATTACTTATGCCTGCGTTGAAATTGCACAGGGCGTTTACATTGACATTTATAACATCCATGCCGATGCTTTCGGTGATGCCGGCAGCCTTGCGGCAAGAAAAGATAATTTTGACCAGCTTGCCAAAATTATAAATTCACGAAAAGTTAACCGCCCCGTTATTGTTACCGGTGACTTTAATGAATATTTCTTCAACTACAACGGTTCGATGGCTGATTTCTGCGTTGATAACGGCTTCAAAGACAGTTGGATTGAAATTTACAATGAAAGCAATTACAACGACTTGATTTTCCAAAACACAAACAAGCTTGCAAAATGGGGCAACTGGGATTCAGCCGAACGCTTTATGTACAGAGACGGCGACGGTGTTGAGCTTAAATGCGAAACATTTAACTATCAGTGGATAACAAATGAAGATGACGGTTCAAATGTTTCCGACCACGCAGCGGCAAGCAGCATCTTCACATTTACCGTTACCGACGAAAGCTTACTTACAGACAGTGACCTTGAGGTTGTTAAATACAGCCACATTGCTGAAATTTGGAGAAGAATGGTTAAACTTTTCTCTGCCATTAAATTGGCTGTAAATGAATGGGATACAATTGCCGCATATCTCGGTATATAAATTATAAAAACGCAGGAGCTTTTCGGACTAAAATCCGAGAAGCTCTTTTTCTTTCCGTCGGCAAATTATTCACTCCCCCGCCGAGATCTTTCGCTTGCGCTCGAAGATGACACGGCGGGGATTTTTGCATTACTTTGGTAGATTCTTCGCCCTCCCTGTCTGTCATCCTTGAGTGAAGCGAAAGAGCCGCATGGGCAGGATTTTGACTTTTTTGCTCGACCTCAACGAGATCCTTCACTTCGTTCAGGATGACGAAAGTACCCGTCATC